>CAKRCY010000001.1:0-129633 GCA_934309195.1 uncultured Dorea sp.
TCATCACACATTCAAGGATTCGCTCCATCTGCCGCTTTTTCGCTGCTTCTGTCTTCGTATATGTACTTTTTACAAGCTTCTTTTTTACGCAGGATCATGGCACCTATATTATACAGAAAAACATACAAACACAGGAAGAACCCACACAAAAGAAAGATACTCTCTGAAAATCTTCTCTGTGTATACAGATACAGGACGATTACTCCCAGCAGCCCGCTAATCAACGCCCCTGCTTTTCTGTATATTCCCGGAATCTTCTCACTTTTCACCGCTGCATTTCTGGCATCGGCGGAACGTTCTCCTGCATGGATATCCCCAGAGATACCAAAAGCAAACAAACAGATAACAGCTATCACGATTGCCGTGATCAGATACACCTTCCACGATACCTCTGATTTCATATCGATTTTAGGAAAATGCTGTATAACAGCGGCATATATGCCAAACAAAATGGCTCTTCCAATCACAAATGCTGTCACCAGTGCCACCGCAAATCCGGCAAGTAATTCTCCGATCCAGGACCAGAACACGGCATTGCTCCGCATGCCAAGTGTCCGGAAAATCCCATCATCCGCCATCCGTTTTTTCCGGTAGAATACCATGACAACCGTAATCAAAAACAATGATATCAGTACGATCACAATCAGGCAGTCCTTCATAATCTCAGTCAGCCCAAGCCCTAGTAATTCATTATCATATCCATAGCTTCCGGAAAATGCCTCTCTCATTCCAAATCCAATGAACAGAAATGCTGCCAAATAATCCGATAAGTTCTATGATAGATAAAAATTTTATTTCCCATCCCTTGATGTTACAGATAAGCCGCATTGTTTCGATTACTTCAAGAACGACATACAGCATAACACATACCGTGAATGTTTTTGCCAGTGTATGAATATCCAGTGGTAATGCATCTGCTGCTCCGTCTAAAAACGTCGTGTTATATGTATCTGCACAACTGTGATTTCTCAACACAGCAATTACATACATAATAAAATTCTTCCGTTCTCCCGTTATATTCATCCACGGAAACAGAAAATATATCTGAAGTATGATCCCCAGAATAATATTCATCCGTCTCTTTTTCTCTTCCATTCTCATTCCTCTTCCGCCCCTCTTATATCATATATCGAGATGATACAGACCAGATACTCCCCGTAAATTTTATATCGGAATATGCCGTCATATTTTCTGACAATATCCTGTATGTTCTTCATTCCATATCCATGAAGTATCTCATCTTCTTTTACTGATACAAATTCCTTCTGATTCTGCACCGGCATTTCTTTAATTGCATTTGAGGTCTCAATATATAATAAATGATTCTTCTTTTTTATCTTAATTTTTATCCAGCGCTTTTTATCTTGGATCCGTTCACAGGCTTCCAGCGCATTATCTAGAACGTTTCCAAAAAGTGAAATAATCTCCCTGTCTGAAAACGGAAGGGTTGCAAATACTTCTGTCTCAATCTGCATATCCGTCTCTTTCTCTTTTGCATCTTTCGTCTTTTGATTGAGGATCATATCCAGCATGCGGTTACCCGTCCAGATCTGATAGCTGTCATCCAGCATATCATCACTTAATTCATTCAGATACTGGTGCAGTCCTTCCCAGTCTCTCTCCTGATCGTATTTTTTCAATGCAAGCAGGTGATTTTTCATATCATGTACAACCTTCCGGCTCTTTAACATTTCCTGATATTTTTCTTCCAGCGCTTTCACTTTTACCTGCAGCAACTGTTCGTCCCGCTCTTTCAGTTCTGTCTTATGCTTTGCTGTCTCCGTATCCCATGCAGCCGCCTCGATATCCAGAAACATCCAGATTCCAATAATACCTATGAATATCACCATATACATATAGATTCTAAGCTTGAACAGCGCACTGTCATCCAGATAGATGTATGAAGCATCAAGATATAAGAAAAAAAGAACGATGGCAAGAACCCAGACATACCTGTGTATATCAAACGTTTTGATCCCTTTCATATGTCTGTACAGTTGCCATAGTTCGATCATCTGCATCACAATCATAAATGCTATGATCATGGTAAATGTCACTGCCGCAAAACCGGAATATTTCCATAAGATTGGATGCCCAGATAAGAAAATATAATTATATGCCTTGATGCAGCTTCCTTTCCGGAAGATCTCGATCAGATACACGTGAATCGTGTGATACCCTCCGTCTATACGGATCCATGGAAAGAAGAAATATATTTGCAGCAGAATCCCCATACAAACATCTGATTTTCGCTTTCTCGTCCATTCTTTCATTCTACATTTCTCCAGTATTCCATGATCTGTGTCTTCACATCCTGAATAAGTTCTGCTCCTGCCTGAATCTTAAGTCCGTCTTCCAGATAGATGGCAGCCGTCGTGATCCGATCCACATGATCGATATTGATAATATAACTTCTTCCGGCAAATATAAAAGCCGGACTTTTCAGGTCTTCAAAAATCTGATGCAGCGCCAGACGTTCTTTGTATGCGCCATTTACCATTACAAATTCAACATACTTCTGCCCTTTGACCTTGCGGATACAGATAATGTCTTTATGATATAATTTTCTCTGGTCCGTCACCCCACCGATCCAGAAGAAATTCTGGCTCTCTTTTTGCTTTTCCTGATAAATTTTCTGTAATACTGCCGGCAAACGCTCTTTCATATCTCTTTTCAAAATATACTGATATGCCTCGAGGACATAACTATCCACTGCAAATTCGGCGTACGATGTCAGGAATACCAGGCAGATATCTTTTTGTTCTTCCTTTAAAATTCTTCCCAGATTGATCCCGCTTTTCCCCGGAAGATCAATATCTGAGATAACTACATCGTAGTGCTTCTTAACTTCCAGAAATTCTTCGGCTGTTTTATATATTTCGGTGGTTATATCCTGCACCTTAAGTTTCTCGAACTCCCGGCTGATAAGTCTTTCCACTTCCTGTCTTGTATCTTCTTCATCTTCTATCATTGCTATCTGAAACATTTATATTTTCTCCGTATTTATTCACATAATTATTGTATTCATTGTACCACGATAGTTACAAATATTGTTATAACTGGCCATGAATTCCGGGATTTGTGACCATGAATTCTTGAAAAAAGGCTGTTTTATTCAACTTTATTTCTCCACATGCTTTTATTACCGAATCTTATATTTTCTGTATGTACATACTTGATATAAAATCATAACGCTCCATCCAATAGCACAAGCATATGCAGCTCCATTCATGCCCGTTTTTGGAATCAATACATAAACAAAAAGTGTTCTTAATGTAATCTGAATACAAGTCGCAATCAATGTAACCTTCATTTTCTGAATTCCTCTGAAATATCCCTGAACTCCATTTGTAATTCCCGGAAGAATATAAAAAATAGCAATACACTTCAGATAGTCGGCTCCGATTTTTTCCATTTTCCCACTTCCAAAAATATGAATAATCTGATTTCTAAATAAAAAAACAATAAGAAAAATCAAGACACCATAAATAATTTCCAGTTTCATACCTTTTTGGAATCCTTCTTGCTTTTTTTCCTCATTTTTTGCACCTTCACACTGACTGATATAAGTCATCATTGCATGACTAATACTTTGCTCTGGTATACAAGCGAAGTCATCTACCCGGTTAACTGCATTAAAAGCAGCAATCATGCTCACTCCATACAAATTAACACATCCCTGGATCAGAACTTTTCCGATTGGCTGCATCAGCTGTTGCAACGCAGTAACTCCTCCATTTTTTAAAATAATCACAATAATTCTTTTATCAGGCTTCCACTCTTCTTTTTTAAGTGCCAAAAGCGGAACATTTTTATATACATGCAGTATACACAAAATACAAGAAAACGATTCGGCAATCAAAGTAGACAATCCCGCTCCGGCAACCGACATCTGAAATTCCCCCACAAAAACCAGATCAAGAATGACATTCAGCATACAGGATATCCCCAGAAAAACAATCGGTGTCCTGGAATCTCCGATACTCCGAAGTGCCGCTGTTATGATATTATATAGAAATGTAAATGGAAAACTAAACAGAATAATTTTCAAATAAAATTCTGTCAGAAGATAGATTTTATCCGGGACTTGAAAAATCCCCATAAATAAATGATATCCATTCAGACTTACACCTAGAATAATGATTGATAAAATCGCACCCACAAAAACCACAGATGCAAATGCTTTCCTGACTTCTTCCAGTTTTTCTGCTCCATAAGCGTTTCCCATAAATGCTGATGCTCCAATTGAAAGTCCCGATGCACCTAAAATAATAATTGACATGATTGGATTACTGATTCCAACTGCTGCAAGCGCATCTTCTCCTGCGCATTTTCCAACGATTATCGAATCTGCTGCATTATAAGTTAACTGCAGCAGATTGCCAAGAAGGATTGGAAATGCAAATTCAAGTAAATTACGATATGTATTGCCTTCTGTCAGGCTCTTCATATTATTTCATCCTCTCTTCTGATCTAAAAATCAGTTGTACATCTGCGTACGATTTCGCAAGGCACACATACATTTTTTTCAACCGGCTTCTCTTCTTCCAGAAGCATTACCATACGTTCGACCGTATTCTTACACATAACCCCCAGTTTACTGTCCACGGAAGTAAGTTCCGGTTCACTGCTGATTGCCAGAATCGAGTTGTTATAACCTGCGACCGCCAGTTCGTCCGGAAGAGAAAGTCCTTTGATCTTGGCATACTTAACAGCTCCAATTGCAATTCCATCCTCTGTTGCAAGCACACTGTCAAAATCCAGTACACGGTTATATTCTAAAAGCATATTTTTCGTATATTCAATTTCATTCTTTGTTTTGAATTTCAGATCGCCCCGAATCGGATACCCTGCATCCTGAAGCGCGGCCTCATAACCTGCCATCTTCTGATTCGCACTGAATGAATCAGAATCATACATGAAAAGTATTTTTTCTTTTCCTCTTCGCAAAAATGCTTTTGTTACATCGTATGTTGCCTGAAAATCATCTGCATAAGTACAATAGATATTCTCACCCGTAACTTTTGCGTTGATCATAAATACCGGAGTCTGTTCTGCTGCTTCCCGTATATAATCTGTATCAGACTCATCGTTTCCATTGCCTGCATACGTAGATCCCACCAGTACCAGCGTATCAATCTTCTTAGAAAGAAGAAGTTTTACATAGTTCTCCTTTTCTTCCTGTTTAAAGCCGCTGCATCCTAAAATGCAGTCATATCCATGGTCGTGAAGATTGTTCTCCAGATACGAGACTGCCTTCGCCATATAAATATTTGAAATATCCGGACAGATAATTCCCACTGTTTTCATCGTTCCAAGCCCCAGACCTCTTGCAAATGCATTCGGTGTATATTCATTATCTCTCATAACTGCAAGGACTTTTTCTTTGGTTTTCTGACTTACTTTTGGACTGTCATTGACAACCCTCGATACGGTTGCGATTGATACATTCGCAAGCTTTGCTATATCATATATATTCACTCTGTTTCTCCTGTTTTCTTCTAAGATATGCCTTTAATTTGAAAAGCATATCAGGCAGCTTTTGTCTGATATGCTTTTTTAAGCTCCGATATTTATTTTAACATCGATGAATTTACAGGTCAAATCCAAAGTAACTTACAGCGTTATTGTATGCAATTCCGCACACAATTTCCTTCAGGGTCTTATAATCTGCCGGATATTCTCCGTTCTCAACCCATCCGCCGATCAGTTCACACATAATCCTGCGGAAATATTCATGTCTGGTATAAGACAAGAAACTTCTGGAGTCTGTCAGCATGCCCACAAAATTAGAAAGAAGTCCGAGATTTGCAAGTGATGTCATCTGTGCGATCATACCTGTCTTGTGATCATTGAACCACCATGCGCTTCCCTGCTGGATCTTTCCTGCTGCTTCTGTTCCCTGGAAACATCCAAGAATGGTTCCAATGGCTTCATTATCATTCGGGTTCAGAGAATACAAAATTGTCTTCGGAAGTTCATTTGTTGCAATCAGAGAGTTAAGGAAATCAGCCGTTTGTGCACTTGGTGCGTAGTTATTAATGCAATCGTATCCAGTATCCGGTCCAAGCTGCTCATACATAAATGCATTGTTATCTCTCTTGCATCCGTAGTGAATCTGCATTACCCAGTTTCTCTTATGATATTCTTTTCCTACAAACTGCATATATGCAGTTTTAAAGATCATTTCTTCTTCTCTTGTGATCTTTTCGCCATTTAACCTTTTTTTGAAGATCGTATCAACCGTCTCTTCCTCAGCCGGTGCATACATTACATACTCCAACGCATGATCAGATACACTGCATCCAATTTCTGCAAAATAATCCATTCTCTTAGAAAGTGCGCATTTTAAATCTACAAAGCTTTTGATTTCTACACCGCTGACTTCTGAAAGCTTTTTCATGTATTCTGGATATTCCGGCTTTTCCAGGTTCATCGCCTTGTCCGGACGCCATGCAGGAAGTACCTTTACTTCAAAGCTGTCATCCTCTGCAAGAACTTTGTGCCATTTCAGATCATCTACCGGATCATCTGTAGTACAGATCAGTTTTACGTTAGATTTACGAATAATGTTTCTTACGGACATTCCGTCTTCCTGAAGCTTTGCATTGCACAGATTCCATACTTCTTCTGCTGTATCTCCGTTGAGATATCCATCATATCCGAAGTATCTCTGCAGTTCCAGGTGACTCCAGTGATAAAGTGGATTTCCGATTGCCTTTCCAAGAGTTTCTGCCCATTTCTGGAATTTTTCGCGGTCACTTGCACCACCTGTGATATAGTATTCATCAACACCGTTGGAACGCATCTGACGCCATTTGTAATGATCTCCGCCGAGCCATACCTGTGTGATATTATCAAACTTACGGTCTTCCGCAATCTCCTGCGGATTAATGTGGCAGTGATAATCTACGATCGGCATATTTTCTGCATATTCATGAAATAATTTCTGAGATGTTTCTGTTGAAAGTAAAAAGTCTTTATCCATAAATGGTTTCATAATTCAAATCTCCTTTTCTGTTGCATATTTAATTTAAATGTATCCCATCAGTTTCGGCAGCCATAAGCTGAGTGACGGAATATAAGTAACAAGCATCAGTACTATAAAAATTGCTGCAAAGTATACAAGAAGCTGTTTAAACACCGTTTCAATCTGAACTTTTCCGACCTTAACTCCTACGAATAATGTAGTTCCAACCGGCGGTGTAATCGTTCCGATACAGAGATTGAAAATCATCATGATACCAAAATGAATGGTATCCATTCCAAGTGCTGTACATACCGGAAGAAAGATTGGTGTAAAAATCAGACATGCCGGTGTCATATCCATAAATGTTCCAACGATCAGCAGGATAATATTGATCAGAAGTAAAATCACAAATTTATTACTGCTGACAGAAAGAAGTGCTGTTGATACCAGTGTCGGAATATTGGTGAATGCCATAACCCATGACATAATGCTGGAGACACCGATCAGGAAAATGATGATTCCTGTCATTTCCGCACTCTCTCTCAAAATCTGTGGAATCTCTTTGATCGTAATGGAACGATATACAAAAAGTGATAAAAACAAACTGTATACAACAGCTACGACCGAACCTTCGGTTGCGGTAAACACACCAAAAATAATTCCACCAATTACAATTATAATCAAAAGAAGGCAAGGAAGAGCCTGAAGAATAATTTTTCCTGCTTCTTTTGCTGTAAATACAGATTTGGCACGATAACCTTTTTTCTTCGCAATGATATAGACAACCAGCATACAGGCGATTCCCCATAATGCTCCCGGAATATATCCTGCCATAAACAGTGCTGCTACAGAGGTACCACCACTTACCAGGGAATATGTAATCATAACATTACTCGGCGGAATCAGAAGTCCTGTCGGCGCAGTTGCAATATTAACAGCAGCTGAAAAATTCGGATCATATCCTTCTTCTTTCTCGATTGGTCCGATGATGGAGCCCATTGCAGACGCAGCTGCTGTACCGGAACCGGAAATAGATCCAAACAACATATTTGCAAGGATATTTGTCTGGGCAAGTGCTCCCGGTGCACGTCCGGTAATCAATTTTGCAAGGTTGATAAGTCTTACAGCAATTCCACCTTTGTTCATAATGTTACCTGCAAGGATGAAGAATGGAATTGCAAGCAGGCTGAATACAGAAATACCAGAAAAAATTCTCTGGCAGCCGGTAAGTACAGCAACATCAAGGTTCATAACCGGCAGGATCGCACATACGGATGACACTCCGAGGGCCACCGCAATTGGTACTCCTGCGATCAGCATAATAATTAAGAGGACTAAGATAATCAGTCCGGATACTAATGCGATATTCATTTATTTTTCCTCCTCGTTTTCAGGATTCTCATATCCTTTACACAAATCTATCAGGTTCAACACCCCATAAAAAGCAATCAGGATGCCACAGATTGGTACGACAGCATAGATCACGCCCATCATAACACCAAGAGATGCTGTCTTCTGTGTCATTGTCAATCCCATAATTGTAAATCCTCCATAGATCAATACGATGACTGCGAAGGCGATCACAAGAAGCTCGATCACAATCTCGAAAATTTTTCTCTGTGTTTTTGGAAGCTTGTCCACTACGAAAGTCATTCTCATATGATCACGTTTTCCAAATACATATGCACTTGCAAACATTGCCATCCATGCAAATGTATAAGTCAGAAGCTCTTCTGATACAGTACTTGGACTGTTAAAAATGAATCGGGTCACGATCTGATAAGTTCCAACAATTACCATAACCGCAAATAAAACTACGCAGATTGTTGAAACGACCGTATTCAGACCTTTTCTGATTTTGTGTAATGTTTCCATTATTTTTCCTCCTCTGCATACTGTTCATTGTATTTCTGAATATGATTATACAGATCACGGATATTCGAGTTGTCCTCAAGCATCTCTTCCTGTACATTTTTCACTTTATCCTTGAACTCATTTATATCCGGCTCAATAAAAGTGACTCCCATATCTTTTTCTGCAGTCTTCTTTGCTGCTTTTACATCTTTGTCCCACTCGGCAAGTTCTGTATCTGTAGAAATCTGAGCCGCCTTCTCAAACACTTTGCGATCACTGTCGCTTAAACCATTCAGGAATTTATAATTCGCAATCAGGACATCCGGAATCATCTGATGTTTCGAATAAGTAAAATATTTTGCCACTTCACCATGCTTGTTATCAGTAAGTGCAAGTTCATTATTTTCTGCTCCATCAATAACTCCCTGCTGGATTGCTGTGTACACCTCGCCAAAACTCATCGGTGATGCCGCCGCACCAAATGCTTTTGCCATTTTGATACTTGCCGGACTCTGCTGTACACGGATTTTCATCCCTTTCATATCATCAGGTGTATTAATCGGCTTCTTGGCATAGAAGTTTCTTGTTCCTACATTATACCAGGTTACAACCTGAAGTCCTGTATCTTCCGTAGACGCATATACTTTATTCATATAATCCGTGTCATTCATCGCCGCAAAGTAAGCTTCCTCCGATGTGAACAGATATGGCATACTAAACACTTCATATACATCAGCAAAGATTTCCAGATTTGGAGTACCTGCAACAGTGAAATCAACTGCTCCTGTCTGGGTCAGCTCAATCGCCTTTGTCTGACCACCAAGAAGTTCATTTGGGAAAATCTGTACTTCATATTTATCACCAAGTTCTGATTCAATATAATCTTTGAATTTCACAAGTCCTTTATATTCTGGATGTTCCTCGGATTGGGAAAGTGCAACCCGAATGATTCTCTTCTTAGCTCCCGTGCCGCTGCTGTTTCCACATCCGGCTGCCAGTACGGCGACCATACCTGTACAAAGTATTGTACTGACAATTCGTTTCCATTTTATCATTTCTTTGTTCCCCTTTTTCTTTTTTTAATTTCATTTTGTCCGATTGTCTTCGTGTGTAAGCCCTTACACTATGTTTTCAGTATATGTCATTTTTTTCACAAATGCAAGTTGTATCTTATTGGCATTATAGATAAAATTCCTCTTGTTATTTTGTGCATTTTCACTATTGTTCTATTTTTCTTCATTTTCTATTGACGTCAAGCACGCATAGATGTATGTTTTATGTAAGCTCTTACATTTTAAAATTATTTAGAAACGGAGGTTTGTTGATTCCTTGAAATCTTTTATTCAAATCAATTCATTAGACAATGTTGCAGTTGCCCTTCAGCCGCTGGCAAAAGGCACTGTAGTTGAACTTGATGACATAGTTGTTACATTAACAGAAGACATCCAGCAGGGACACAAGTTCGCACTTAAAAATTTAAAAACCGGTGATTCCATTATTAAATATGGCAACTCTATCGGACATGCAACCGCAGATATTCCTGCCGGTTCATGGATCCATACACATAACTTAAAAACAGGTCTCGGAGAACTTCTTACATATAGTTATAATAAGAATACTACTCCGCTTCCGGAAAGAAAGCCTCTTTTTTTCCAGGGGTACCGTAGAAAAGATGGTCGTGCAGGTGTCCGGAACGAGATCTGGATCATACCTACTGTGGGCTGTGTCAACAATGTTGCAACAGCAATTGAACGTGCCTCTCAGAAATATATAACTGATCAGATTGACGGTGTCTGTGCATTTCCTCATCCATACGGATGTTCACAGATGGGGGATGATCAGGACAATACCCGTCAGATCCTGGCTGATCTTGTCAATCATCCGAATGCCGGAGGTGTTCTGGTTCTCGGACTTGGCTGCGAAAACAGTAATATCGATGAACTCAAAAAATTCATTGGTGATTACGACAGCAGTCGTGTACGTTTTCTCGTTGCTCAGGAATGTGAAGATGAAATCATCAATGGTATAGACATTGTAAAAGAACTGATCACCTATGCTTCTACATTCAAGCGTGAACCAATCAGTGCTTCCGAGCTTGTGATTGGAATGAAATGCGGAGGTTCCGATGGATTATCAGGTATCACTGCCAATCCGACAGTCGGTGCATTTTCCGACAAACTGATCTCCATGGGTGGATCTACCATCCTCACCGAAGTTCCTGAGATGTTCGGTGCCGAAGTATCTCTGATGAACAGATGTGAGACAGAAGAATTATTTAACCAGACCGTATCGCTGGTCAATGACTTCAAGAATTACTTTAAGAGTCATAATCAGACGATTTATGAAAATCCTTCACCCGGAAATAAAAAAGGCGGTATTTCAAGCCTGGAAGACAAGTCCCTCGGATGTACACAGAAGTCCGGAAGTGCACCGGTTATGGGAGTTCTTTCCTATGGTGAGCCGGTAAAGACAAAAGGATTAAACCTTTTGAGTGCTCCGGGAAATGATCTGGTTGCCTCAACTGCTCTTGCTGCATCCGGTGCGCACATCGTTCTTTTTACAACCGGACGGGGAACACCATTTGCAAGTCCGGTACCGACCATTAAGATCTCTACCAACAACCAGCTTGCCAAAAAGAAACAAAACTGGATTGACTTCAACTGCGGTGTTATGGTAGAAGATACTTCTTTAGACGTGCTTTCCGATAATCTTCTGGATTTTGTTCTTGAAGTTGCTTCTGGCAGAAAATCAAAATCCGAGGAAGCCGGTTTCCACGATATGGCAATTTTTAAACAAGGTGTTACTTTATAATACAAATTTATACGAAAGGAAAATTTAATTATGAAAAAATTATCTTATGCTACTTTAAAGGAACAGGGTTATGACGGATATCTGCTTGAATCTGCACCTGAACGCGTTCTTCAGTTTGGTGAAGGAAACTTTCTCCGCGCTTTTGTTGATTACTTTATCGATGAATTAAACGAAAAGGCAGGTTTTAATTCAAAAGTTGTTCTCTGCCAGCCAATCGCTCCGGGACTTGCGGATATGATCAATGAACAGGAGGGACTTTATACTCTATTTCTCCGCGGATTCCAGGATGGACAGAAAATTAATAAAAAACGTGTGATTTCCTGTGTAAGCCGTTGTCTGAATCCATATAAGGAGTTTGAAGCTGTTCTCGCATGTGCAGATAACCCGGATCTTCGTTTCATTGCCTGTAACACAACAGAAGCAGGTATCACTTATGATCCGGCCTGCCAGTTCACAGACATTCCTGCTGACACCTATCCTGGTAAACTGACTCAGTTCATGTACCGTCGTTTCCAGAAATTTGGTCAGGAAGCGGGAAAAGGCTTCATCATTCTTTCATGCGAATTGATCGACAATAACGGAAAAGAACTTGAAAAATGCGTATTACAGTATGCGAAACAATGGAATCTTGGCGAAGAATTCATGAATTGGATCAAGGAAGAGAATATCTTCTGCTCAACTTTAGTAGACCGTATCGTAACCGGATATCCGAGAAATGAAGCTGCTTCTATCTGCGAAGAATTAGGATATGAAGACAACCTGATCGACACGGGTGAAATCTTTGGTTTCTGGGTAATTGAAGGACCACAGTCTATCAAAGATGAATTCCCGGTTGACAAAGCTAATCTTCCGATCCTGATCACAGATAACCACAAACCATATAAGCAAAGAAAAGTCCGTATCTTAAACGGTGCTCATACTTCCTTTGTACTTGGTGCTTACCTTGCCGGACAGGACATCGTAAGAGACTGTATGCATGATGATGTAATCTGCGGTTTCATGAATAAGACAATTTATGATGAAATCATTCCGACACTGGATCTTCCAAAGACGGAACTGGAAGAATTTGCTGCTGCCGTAACAGAACGTTTTAAAAACCCATTCATTGATCACGCACTGCTTTCTATTTCCCTGAATTCAACTTCTAAATGGAAAGCACGTGTTATGCCTTCTTTGAAAGGTTATGTAGAACGCAACGGTGAGCTTCCGGCATGTATTACTGCATCCTTTGCATTCTATATCGCATTTTACAATGGATATACACTTACAGAAGATGGTCTGACAGCCAAGAGAGCAGGCAACGAATATACGGTAAAAGATGATAAGGCAGTTCTGGAATTCTATGCTGCACATAAAGATGATTCTGTTGCCGATCTGGTTCATGCAGTATGCACAAACACAGATTTCTGGAGTGAAGATCTGACTCTTATCCCTGGATTTGAATCTGCTGTATGCAGCTATCTGACCGCAATACGTGAAAACGGAACTTATGAAGTAATGAAGGGTCTTCTGTAATTTACTCTCTGCTTCTCTTCCACTATGACAATTTACCAGATGGCATATTTTTTCCCTGCCGTCTGGTTTCCCAAAAAGGAGATTTCGATTATGAATACAATCTTAAAAAAACTTGGACAGTTCGGTGTCGTGCCTGTTGTTGTACTGGACGATACAAAGGATGCAAAACCACTCGCAAAAGCACTCTGCGAAGGTGGACTTTCCTGCGCAGAAGTTACTTTCCGTACCGATGCAGCTGAGGAATCCATTCGCATCATGTCTGAAGCTTACCCTGAAATGATAGTTGGTGCAGGCACTGTTCTTACAACAGAACAGGTGGACCGTGCCGTTGCTGCCGGTGCAAAATTCATTGTAACACCTGGTCTTGATCCAATAATCGTAAAATACTGTCTTGAAAAAAACATTCCTGTAACTCCAGGGGTTGTAACTCCCAGTGAACTTGCACAGGCATATGCACTTGGCCTTCGGATTGTAAAATTTTTCCCGGCAGAGCCATCCGGCGGACTTCCGATGATCAAAGCTCTTGCTGCACCATACAATATGATGCAGTTTATGCCAACCGGTGGAATCAGCGCTTCTACTCTTCCGGACTATCTGCGTTATGAAAAGATTTTTGCATGCGGCGGAAGCTGGATGGTAAAAGGTGATCTTATTAAAGCCGGTGATTTCGAACATATCACAGCACTTACAAAAGAGGCTGTTGAACTGGTTCATTCAATCAGGGAGGTATAAAGATGGCAAAAGTTATAACTTTAGGTGAAATTATGCTTAGACTCTCTCCTCCGGGATATCAGCGTTTTGCCCAGGCATCCGAATTTGAGATCAATTATGGTGGTGCCGAGGCAAATGTGTCTGCTTCTCTGGCACAGTTTGGACATCATTCTGTTTTTTTATCTAAGCTTCCGGAAAATGCTATCGGAGATGCGGCAATCGGCACTTTAAAAAAACTTGGTGTGGATTGCTGCCACGTTGCCCGTGGCGGTAAAAGACTCGGCATCTATTTCCTAGAAAACGGTGCTTCCATACGCCCTTCCAGTGTAGTTTATGACCGTGCAGACTCCTCGATCACCAAAGCTTCTCCTGATGAATTTGATTTTGATGAAATTTTTAAAGATGCAGCACTTTTTCATGTATCCGGTATTACACCGGTATTAAGCGAAGAAGCAAAGGAACTAACTTTTGCCGCATTAAGAAAAGCGAAAGAATATCATGTGACTGTTTCTTTTGACCTGAATTATCGTTCTAAGTTATGGACACAGGATATAAAAGGAAAGCAGAAAATGTTAACAGAAATGATGGACTATGTAGACATTTGCTTCGGAAACGCACGTGATGCCGCAAAATGTCTTGGCTACTCAGAAGAAGGAATTGATTTTATTGACGGTGACTATAGTATCTGTGTAGATGAGGAACATATGCGTAATGTTCTGAACTATTATCATTTTACTCATCTTATTACTACTCTAAGAAACAGTATCAGTGCTTCCGATAATGGCTGGTCTGGTGCCGTCTGCACAAAAGACGACTTTTACAAAGGACGGGATTATATGCTTCATATCGTCGACCGTGTTGGCGGCGGTGATTCCTTTGCATCTGGATTCCTCCATGGATTTCTTGCTGATATGGGAGCGAAAAAGGCACTGGAATTCGGTCTTTCAGCCGCTGCGATCAAACATACCATTCCTGGTGATTTGAACTATATCAATGAAGCAGAAGTACTCGGTATGATTGAAAGTGATGGTACCGGACGTGTACAACGTTAATTTTCTAATTTAATAGATGTACAGAGAAAACTTATAAATTCATTTTCTCCAATTTTCCTCTGTTCTCTGTACAAAAAATCCTGTAATCTTTGAAAAAATTTCAGATTACAGGATTTTTATTTTCAACAGAACAAACACATAAAATCAAATAACCGGATGGTGTATCTCTCCGTATTTATTCTGCTTTATTCAGTCCCATGTCCTCGCATGCTTTTGTCACAGGAACTTCCACCATCACAGAATTGTCATCAATCTCTACCGAATATGTCTTATGGATCAGACAGTTCACCGGATCTTCTGTTGCAACAACTACTGCAAGTCTGTGTCCCGGCTCTACAGTATATCTTGTCGCATTGAGATATACGCTGTAATCATGATATTCGCCTTTTTTAAGCTCGATACTGTTCTGTGCTGTCTCCGGCGCATAACCTGCTTCCGGATTACACAGATCTGCAAATGCACGTGTGATCACGCGGTATTTTTTATGTACGGTATTAAATTCTGCCTCATCAAATGCCGGAAGATCTCCGCCATTCATGATTCCGCCTTCTTTTACTGTCGTGACCGGAACGATATTTCTTTCCGAATCTACCGTCTGGATGCTGTCGAATTCTTCATCACATACATCACAGAGAAGTACTGCAATCTCTACATCATCCATTTTACCGGACACCTTGGAATTACCAAGCTGCATGGTCAGTGTATCCACATCGTTTCTGTTTTCCGGATCGAAATCTGTTTCGATATTACCATCCTTTAATGCCGCCTTTAAGTTCAGGCATACTGTTCCCTGTACAGTCACGGCTTTTTCAAATGGATCTGTCACATAGCGCTGTGCCATATTTGTAGACTTCAGTGCCATCACATCATCGAAGTTTTCTGCACTGACACCGGCTTTTTCCCAGTCTGTATCAATCACTGTCTTACTCTCTTCTTTTGAAGTAAGCTTCATGGTATACTCTGTTTCCCATGCACTTTCTGTTTCCCATTTTTTCTGGTCATAGTTCGTCTGAGCAAGTACTTCCGGCATCTCTTCGGCACTGTTTTCTACCCCATACAGATAGTGGGAGATCCATTCATTTACGATATCATCATAGAACTTTCCATCGATCAGGATTCCGTAATTCTTATTTGGCATAGTCGGAGTGATATGCGGTCCCTGATGAAGAAGCAGCTTTACTGTCTGCCCTGCCTGTTCGAATGCGGTATGCATCATTTCAAACTGTTTTGTAGATACATTTTCGTCGTTGAATCCATGTACGATCAGTGCGCTGCACTTGATCTGGTCTGCATGCAGACGATAATTTCCGGCTCCCCAAAATTCCGGATCATAATCGAATCCACATTTTAACTGTTGGAGACTCAACTCATGATGAAATGCTGCAATATCATCCAACTGTTTTTCTGACAATGTCGCATCATTATAACGGCTGGAACAGAAATATGCCAGGAAACTGTTCAGCATCTCTTTTGGCCAGTAACGCTGTGCACCCTGCATATTCTGCTGTGTATACCAGTCTGCGATACCTGCAACCGGAACGATTGTTTTCAGTCCTTCCACACCTGTGGTTGCAACTGCAAATGGCATGGTTCCGGCATAAGATCTTCCGGTCATGGCTACATTTCCATTGGACCAGTCTGCCTTCGTCTGAATCTTTCCTTCACGATCTGCATAAGCCACTCTGTCGCCATGTAACCATTCCACAACAAACTTAAACGCATCCCGTTCATATTCGGAGCCGACATAGTTAAATCCGTCTGAACCAAGTGCTCCGAATCCTGCACTTACGACCACTGCAAAGCCACGTACCAGATAATAATTAAAATTATCCAGATTCTCATATACCATGCTGTTATTATTTCCTTTATCAGGATAATACCAGTCTGCCGGATCTGCCTTTAACGCAAGATCCATGGCACTGATCGTCCCTTCCGGAATACGTGCAGGCACTTCTTTGTCAAGATCTGCAAAGTCAAATTTGCGGTATTCTTTGCTTTCTACTTCTTTCATATGATCGTATCCGTCTGCCTGCACCCCTGCACAATACGGACGTGCTTCATATAATGTTGCCGCCTTATAACTGCCTTCTACAGCACTTCTCGGAACCTGAATAAATGCTTTGACGAGATCTCTTTTTCCATCACCGTCCATGTCGTAGTCAGATTCCACATATACGCAGTATCTTACGATACTTGATGTGGCAGGATCATAGTTTTCTCCTGTCTTTCCGTCCGTGAATTTGAAAACAGGCTGTGCCAGTCCATTTTCAAATACAGGTACTTTACTGTAATTTTTTTCTCCCATTGTAAAAACCTCTCTGATTTAATATTTTACCTGAGAGATATTATACCATGCATTTCGAAACCAGGCAATTTTTCTTTCTGTAATAGATTCAAAATCGTATCATACACTTCCGGATTATCCTTGATCACAATCGCCAGTTTCTCTTTTGCCTGATTCAACTGGTGAAAAAGAATCCTTATATCTGATTTCCTGTCTCTACACATTGTTGTACAAGTTGTCTCATAAGTATCTTCACAAATCTTTCTCGTACGGAGATAACTGTCCTCATCATAATAATACCGTTCATCCATCACGACCGCCAGGCGGTTCACATCCCTCTCATCTGAATTCATAAGATAGCCCTGTCTCATATAGCCTTGTAACAAATATGCTGCTTCTGTATCATCATTCGCATACACTACTTCAACATTTGGATAACCATTCTTCCCTTTCCTACGTGACAAATCCATCATATTCTGGATAAAGGAAGATAGCTCTGCATTTGTACGGATACGATTTGTCAGATGAAAGCTCTGCACATCCGGCAGACCGGCAAGCCGCTGCGGTATTTCACGATCCAGTTCTTCAGGCGAGATCATATCTTCCGTATCACTGGAGAAGATTACCGGGATTTGTTTTTTACGCTCTTCTAATATCTTTAATTGTTCCATGGAAAGCAGATGTGCTTCATCCACCAGAATAGCACTGTATGATTCTAAAAATATATCAGATGGTTCTTCCGTACACACATTTTTGGTTATCGTCTGCTTTACTGTCTGAAGCGATAACTGACTGGCAGACAGAAATTCTATCCGGCGCAGACGTTTATGCAAAAGTCTCCAGTCATTCCCTGATTCCCCGCAATGAATCATGCAGACCCTCTGACGCACTGACAATTTCATTGCCAGATCATACAGAAGCAACGTCTTTCCTGTCCCCGGAAGTCCGCTGAACCAGTAATAGCCGGAATGTTTTGTCCGGATTTTTTTCAGAATCTGTCGTTCAATATCTCTTTGCTGTGCCGTCAGAAAATATTCTTTCTGTAAAAAGCGTTCCGGCTCTCTGAGTGGTGAGATCAGATAGAGTTCTGCACGGAACAATGCTTCGATATTCCCGTCATAATCCAGACTTTCTCTTTTCAAAAGTCTACATAATTCATCCCAATCTGCTTCTGCTATATGATCATGATTCGTCAGTCTTACCAGACGGTTCTGACTGCTGATATAAGTATACGAATGAATCGTTCTTCCAAGCACCGACAGATAATAGCGGTTCTGCAAAAGCTGTCTGCGAATGGCCTCATCCGATACCACACCGCTTTTTAATTCAATATTAATAATCTGATCTTCCTTGATCTGCAGAAGATCAAATTCTTTTCCCAGTCTCGGAATCTGAAACGAATAAAAGAAACGAAGTGCATATACATCCTCCATGCAGGTTTCCAATTCGGCTGTCAGTGCTTTCATACTTTCCAGTTCCCATTCCCGTATTTTCAGAAAATGGTCTCTTCCCGATAACTGACGTTCCAGTTTTTGCAGCTGTTTGATATTCTGATTTCTTGTGATCGTATAAATGGATATGGATTTCATTTTTTAATCTTTAACCCTCTCAGATACTCTTTCTGCTCTGGCGTGATCCGGTAGCTTTCGATGGCTTTCTGAATCGTCTTATTATGCGTCCAGACATCTAATTTTTGTTTCTCGATAAATGGTAATATCTTTTCATACTGCTTTGCGAGTGCCGTCGCAAAATACCATGCACGCATCATATTTACATAATATTCTTCCGAATGGATCTGTGCTACTTTTTCCGGATATTCCATTCGAAATGCATCTTCCAGATAATACCGCATCAGCATATTAACACCGAACCGGATGGTATATGTATGGTCAGATTCCATCCACCGGTATATTTCATCTATGAAAGTGTCCAGATGTTTCTTCACTACCTTGACCGCAAGCATATCACAGGTCGCCCAGTTATCGATATATGGAAGGAAACGGTCTATTTCCTTCAGACAAATATCATAGTCTTTGATCTGTTCGATTAGTAAACCATGCAGGTTATTTTCTTCATAGTACTTATGCGGCAATATCTGCAGATATTCTTTTGCTTCTTCTGTCTTTCCATAATTCTTCGCAAATATACGAAGTGCCGGTGTCCGAACGCCGATGATCTTTTCTTTGTTGACTGTCGGCATTAGTTTTGCGTGAAAATCACGGTATTTTAAGTCTTGCAGCTCAAAGAGCCGGGTTTGTACGTTGGTTATAATTGTAGTTTTACTCATGAATTTTCCTCTGGTAATTTCTATATTATCTCCATTCTCATATCTGAATCAGATTTCCAGTAATTCTTCACTTTTGCATCCCAGAATTTTCGCAAGTTTCAGTACATCGATAGCTCTGGTATGGTTGATATCCCGTTGTCTCTGTTCGAAAAGCTGAATCTGTCTGAGTAGTACATTCATTCGATAATTCTGCCAGTCCTCTCATTATATCGCTGTGGAGATACATGTACAAGAATTATTTTCTATTTAATGCATCATGGCGGCTGTCACCGATCGGAATAAACTTACAAGGTCCTATCCTGTGCTGACTCCAACATGGGGAAATTCTAAAGTAAAAAAGTTGACCTAAAAACGAGCTCACAAAAATCCAAACTCGACATTCGTCTCAGACAGTGGATTTTTTGTGAGCAAACGGTCAACTTTTTTACTTAAGAATTACCAACCATGAGTCCGTATGCACAGGATAGGACCTTGTAAGTTTATTCCTGCGGTTTCACATGCCATAATAATTAAATAGAGAACTGTAACCTTTGTGTGTAACCGGAAAGTTACAATGGAAGTCTTGGTTTTAGATATACTTCCGGTATCACAACGGCTCCGGACACTCTATTAATTCACTATAGCGTTAGATACACACGTAATAAAAGATGGAAAGGCATTCCAGTGAATATGAAGTCATCGATGGTACTTCTTAGATGAAAAAATCGGCCGTTAGTTTTCAAAAAATCCACTGTTTGAGCTGAAGCGAGTTTGGATTTTTTGAAAGCTGCTTTTAGGCCGATTTTTTTATCTTAGAAGTTCCCGATGATGGAATCTGAACAGGAATGCCTTTCCATCTTTTATTACGGTTCGGGGATCTGGCTTAGTAAATTAAATAGAAACTTTCCTCCTCTTCCTAGCCGAACATATCCTCACACGAAACGCAAAAACGCCTCCACCAGCAATCATCGCCCAAAGCCATATCTGTTCTGCCATCGGTAATGTTCTCCATTCCAAAAAGAACCATAACATATAACACAGGAAATAAATCACTGAAAACACCCCTTCGATCCAGGGATTCGAATATCTCAGCTTCTTTTCCGGGATTTTCTTATCCAGATAATATGTCGCAAAGGACAGTGCACCCCCTACAGCCAAGCATATAATATTCACACACATAGTTTCGTGTGAAAGAAACGGAATCTGCAACACTGCAACCGCAGTAATCTGCAATAAATATATGATCATCTGGATTTTATACAATAATGGCTCATCCAACGAAGCTATCCAGGCTTTTTCTGTCTCTTCCTGATACTTTTCCGGTTCGATTCTTTTTCCAAGCATGAATTCGCTGACACTGATTCCCAGTATCTGACATAACGACTCAATCAGACTGATGTCCGGAAACGATTTCCCATTCTCCCACTTTGATACTGCCCTGTCTGTCACACCTAGTTCTTCTCCAAGTTGTCTCTGTGTCAGATTCTTTTCCTTTCTGCATGTCGATATGAACCTTCCAAGTTCTAATGGTTCAACCATATGCGTCACCTCCTGTCGGCTTTATTATGTCATATTTCACTCAGAAAAGCACTCCACTTATAGTTGAACACGCTAAATCACCTTTAAATACTGCCAAATATCATGGAATCACATATTATATCACTGGATCGGCATACTTGGATTTATCCAGAAGATGTTCACCGTATTTTCATCCAGCTGGTCATCATCTTCTTTAGTCAATGATTCTTTCACAAATTTTTCGATCCTCTCCGGTGCTTGCTTAACTTCATCATTTTCCTGCCACAGAATCTTTTTCTCACCGGATCTTCCGATATAGTCAAATTCCGATACCTTTGTTCCATTTTCTGTGACGATCTGTCCATCTTCGAACGGAAAGACATATGCAGCCTCTTTGAATGTAATATACATCATTCTTGCAAATGGATTTATACTCGAATCCATAGATATTTCATATGTGGCAGTGTTCTTTGGCTCCCGCACGGCTCCAACCGCATCTTTACCTGCTGCCGTATTTGTATCTGTGTCTGTACCTGTCTGAGGATAAGACAGGCCTGTGATTCTGCGCTTACTCTTCACATGTACATACAGTCTGCCATCCTTTAACTGATACACTTCTTCTGTCTTTATATCTTTTGCCGCAATTCTCGACAAATGATAAGACTGAACAGCATCCGAAGACAGAATCACCATCAGCATCATACAAATCAGTAAAATAACTCCGCCTGCCATGACACTTCTTCGGTTTAATCTTTTTGAGACCTTTTCTGAGAACTCCCGAAAGACTTTCCACTCTTCGTCCATGCCTCCTGTTTCATCTGCTTCTATCGGAATCTCGCAATCCATCTTTTTCAGATATGTTCTGCAGGATTCGCATTCTTTTATATGTTCTTCTATTGCATTTCTGCTTTTTTCGCTGCATATATCATCCTGATATAATGGCAGCAGATCTCTGATGATTTCACATGGAATCTTTACCATTATGTACTCCTCCTTTCCATAATCTCCTGAATCTTCACACGGGCTCTGTGATAGGTAACTCTCGCCCATGTCTCCTGCTTTCCAAATATCTGTGCAATCTCTTTATAATTCAATTCTCCAAGCACCTTTAGTGTAAATACCTCTTTATAAGGTTCGTCTAGATAATGAAGAATCTGATACACCGTCATAGCTTCGTCCTTCTGCAGCATCCGTTGTTCAGGTCCTTCCTCTTTTTCGTCTCCATATGCCTGTTCTGTCAGTTCCTGATCCGTACGGTGTTTCTTTCTGGTATAAGAAATATATTCATTCCTGGCAATCTGACACAGCCAGGATTTGATACAGCATTTCCCCTGAAAATGCTTTACTCCTTTTAGTGCTTTGAAAAATGTCTCTTGCGTAATCTCCTCTGCAATATGCGGATCCTTACTCATTGCGAGAACGAAATAATACACATCCTGAAAATAGGTTTTATAAATCTCTTCCAACTCAAGCTTCAAGTACCTGTCACCTCCCTTCTGTTATCTATTAGACGCATGAACTCATATTTTGTTACAAGATTTTCAAAAAACTCCCTGAAGATATAAACCTCAGGGAGCCCTCTGTAATATGTTCTTACACTCTTATTATATTTTTATGTAGTTTTAATCTGCAGTAACCGCCATCGTCCTGTGAATCTTCTTCCTTACAAACCAGAAGCAGATCACCTGCATGATGATCGTTGCAATCCAGGATACCGGATAAGACAGGAACAAGAAAGTCAGGGATCTGTGCGACGGGAACAGTCCGTAGATCCAGATGATCCGGACTCCGACCGTACCAATAATAGAAAGGATCATCGGTACTGTGGAATATCCCATTCCTCTCAGTGCTCCAGGGAACAGATCCATCAGTCCGCACAGGAAATACGTAACAGTTGTATAGGAGAATATCTCCATACCATATTGGATAACATCTGCCTGATCACTATAAATGTGCAGAAGCTCCGGTCCGAATACATACACACTGCTTCCGAGAATCAGTGTTACCACAACCGAAAGGATCATACAGTCGATCAGAACCCTATCCATACGTTTTAATTTCTTCACTCCATAGTTCTGGCTTGTGAAGCTCATACAGGCCTGCGTGAAGGAGTTCACCGACACATATAAGAATCCGAAAATATTATTCGACGCCGTATATCCTGCCATTGCGATCGATCCAAAAGAATTGACCGATGACTGCAGCATCGCATTTGAAATATTGATTACCGTGCTCTGGATTCCCGCCGGAACCCCGACTTCGAAGATCTGCTTCAGATACAAGGATCTGATCCGTAGCTTTGCAAGGTGAAGCTGATAGCTGCTCTCTGTGTGATGCAGACACTGGAGTACCAGGATACAGGATACCAGCTGAGAGATCACAGTTGCGATCCCAACACCTGCTACATCCAGATGGAATACAATGACCAGGAACAGATTTAATACTGCATTGATCACACCGGATACGATCAGGAAGATCAACGGACGCTTGGTGTCCCCCACAGCTCTTAATATAGCCGCACCATAGTTATACATCATGAAAAATGGCATACCACAGAAATAAATCCGCATATAAAGTGTGGATTTGGCAATTACATCATCCGGTGTCCCCATAATTTCCAGCGCTCCTCTAGCAAAGATTACTCCGATCACCGCCATCACCACTCCGCTTACCAGAGCAAGTGCAATAGCCGTATGTACCGTCTCCGACATTTCTTTTGTTTTTCCGGCCGCATAATATCTCGCCGCAAGTACATTGGCCCCCAGTGAGATTCCGATAAAAAGATTGGTAAACACATTGATCAGTGCCGTCGTCGATCCTACTGCTGCAAGCGCCTGGCTTCCGCTGAAACGTCCAACTACCACGATATCCACCGCATTGAACATCAGCTGTAAGATTCCTGACAGCATCAGTGGTATGGAAAATGAAATCAATTTGTCCATGATGGTTCCATTGCACATATCAATCTCATATTTATTTTTCTTCAAAACAACTCTCTCCTTCTATAGTAATATCTTCACTCAAAGCATAAAGCTGTAATTTTTATTGTAACATAGATTTATCGTTTGTGAACATTTAATTATTAATTCGTTTTATATGTGTAAAGACATTTTCCTTGACAGAACATCAAAAACAACCTATAATCACTTAGCTTATATGTTTTCATTTACATTCATTGTAAACATCCATATCAGTAAATATAAAAAAGGAGAATACGTATGAATATTCAGCTCTCAGAGCATTTTACCTATAAAAAATTACTTCGTTTTATCCTGCCCTCCATTATTATGATGGTATTCACTTCCATCTACAGTGTGGTGGACGGCATCTTTGTATCGAACTTTGTGGGGAAATCAGCATTTGCTTCCGTGAATCTCATTATGCCTTACCTGATGGGAATCAGTGCACTTGGATTTATGATCGGTACCGGAGGAAGTGCTTTTGTATCAAAAACCCTTGGTGAAGGAAAGAAAGAACTGGCAAATCAGTATTTTTCGATGCTGGTTACGATTGCTGCTATCGGAGGATTTGTGTTATCTGTTCTCAGTTTTATATTTATGAGGCGGATTGTCATGGCATTTGGTGCCGCCGGTGATCTGATTGATTATTGTACCCTTTACGGACGGATCTCCTGCATATCCCTGACCGCCTTCATGCTGCAGAATGTCTTCCAGAGTTTCTTTGTGGCTGCTGGAAAACCCCAGCTTGGACTGAAAGTCATTGTGGCTGCCGGTTGTACAAACATTGTTCTCGATGCCCTGTTCATCGGTGTATTACACTTTGGAATTGCAGGCGCCGCGTTCGCAACCATGACCAGTGAATTTATCGGCGGTCTGCTCCCGGTGGTATATTTCTTCCGTAAGAACGACAGCCTCCTTCACTTTGTAAAGCCTGTATTCGACAGACGTGTATTTTTTAAGACCTGCACCAATGGTTCCTCGGAACTCATGACTAACCTGTCCATGTCCTTAGTCAATGCATTATACAATCTCCAGCTCATGAAGATTGCCGGAGAAAATGGTGTTGCTGCTTATGGTGCAGTTATGTACGTCAATTTTATCTTTGTTGCCACCTTTTTAGGCTATGCAATTGGCTGTGCCCCGGTTATCAGCTACCATTATGGTGCTGGAAATCACGCAGAGCTTAAAAATCTGTATAAAAAAAGTATGTCTATCATACTGGTCTGGGGCGTGATCCTGTTCGGTGCCGCACAGTTACTGGCACCTGTTCTGTCTAAGATATTTGTCGGTTACAATGCCGGCCTGTACGCTATGACACTGCACGGCTTCCGTATATATGCCATTGCATTCCTGATCATCGGTATCAATATCTTCGGATCCTCGTTCTTTACTGCACTGAATAACGGCCTGATATCGGCTGTCATCTCATTTCTGAGAACGTTAGTGTTCCAGGTCATCATGGTCCTGACACTTCCACTCTGGTTCGGGATCAACGGTATCTGGAGTGCGATCAGCGTTGCGGAGGCGCTGACACTTATCATGACCACTACATTTTTCGTCCGTCAGAAAGACAAGTATCATTACCTGTAAGACAATCTCTTTCAAATGTATGACAATATAAAAAACGTATCTCTGCAATGTTTCCCCTCTGTCTGAAAAGGAAGCATCTCAGAGATACGTTTTTTTTATTAGACCATCTTTTAAAAATTAATATCTTCGATCCTAATTTTCTTCCGCATAGAACACATTCTTATCCAGTGCCTTGTTCTGGTGTGCAACAATTGTTGTACATACAGCATCACCTGTAATATTAACGGCAGTTCTTGTCATATCCAGGATACGGTCGATACCCATGATCAGACCAATTGCCTCAACCGGAAGTCCGACAGAATTGAATACCATTGTCAGTGTTACCAGACCTACACTTGGCACACCGGCCGTACCGATGGATGCAAGTGTTGCAGTTCCGATTACGGTGATATAATCTGTCATACTTAAGTGGATTCCGAATGCCTGTGCGGCAAATACAACGGCTACCCCCTGCATGATCGAAGTACCATCCATATTGATGGTCGCTCCAAGAGGAATGGTGAAGGATGATATCTTCTTAGATACACCCACCTTCTTGGACAGGGTATCGATCGACAGCGGAATCGTTGCATTCGATGTTGCTGTTGAGAATGCGAAGGCCATAACCGGGAAGAACTTCTTGATAAATTTCAGAGGATTCAGTCCGGTAAATATCTTCAGTAAGATCTGGTATACACCAAAACACTGGATTGCCAGTGCGATCAATACACCGATCATATATTTTGCCAGCGGTACAAATGCACTGAATCCGATGTTTGCAAATGTGCGGCTGATCAGGCAGAAGACACCGATTGGGGCAAGTGCCATGATCATCATCGTCATTTCCATCATGATATCGTTAAACTGGCTGAAGAAGTTCGCAACTGTCTCTGCACGTTCTCCTAATTTTGCAAGGATCACACCGATGATCAATGCAAATACGATGATCTGCAGCATCTCTCCGCTTGCAAGAGAATTAATCGGGTTATCCGGGATAATATTTAACAGCGTGTCTGTCAATGAAGTCGCCTTCATAGTTTCTACGGATGCTGCATTGGTCTTGATCGTGCTCATGTCCAGTCCCACACCCGGATTGATCAGGTTTCCGACAGACAATGCTACGGTAACCGCAAGTGCTGTTGTTGCCAGATAAAAGATCAGTGTTCTTGCACCGACTGTACCAAGCTTCTTCGTATCTCCGATCGACATACTTCCGCACACGAGCGAGCAGAATACCAGTGGTACAACCAACATCTTCATCAGTTTGATAAAGCCCTGGCCGACCACATACAGTACGCCTTCTACGATAATGTCATCTTTGATATGTCCACTTGGAACCACATAACATAAAACGATTCCAAATACCGCTCCTGCGAGCAATGCAATAAAAATCTTCGTTGTAAGTCCTATTTTCTTCTTTTCCTTCTTCTGTGTCTCTCCCATATTAGTCCTCCATTCTCTCATCCATATATTCTTTCAGTGAAGCTCTCCAGTCCGGCATATCGTATACATTGATGATACGAAGGATAAAATTATCCAGGACTGCATATGCCGGTCTTGCAGAAGAAAGATCCGATTCGCTGGTCACTACCGGGCGCAGCGTGATCTGCTTTCCTGCAAGTTTCAAAACTTCCTGCGCAAATTCATAACGGTTACATACACCCTGACAGGTTGCATGGTACGTTCCGTATTCATTCGTTTTGATCAGATAAAGAATAATACGCGCCAGGTCTTTTGCACTGGTCGGAGAACCAAACTGATCTGATGCAACCAGAAGTTCATCCTTTGTATCTGCTGCATGAAGTACGCGGTTTACAAAGTTATTGCCATTTCCATACACCCAGTTACTGCGCAGGATGAAATGCTTGTGTGTAAATTCCTTTACGTAATTCTCCCCTGCTCTCTTGGAACGTCCGTAAACGGTCTTCGGATTTGTGTCATCGAACTCCGTATATGGGGTATGCCGGATTCCGTCAAATACATCATCCGTGGATATCTGTACCATCTTGGCTCCTGTCTTTCTTGCCACAATACTTAAATTTCTTGCTCCCAGCGCATTCACACGGTATGCAAGTTCCGGTTCTTTTTCACAGAGATCTGTATCTGTGACTGCCGCACAGTTGATGATCACATCCGGACGGTTGATCACTCCGAAATTCAGCACCTCATCGGTGTCCGTAATGTCTAATTCTTCCTTATCTGTGTTAAACACTTCCATTTCTAATGGATCCAACACTTCATTGATGGCCGATCCGATCTGTCCGGATGCACCAACAATCCATAATTTTAACATATCTGTTTCCTCCTCATCTGCCGGGACCGGCTGACGCCAGTCTCTTTGCTTTCCTTTTAATATAGCTAGTATACACAAAAAGACCGTCGGTTTCAATTCTTAACCAACGGTCTCAAATCTACTCCTCTACGGTATTTTTTCCCATACATCGGTAATGTCAGCGTTTTTACTGACCTCCTGCACCACTTTTGCACTGCTTACATGCAGAATATCTTTCCCTTCATTCTGCATAAATACAAACACCGCAAACAGGATCATACAAATAAATGTACGGATTCCCAGGCTTCCCTGTTCTGTCTCTTCTTCACCATACAATTCACTATAAGATGCTCTGTATCTGGGATGTATTGCCGGTATCCCGGATTCCTGATACCTGTAACGTGTCTGTTCCAGAAGTTCTCTTCTTCGCTTTTCTGCTTCATTCACATGTGTTCACCTCTGAAACAATATATGAGATATCCGTTTCACTCATGTGCAAAACTTACTGCATACAGGCTCTTTTCATGTTTTCTAAGAGTTTCTGATTAACGATCTGCCAGTTCTTTTACAATGTCTTCCCATGTCAGACCTTTTTCTACCATCAGAACCATTGCATGATACAGAAAATCTGCTATCTCATATTTAACTTCTTCCGGATTCGGGTTCTTTGCTGCGATCACAACTTCCGTTGCTTCTTCTCCAATTTTTTTCAGGATCTTATCGATTCCCTTATCAAACAGATAATTCGTGTAGGAACCCTCCTTTGGATTCTCTTTACGGTCTGCGATCGTATCATATACCGATTCAAAGATCCGAAGCGGATTCGTCTCATCATAGTCAATTCCTACAAGCGGCTGGAAGAAGCAGGTCGGATTACCGGTATGGCATGCTGCTCCGATCTGATCTACTTTTGCAAGCAATGTATCCAGATCACAATCGATCGTCAGGGATTTTACATACTGGAAATGACCGCTTGTCTCCCCTTTTACCCAGAGTTTCTGCCGGCTTCTGCTGAAATACGTCATCTTTCCGGTCTTGATCGTCTCATAGAAAGATTCCTCATTCATATATGCCAGCATCAGGATCTCCTGTGTCTTATAATGCTGGACAATGACCGGGATCAGACCCTGATCATTGGTCTTAAACTGCGAAAACTCCATCATACTCTCAAAAGATGTCATCTTAATTCCTTCTTCCGTACACTTATCTTTGAATGCCACACAATCAATATCTGTACGGCTTACATATCTTCCCGAAAGGCCCCGGACACCCGGGCATTTCAAGATTTTAAATAACTCTGACTCTTCTTCCGTATCCGTAATGATCACACACGGTACATCTGTTACATTCATAATGGAATTCAGATCCAGTCTGTGCATAAAGACAATTTCACTGCTGTAATCCTGGATCAGATGCTGATGCTTGAACAATGCATCAAAATCATTTAATGATACCGCAAGCTTTTCTTTTCCGAATCTTTTTGCCGCATCCTCAATCAGTTTGACACTGTCCGGCTTAGAGAAATTCAGCATTGCCCGTTTTGCACCTGTATACAGAATCTTCTTAATATCTTCCTGGCGTCTGATATTGCCGCCTGCGATCATCGGGATCCTGATCACACGGTTGATCCGTTTCATCAGTGTAATCGTTTCATCGTGTTCTTCATCTGAATCCGAGAGATCCAGCACGATCAGTTCATCTGCACCGTGATCACTGTAATATTTTGCAAGTTCAATTACATCTTTGGACACAACAGTCGGATCATCAATCCATCTGACTGCTTTCCCGTCTTTTATGAAAATGCAAGGTATTAATCTTTTATAACTCATGTCTGTCCGTCTCCTTTTAGAGGCTTCCCTTTGTGGTCCATGCCTCTTTTATCCTTGGCTCTTCCATTGTCGCCATATCAAGTGCTTTTCCGAACGCTTTAAACAGCGCCTCTGCCTTGTGATGATCGTTGATACCATCCAGAATCTTCAGGTGGATATTCATCATTGCACTGTAAGAAACTGCGTAAAAGAATTCCCTTACCATCTCAGTATCCATCTCACCCATCTTATCTGACACAAACTCCGCATTATAATTCAGATATGGTCTTCCGGAGAGATCCACTGCACAAAGTGCGAGTGTCTCATCCATTGGAAGCATAAAGTGGCCATAACGTTTGATTCCGGCTTTATCTCCTATTGCTTCCAGAATAGCCTGTCCAAGTACGATTCCCGTATCTTCGATGGTATGATGACTGTCCACTTCCAGATCCCCTTTCGCATGTACCGTCAGATCGAACAATCCGTGTCTTGCAAATCCATTCAACATATGATCAAAAAAACCGATTCCTGTATCAATCTCCGTCTTTCCGGTTCCGTCCAGGTTCAGAGTTACCGTAATATCTGTCTCCTTTGTCGTTCTTGTCCTGGTGACTGTTCTGTTCATAGCTCCTCGCCTCCTTATTTTTCTGCTGTCTTCTACTCTTCGCCCTCAAAACGGACTTTGATAGAATTGGCATGTGCCGTCAGCTGCTCTGCCTCGGCAAATGCTTCAATATCTTTATGTATACCGCGTAACGCTTCTTCCGAGTATCCGATGATGCTTGATTTTTTAATAAAATCATCTACAGAAAGCGGTGAGAAGAATTTTGCTGTACCATTGGTTGGAAGAACATGGTTCGGTCCTGCAAAATAATCTCCCAGTGGTTCACTTGCATATTCTCCGATAAAGATGGCACCGGCATTTCTTATCTTTGTCATCACATCATATGGATTCTTTGTCTGGATTTCCAGATGTTCGGATGCGATCTCATTTGCAATATCAATCACATCCTCCATCGTATCTGCGACCAGGATATAACCGTAGTTGTCCAGTGATTTCCGGATGATCTCACTTCTGGAAAGTTCTTTTAAGAAGCCATCCACTTCATCCGATACCTTCCGGGCAAGTTCTTCAGATGTTGTGACCAGGATTGCAGATGCAAGTTCATCATGCTCTGCCTGTGAAAGAAGATCTGCTGCCACAAATCTTGGATTTGCCGTCTCATCTGCAATAACAAGAATCTCGCTTGGTCCGGCAATTGCATCAATGCTTACATAACCATAAACTGCTTTTTTCGCCAGAGCAACATATATATTTCCAGGTCCTACGATCTTGTCGACTTTTGGGATGCTCTCTGTTCCGTATGCCAGAGCAGCAATCGCCTGTGCCCCGCCGACTTTATAGATGACATCCGCGCCGGCTTCATGTGCTGCAACCAATGTGTTTGGTGTCACTTTCCCATCTTTTCCGGGCGGTGTGACCATCACGATCTCATCAACCCCTGCTACCTTTGCAGGTACAATGTTCATCAATACAGAAGATGGATATACAGCTTTCCCGCCCGGCACATATACACCGACTCTGTGAAGCGGTGTGACTTTCTGTCCCAGGATTGTTCCGTCCGGTTTGCTGTCGAACCAGCTGTACTGTCTCTGTTTTTCATGATAAATACGGATGTTCAGAAGAGCTTTGCGGATAATCTCCACCAGTTTTGGATCTACTTCTTTATATGCCTCTTCGATCTCCTCTTCTGTAACCTTAATATTGTCTGCAGTGATATCTGCATGATCAAATTTCTTCGTATATGCAAATACTGCCTGATCCTTTTCTTCTTTTACATGAGCGAGGATTTCCTGAACTCCCTGTTCATACTGACCGTAATTATTCGGGCTTCTCTTCAGAAGATCCTCCAGTAAGTTCTCTTTTGCATCTTTTGTCAAACGCTGTATTCTCATAGCCTTAACCGCCATCCTCTCATATTAATTTCTTTCTGTCTGTACAGTATTATACCTGCTCCCGCAGTCTTGTCAGCAGGTCTTTGATCCTTGCGCTTTCCATACGCATACTGACCGGGTTCACGATCATCCTTGCAGATAACGGACATACTTCCTCCAACACTTCCAGACCATTTTCACGGAGGGTTGACCCCGTCTCTACAATATCCACGATCACTTCGGACAGTCCGACGATCGGTGCAAGTTCAATGGAACCATTTAATTTAATGATCTCTACCGTCTGATGCTTCGTGTTATAGAAATAATCCTTTGCAATATTCGGATATTTTGTTGCTACCCGGATCAGTTCATGATGCTGCAGAAGTGGTGCGGCATCTTTATATCCGCATACACACATCTTGCATTTTCCATATCCAAGATCCAGTACTTCATGCACCTTACGTCCTTCTTCCAGGATTGTATCTTTTCCAACGACTCCGATATCCGCTGCGCCATATTCTACATATGTCGGCACATCCGGTCCTTTTGCAAGAAAGAAACGGAGTTTCAGCTCTTCATTGGTAAAAATCAGCTTTCTGGAATCTTTATCTTTCATCTCTTCGCAGGTAATCCCGATTTTCTCAAATAATTCTAATGTCTGTTTTGCCAGACGTCCTTTTCCCAGGGCAAATGTCAGGTATCTCATAATGTCTAACTCCTATCTGTACTATTCACGATCTTCTGCTCGCCGGTAACGAGATTGACCATCGTTACTTCTCCGGTCTCCTCGATATATACCAGACTTCCGGCATAATAATCATTTCCGTAACGGATATAATCTTCCAGTCCACTGTTTTCATCTTTCTTCAGAAGTTCTGCATTCTTGGCTTTTCTCCGGAAATCCTTTGCAAGGCGGATTGCCTCAATCTCTCTTCCTTCTGCATATACGATGATCGTATTCTTTCTTGGATATACGATGCGGATCTTCTGACGGGTCAGTGCGCTCACCAGTTCATCAATTACGATCGCAAAACCGATAGATGGTGATTTCTTACCGAACTTTTCGATCAGATGGTCATAACGTCCTCCCTTTACAACTGCATCCCCGGTCCCGTAAGTATAACCACGGAACACGATTCCTGTATAGTATCCGTAAGTTCCTGTCATGCTCAGATCAAAAGTAACAAATTTTTCCACTCCGTAATAACGCAGGATATGGTATATCCTCTCCAGACGTCTGATCGCCATCACACCTTTGGAATTCGGTGCAAGATTCTGCGCTTTTTCCAGGATATCAATTCCTCCGATCAGTTCATTCAGTGCAGAAAATGCTTCTTTGGAGCTTCTCTTTGCCTGAATACTGTCCAGAAATTCTTCTACACCGAAGTAATTACGGTTACCGATCAGTTCTCTTACTCTTTCTTCTGCCTCTTCATCCAGACTTGCGTCTTCGATCAGGCTCTGGAAGAAATCAACATTACCGACACAGAGCTGGAATTCTTTCAGCCCGATCGTCAACATAGATTCAATCACCAGCGCAAGCATCTCTGCATCTGCCTCTACCGAATCATCTCCGACAAATTCTGCGCCCATCTGAGTCGTCTCTCTTAAACGTCCCTGATAACTGGAATGGTTCACAAATGTATTGCCTGTATAACACAGACGGATCGGAAGATTTTCATCTTTGAATAAAGTTGCCGATGCTCTTGCAATGGAAGGGGTGATATCTGGTCTTAAGACAAGTGTATTGCCGTCTTTGTCAAAAAATTTATACAGATCATTGGCCGGTGTCGTTCCGATCTCCTCGCGGAACACATCAAAATATTCGATCGTCGGAGTCTGGATATCATGATATCCATATAAATGAAATACTTTTTTCAATCTGCTTTCCAACGCAAGTTTTTTTCCGCATTCTACGTTGTATATATCCCGTACTCCTTCCGGAGTGTGTAATTTTTTCTTCATATGTCCTCCAGGTAGTAATATTTTTCTCCTAGCACTTTAGTGTGCTACCATGTTAAAAAATCACTTTGCATTATACGCAGTTTCATCCGTTTTGTCAAGTTCATCACGAAGTTCCAGATCAAGATTCAATGCATCCAGGTATGGAACATAACATCCATGAAAGAATTTCATAAAAAACCGTTCGTCCAGTTCCTCAAAACGGAAGCTTTTTCTTCCTCCGTTCTGCGCCCGCATCCAGAACCTGTACAGTTCCTCAAAACGCATATAATATAAGATATTTCTGGACGAATAATAGATCAGGACAAATGCAACCCCCTGCTGCTTTTCAAAATTCTTCATAAATTCCACCTGATGTTCATGAATATTCTGAAGCGGAAATGTCTCTGCCACACATTCCTTCGCATCAAAACATACCGGAATCCCCTGCACTGCGCCAATATAATCGATCGTACTGCGCTGGTCGAAATAAGCAAGCGTGATCTGCCTGTGTTCTTTATCCATACGTACCGGCGTGATCGGGGTCGGGATCTTCTGCATCAGTGCCAGATTCTTTTCCAGATACCACTCATTGGTACGATTCACCATATCTTCTAATGTAGAACCTCTAAGGCCTCTTGAGTTCCATGTTCCCATGCCGTCTCCTTTATCAGTTTCCAGAATGTCTCCGGAACTTTTGCGTAAAATGTCTTTTCGGAAAGATTTTCCAGTTCTTTTTTCATACCGGGCATTGTAAGCTGGTAGGCATGCAGCACCTGGTCTTCGATCTTCCATTCTTTTTTATAACGGTCATTCCATTTCTTAGAACCGTATTTATAATCTCCGAGAAGCGGATGTCCGGTACCTGCCAGATGTGCGCGGATCTGATGCGTACGTCCGGTGATCAGATGTACTTTCAGAAGCGTCATCTCCTGATTCCATGCGATCGGAAGATATTCCGTCTCGATCGGCAGACCATCTGCTTCTTTTGAAGAAGTTCCATTGAAAAGGCTGACACGGTTCGTCTTCTCTTCTTTCACCAGATATCCACTGATATGTGCCGGTTCCGTGATCCTGCCTTTTACGATACAGAGATAATACTTCTTCAACGTACGTTCTTTGAATAATTCTCCCATTTGCTGCAGACCTGCAAGACTCTTTCCCGCAACGATCAGTCCGCTGGTATTCCGGTCAAGACGGTTACAGATGGACGGGCGGAAGGTCTGAAGATTCTCCCTTGTGAGCTGTCCGGATTCCAGAAGATATGCCGTCACATTCTCTACCACTGATACGTCTGTCTCTTTCGCTTTCTGCGACAGCATCCCTGATGGTTTATTGATAAATATCACATTCTGATCTTCATAGATCACTTCCAGCTTTACCGTATTCTTTATGTTTTTTTCTACTGTCTTTCCCGCTGTCTGGAATTTGGCAATCGTATCATCCGCCAGAAACAGTTTCACACTGTCTCCCTTTTTCAGATGTTCATTTCCGGTCGCTTTCTTTCCATTCAGCACAATATTCTTTTTACGCAGCATTTTATAAATAAAGCTTCCCGGTGCTTCGCTCAAATATTTGCGCAGCAGCTTATCCAGGCGCTGTCCCGCCTCATTGTCATGAATGATCAGTTCTTTCATATTCTCTTCTAACTCCCGCTAATCTTCTACATGGAAATGTTTAAAATGATCTTCCGGATCTTCTTTTCTCTCCGCAAAGATTCTTTCTGCTCTACTTCTGCCATATTATTCATGCCCTCCGCACGCGATAAAAATGCAGTATAATCATGGAAAATCTTCACCGTCATCTTATCATAATGATTGTCTTTCAAAATGTCTTTGATGTGACGGGCAAGTGCCGTCTCATCAGTCTTCGGATTACTGGCATATCCGCAGACAATGTGTCCGGATACTACCACTGCGTCCAGAGGCATGACCTTCTGTGAACTGGTAATGATCATATCATATGCCTTCAGTATCAGAGGTGCTTTTTCCTCCAGTTCCTGATATTTTGCTTCTTCGATACTCTTATACGGTGCCATTGTGATAAATTCAACCAGCATCTTTGCTGCCGGAAGGCATCCGACTACTGCCACAACGGTAAGCAGATTCAGTCTGGATCCTGTCTGGATATATCCGGTCACAAAGATTGCGATCACGATTGCAAATTCCACGACTGCTCCCAGAAGGTATTTCTGTTTTTTCGTCTTTATATATCCTGGCTGTCCTTTTTCTGTTTTCATATTGCCTGTCCTTTTCTTATTCTGTATTATTAATCTTCATCATTCCCCATACAAGCAGGCGGTCCGGAAGGATCTTGGAAAGGAGTCTGGAACCTTTCATAGCTGCTCCGTATACCGAAATGCGTCTTCCATGTACACTGTCTGTAAGTGCCTGCGTTACCACTGTTTCCGGCTCGGCACAGAATGCTTCTTTTTTACTTACTGCAAGCGTTCCGGCCCGGTCAAAGAATTCTGTATGTACCGGTCCCGGACACACCGCAGTTACCAGGATCCCCTGTTTCTTTAATTCTGCCGCCAGTCCCTGCGAGAAACGCAGCACATATGCTTTGGAAGCTGCATATACGCAGAAGCCCGGCTGTGCACAGAACGCAGCCGCCGAAGCAAGGTTAATGATCCGGCTGCCTTTTGAAAGATATGGCAGACAGATCCCTGTCATCTTAGTGAGTGCCGTACAGTTCAGATCAACCATGCCGCACTGCTCATCCAGATCTATGCTTGCGACTCTGCCGATCTTGCCATATCCCGCTGCATTCACAAGCATCCTTACATCCGCCTGCCGGCGTTCCAGTTCTTTTTGTATTTTTTCGAATATATAGTTTCTCTGCATATCCCCGTCAAAGATCCTGACCGGGATATGCACCTGTTCCTGCAGACTTTTCAGGCGATCTGTCCGTCTTGCCACAACCCATAATTCATCCAGATTCTTATATAGCCGCGGAATCTGAAGCACGAATTCTCTTCCCATTCCCGACGATGCTCCTGTAATGATCGCTATTTTCAACTTTAACACCTCTTTGTACGCGTATGTTGGTTTCTTTGTCTTGTTATTTCTTTTTATGCACATTCCGGATCGATTTCTTTTTCTGTCTGTTTCCCTGTGAAGCATGTTTTCCTTGTGAAACATGCTTTCCGGCATTTTCCTTTCTCGGGCGTATCAGACAGTGTTTGTCAAATCCTACCAGATCCATCCGGTGTGCTTTCTTCAGTGCTTCCATGACCAGATCATAATTCTTTGGATCCCGGTACTGGATCAATGCTCTCTGCATTGCCTTTTCATGCGGATTTTTCGGCACGTAGACCGGCTGCATTGTCCTTGGGTCCACTCCCGTATAATACATACATGTAGAGATTGTGGATGGTGTCGGATAGAAATCCTGAACCTGTTCCGGCATATACCCCAGATCCCGGATATGCTCCGCAAGTTCTACCGCATCCTTCATTCTGGATCCCGGATGTGATGACATCAGATACGGAACCAGGTACTGGTCTTTGTGGATCTTCTGGTTCATCTTGTTATATTTTTTTACAAATTCCTGATATACACGGTTTTCCGGTTTTCCCATCAGTGTCAGTACAGAATCCGATACATGTTCCGGTGCAACCTTTAACTGGCCGCTTACATGATAGCGGCAGAGTTCCTCCAGAAATGCATCACTCTTATCCGCAACAACATAATCGAACCGGATTCCCGAACGGATGAACACCTTCTTCACTTTCGGGATGTCCCGTAGTTCTCTCAGCAGTCTGATGTAATCTCTGTGATCCACCTTCAGATTCGGGCAGGGCTTCGGGAAAAGGCACTGACGGTTCTTGCACACCCCTCTTGTGAGCTGCTTCTCACAGGATGGCTGGCGGAAGTTTGCCGTCGGACCTCCCACGTCATGGATATAACCTTTAAAATCTTTTTCCTGTGTGATCATCTTTGCCTCATCCAGCAGCGACTCATGACTTCTCACCTGCATGATCCTTCCCTGATGAAATGTCAGTGCACAGAAACTGCAGCCACCAAAACAGCCACGGTTACTGATCAGACTGAACTTTACCTCGGAGATTGCCGGTACACCTCCGTCCTTCTCATAAGAAGGATGGTATGTCCGCATATAAGGCAGTCCATAGACATCATCCATCTCTGCTTCCGAAAGCGGAAGTGCCGGTGGATTCTGCACCACATACAGATGATCATTATATGGTTCTACCAGTCTCTTTCCGGCAAATGGATCGGTATTACAGTACTGTGTATAAAAGCTTCTTGCATAGTTCAGCTTATCCTGTTTCATTTCTTCATACCCAGGAAGGATCTCTGCATCATAGACGCTGTCCAGACTCTTCGTCTTATAGACCGTTCCTGCAATAAATGTAATATCGCTGACTGCAATGCCGCTGTCCAGTGCTTCTGCAATCTCAATGATCGAATGTTCCCCCATTCCGTAGGACACCAGATCTGCACCGGAATCCAGCAGAATGGACCGTTTTAATTTATCTGACCAGTAATCATAGTGTGCCATCCGCCTGAGACTTGCCTCGATCCCGCCGAGAATGATCGGGGTCTTCTTATATACCTGACGGATCAGATTACTGTACACAACTGCTGCATAATCCGGTCGTTTTCCCATCATTCCGCCTGGTGTATAAGCGTCTGTTCTGCGGTGTTTTTTTGATACGGAATAGTGATTTACCATAGAATCCATATTACCGGCTGAGACAAGGAATCCCAGCCGTGGTTCTCCAAGGACTGTAATACTGTTCTTATCTTTCCAGTCCGGCTGGGCAATAATGCCGACTTTAAACCCATGTGCTTCCAGAAGTCTTGTAATGATCGCATGACCAAAGGACGGATGATCTACATAGGCATCTCCTGAAATATAGACAAAATCCAGCTGTTTCCATCCGCGTTCTTTCATATCCTTTTTGCATATCGGTAAAAATTTATTTTCTGACATTCTCTATCTCCTCTTCTGTCAGCAGACGGTATTCTCCGGGTTTCAGATCTTCGTCCAGGCACAGTGTCCCCATTCGTTCCCGTTTCAGATAGGTAACTTCTTTTTTCACTGCCTGGAACATCCGCTTTACCTGATGGAATTTTCCTTCATGGATCGTCAGTCGGATCTCGGATTCTTCCCCGCTCTTCAGTATGTCCAGTTTCGCAGGTCTTGTCATCTCTTCCTCATCTGTTCCGATATCTATTCCCTGCGCAAATCTCTCCACATCCTCTTCTGTGACTATTCCGGCTACTTTTGCATAATAGACTTTATCCACATGCTTTTTTGGTGCCAGCAGACGGTGTGCCAGGTCTCCGTCATTGGTGATCAGAAGTAATCCTTCCGTGTCTTTATCCAGTCGTCCGACCGGAAAGAGATCCTTTCGCTTCTTCTCTTTGATCAGGTCGATCACTGTAGTATCTCTCCGGTCCTCTGTTGCCGATACCACCCCGGCCGGTTTATTCAGCATATAATACTCATACGATACATAAGATATGTTCCGACCGCCAATCGTCACTTCATCACAGGTCTCATCAATCTTTGTATCTGCTGCTTTTACCACTGTTCCGTTAACTGCAGCTTTTCCCTGACGGATCTGTTTTTTTACCTCCTGGCGGGTTCCCACACCCATCTCTGCCAGATATTTATCCAGACGCATCATCTTAACACAGCCTCCATCCCGGCAAATATTTGTTCTTCAATGTACCATTGGATACCTTCCCCCATCCAAGCGGGAATCCATCCACACATACAAGATACCAGCCTTTTGCTTTTCTCTCCGTCAGATCATCCACATCCAGTGTCTCCCCTTTCAGGTAACGTCTGACTCTTTCATCTTCACACGGAAGATCAATGATCTGTGCATATTCGTCTTTCTTCAGACACATAGCAAATGCCTGGCTTGGTTCAAAACGGTTCTTCTTCAGTTCTCCGAGTAGTAGTCCGGTTCTTAAGAAACGGATTCCTCTCACATCCGGAAGTCCCTCCGGCATATAGTAAATGCGCTCACCATGAATATCCAGTCTGGAACCGTCCAGTTTCCAGGTCACCTGCTTCATAAACTCTTCCAGGTCGGCCGGAATCTTTCCCGCTTTCCTTTTTGTTTTCAGTTCTTTTGCAGGCAGTGGTTCACCCTTTTGCAGAAGGGCTACATAATGACCTTCTCCTTTCATCTTATGTGGGAAAATGCGGACTGTCTTTTTCAGTTCCTCGTCTTTTTCCTCTGTCACTTCCGGTATTCCCGGACAAAATCCCTCATAACTTTCCAACGGAAGCACATGGAATTCCGGATATTCTTTCTTCAGATGTTCAATGATGCGCTCATTTTCACTCGGATCAAATGTACACGTTGAATATAGCATAAGGCCACCCGGCTTTAACATTCTTGCAGCCTGCAGAATGATATTCCGCTGCAGATTGCTGAAGAATTCCGGTCCATGTTCTTCCCATGCTTTTACCATCTTTTTATCTTTCCGGAACATTCCCTCTCCGGAACACGGTGCATCGATCAGGATCTTGTCAAAATATTCCGTAAAATAATTCTCCAGACGTCCCGGTTCCTCACTCAATACAAGGACGTTCCCGATTCCGAATACCTCTATATTCTTAAGCAGGCCCTTTGCCCTTGAGCTGCTGATATCGTTAGCGATCAGCACACCCTCTCCCTGTAATTTTGCTCCTAATTCCGTCGCTTTTCCTCCCGGAGCTGCACATACATCCAGAACCTTGTCTCCCGGTTCTACCGGAAGGCGGTTCGCAGGTGTCATGGCACTTGGCTCCTGAAGATAATAAAGACCGGCAAAATAGTACGGATGCTTTGCAGGAGACACTTTGTCCCCGTCATAATAGAAACCATTTTCGATCCATGGAATTTTTTTAATCTCAAACGGACATATCTTTTCAAATTCTTCCACAGATATCTTACCTGTATTTACACGCATGCCATAGTATCTTGGTTCTTTATAGCAGGCAATATAGTCGTCGAACTCTTCTTGCAGAAGTGCCCTCATCTTCTCCTCAAATGCTGCTGGCAGTTCCATATATTTATCCTCCGTCATCTTTTTCTTATTATTTGCAGTTCTTAAGTACCAGTTTCAGGAATTCCCAGCTTCTCTGCGTAGATGCAATATCCAGACGTTCATTATATGAATGAATATCCAGAACATCCGGTCCGCAAGATACACAGTCCAGATCCGGCCGTTTTCCAAGGAAAATTCCGCACTCCAGTCCGCCATGGATAATGCATATCTCCGGTTCTTTTCCGTAGATTTCTTTATATGCTTCTATCATGACCGGACGGAGCTCTGACTGTGGTTTGTACTGCCATGCCTGATATGCACTGGAAATTGTTCCCGTTCCTCCGAACGCTTTTGTCACGGCATCTACTTCTTCCAATACCTGCTGCTTTCTGCTGTCCACAGCACTTCTGATCAGAAAAGCAGCTTCCACACCATTTTCTTTCATAGACACAACACCGAGATTTAAGGAAGTCTCTGTCGCGCCGGCAACCTTACGGCTGTATTCTTTTAATCCATTTGGGCTTGCCTTCAGATATCCTACTACTTTTTGCGTAGTATCTTTTGAGAACACTACTGCATCTGTAATTTTTTCTGTTTCTGTTTTTACAGTCAGACCCGGTTCTTCTCCCATGAATTCCGCATTCCATACATCCTCCATGTTTCGGATCATAACAAGTATCTGTTCGGTATCTTCCGGTGCCGCTACAAGCGATGCGTGTGCTTCCATTGCGATCACGTTGTCTTTAGAGCCGCCACAGATCTCACTTAAGCGGTAACTTTTCTCTTCCGCAATATGATATAACAGACGTGCCATCATCTTATTTGCATTGCCACGCTGTCTGTGGATTTCTTCTCCGGAATGTCCTCCAAGAAGTCCCTGGATGGTAATCTTAATCACATCACCGGATGCCGTCTCTTTTTCTACCGGGATCAGTCCCTGGTAGCGGACTCCGCCCGCACATCCAACCGTCAGGGTTTTCTCTTCTTCCGAATCCAGATTGATGAGTTTTTTCCCTTTTAGTACAGTCAGGTCGATAGCTTCCGCACCTTCCATTCCAAGTTCTTCATCTACGGTAAATACCGCTTCGATTGGCGGATGTGGAATCTCCCTGCTATCCAGCAGTGCAAGTGCCATTGCGACAGCAACTCCGTCATCTCCCCCAAGAGTTGTATCTTTTGCCTTTAAGAATCCATCTTCCACATACAATTCCAGTCCGTCATTTTCAAAATCATGTGTGGACTCCGGTGTCTTTTCACATACCATATCCATATGACCCTGCAAGATTACAGGTTCGCTTTCTTCATATCCGAGTGTTCCCGGCTGAAATATGATTACATTATTCAATTCGTCCTGAATCACTTTCAAGTCTCTTGCTTTTGCAAATGCGACCAGATAATCACTGATGCGTTTTGTATCACGGCTTCCTCTTGGGATTGCACTTATTTCTTCAAAAAAACGAAAGACTTCTTTCGGTTCTAATTCATTTAATACTGCCATTTTCCTACATTCCTCCTATGTTACACTGAATTACACTGATATCTATTATCTAACAGTCTTCATAAAAAATCAACCTTATCCATACAATGAATTAACAAGGTTCTCCGGGGGATCACATGTCCAGACGTCCAGCCCTTACCATTGCGATATTGATTCTGTTTTTTAGCATGCTGTCATTTCCGCAGACAGTCTTTACCGGTGCCAGTTACGGGCTTGTTCTGTGGTTCCGGCATGTCCTTCCCACATTGCTTCCTTATATGATCCTGATCAATATTCTGATCTGCACACCTGCACTTCACTGGATCTGCCGTATCACATCCACTCTTTTATGTCCGCTTCTCGGTACCTCTTATTATGGCACCTTCGCAGTACTCACCGGATTCTTATGTGGATATCCGATGGGCGCGAAGACCATCTCCGATCTTCTAAATGTCCATAAAATCTCGCGTTCGGAAGCCTCTTATCTTTTATCTTTCTGCAACAATACAAGCCCTGCTTTTATCTTAAGCTATGTAGTGACCCAGAATCTGAAGAAAAGTGATCTTTGCATTCCTTTTTTTCTTATTCTTACACTCACACCGCTTATGTTGAGTTTTGTCTTCCGCCTCTTCTACCGCCCGCAAGAATCCTCTGGTTCTTTTTCGCAGGCAACACCCGGTTCTTTCCCCGATCCATCCGGGAATTTTTCTGACGGGTTTCTTGACCGGTGTATCTTGAATGCATTCGAATCCGTCACAAAAGTCGGAGGATATATGATGATGTTCTCTGTCCTGATACAGCTGCTTACTTCGGTTCTTCCAAACACTCTTTTTTCGCTTCTTCTGTATTCCAGTCTTGAGATCAGCACAGGAATCAGGCTGCTTGCTTCATCTGCTCTATACACAGCCGAGAAGATTATCCTCTGCGCTGCCCTGACCTCTTTCGGGGGATGGTGTTGCATTGCCCAGACATATTCCATGATCTCCGGCAGCCAATTACCGATTCTGCCCTATATAGCAGAAAAACTGGTCACCGCATTGGTAACCAGTCTTCTTATCTCCGCTTACATATATGCTATTTGATTGTATCTTAATCCAATGTATCGTCTTCCTGAATATCATAATCAGAAACCGACATATCATCCGGGTATGAATTCTCATCATCCAGATAATCATCCTGTCCATAAGTATCCTGCTCATAAGTATCCTGTGGATATTCTTCTGCAGGATATTCACCCTGCGGATACTCCTGCTGTACATTCTGTTCTGTCTCCGGCGGAACATCCAGCTCTGCTCTGTTGTTACGTACCATATCGTAACATTCCTGAAGAGAATTCACAAGACTGTCATACTTCGATGTATATGTATCCAGTGTACGTCCGATTGCACTCTCTGCCTGAGAAAGAAGATCATCTGTATAATGGATGGCTCCGATACGGATCTGGTTTGCATCGTTCGTTGCATTGTCCAGGATCTGCTGTGCCTGCGCAGATGCTGCGGTTACGATCTCGTTTGCCTGTGCATATGCCTGCTGCATAATCTCATGCTCACTTACCAGCTCATTTGTCTGAATCTGAGCTTCCTGGATCATTCCGTCTGCTTTTGCCTGTGCATCAGCCAGAATCGCATCCTTGTTCGCAATGATCTTCTGGTAACGCTTGATCTCATCCGGTGTTTTCATACGAAGCTCTCTTAACAGTTCGTCCATCTGATCTTTATTTACAATTATTTTCGTCGTCGACAACGGCTGGAATTTACAGCTGTCGATATACTCCTCAATTTCCTCTATGATCTGCTCAATACGGCTGCTCATAATATTTACACTCTCCTTCTATGTTTCATTTTTTCCCAGACTTTCTGCTCTATGTATTCCGGCACAAACTGGGATATATCTCCTCCGAAGGCCGCTACTTCTTTCACTGTAGTAGAGCTTAAATATGAATACTGCAGATTCGTTGTCAGAAAAACTGTCTCAACATCCGACGCAAGCTTATGATTTGTCTGCGCCATCTGTAACTCATATTCAAAATCGGTGATTGCCCGGAGTCCCCTTATTACAATCTTCGCATCCAGCTTATGGGCAAAATCCACCAGCAGTCCTTCAAATGGAATAATCTTAACATTTGCTATGTCTTTCGTTACTTCCTCTAACATTTTAACACGTTCTTCTACGGAAAACAACGGGGTTTTTGCTTTATTATTCAGCACTCCGACTGTCAGTTCATCTACCATTCCGGCAGATCTTCTGATAATATCCAAATGTCCGTATGTAACCGGGTCAAAACTTCCCGGATAGATTCCAGTTAACATATTTCTTTCCTCCCCGCAGGTTCCAAAAATACATGCTTATTTGTTTTATATTCTTTTTCTTTGATGATGTGATATCCGAGATCTTCCGCATAATCAAATTCTGTCTCTTTGGAAGCTTCTACAATGATGATTCCTTCCTCTGACAAAAGCGATGATTCCGCAAGATAAGTCAGCACACTTTTTTCCAGTTCATGATTATACGGTGGATCCATAAATATATAATCGAACTGCTTTTCTCCCTCTAATTTATAGAGAGCTGTCATCACATCCATCTGCATGGTCATCCCTTTTCTTTCAAAATGTGTCTTCTGAAGGTTCTCTTTGACACATGCCATAGCTTTGGGATTTTTCTCTACAAATACCGCTTCCATCGCTCCCCTGCTCAGAGCTTCGATCCCGATCCCACCGCTTCCGGCAAACAGATCCAGAAAGATACTGTCATATAAATACGGAGTGATCATGTTAAATAATGTCTCCTTGATCCTGTCTGTCGTTGGTCTGGTATCCATGCCTTCTAATGTCTTTAACTGTGTTCTTCTTGCACTCCCGGCAATGACTCTCATATTCTATCCCCTCTCTTTCCTGTCTGTTCCAAGCTTTCTGTAACGGTTCATACAGGCGTAAATCTCCTGTATACGCGGTCTCGCAAGATTGCCTGGTACAATATTTCCTTCGCACACTCCGGCAGGCCCCTTTTCATCCAACAGCTTCTCTGCCTGTTCCACAGCCTGTCCAAGTGTCTTCTTTCCATCAAATATCTCTTCTTCCAGAAAGCGCACAATCTGCCCCAGCGTATTCAACTGTTCACAGTCAACAAGCTGTTCCACATACCGCAGATCGATCGTCTCATGACCGATCATGACTGCATCACGCCCCATTGTTTTCAATTTTACTCTGCCTTTCTGTCGGATACCCGGATTCCTGCGTACTTTCCGGTCATATGATGGCTCTTTTGGCTTTTCTTCCGGGAACTTCAATGCCGGATAGTCTGCAGCTGCTTTCTTTGCAAGTGCCGTAATTTCTTTCGGAACATACTTATCCATCTGCACGATCTGATCCGCAATCTGGAAATAGGATCCGGAACTTCCCGCTACCAGCACGGTCGATATTCCATATTCCTGATAAAGCTCCCTCACCCGCTCAATAAATGGCGTGATCGGCTCCATATCACGGTGGATCACCTGCTGCATCAGTTCATCCCTGACCATAAAGTTCGTGGCACTTGTATCTTCATCAATCAGGAACACCTGCGTTCCCGCTTCCATGCTTTCTATAACATTTGCAGCCTGTGATGTACTTCCACTCGCATCTTCTGTATCAAACGCATAAGTATCCTTTCCATTTGGCAGATCATTGATAAACATAGAAATATCTGTATGCCGGATACTTCTTCCGTCTTCCGCACGAATCTTCATTGCCGTATCATCTGTGACCACATATTCTCTTCCGTCTCCCGCAACGTGTGGATATACGCCACTCTCTAATGCTTTCAAAAGCGTAGATTTGCCATGGTAACCGCCGCCTACGATCAAGGTAACTCCCTTTCGGATCCCCATTCCGGTAAGCATACCTTTATATGGAAGTTTCATAGTAATTCTCATAGAATCCGGCGAAGCAAACGGTACCGCATCCTTCATCGGTCTCTGGGATACCCCTGATTCTCTCGGCAGTATGGATCCGTCAGCAACAAATGCGACCAGTCCTTCTTTTTTCAACTGTTCACGGATATATTCCTGATCCACGGAAAGTTCTGCTGCCTGCTTTACTGCATTACGGTCCATATTTTTATAATATAATGCTTTTTCCACACATGCCGGCAGGTATTGATAGAGAATCTTAACCAGCTCTCCTGCCTGAATCGTACGTCCTCTTGCCGGAAATCCCACTTCAAAGCGGACAGTCACATCCCCCGTCTTTTCATCTATCTCACACGCCGTACGTTCCAGCACTTCCTGCCCACATCTAGTCACCTGGATAATTCCGCTTTTTCCGGAACCATGTGCCTGAAATGAATGCCGTTCCAGCTGTTTTGCAAAATTTCGCAGCAGATAATCTGCCACCGCTGTCTTTTTACATTTGCTGTCATATAGTTCTTTCGGAATCCGCACTGCCCTTCCGGCCACCTGTATGTGCAGTCTGGACGGTGCTGCAAACGGATCTCCCTGTACATGATCAATCCCCAGTATGTACGTTCCAAACTGGTATACACCTCTGGTATCCTTATATGCCGGATACCCCCTGTGATCAATGCGTTCCAATATCTGTTTTAAATCTTCTGATGTCTTCATATTTTTGTAAATGCTGCTATTCCTTTTTATTTTCTTCTCTTTCTTTTACGAATCTGCTTTCGCGTTTTTTCTCTGCTTCCTACAGATCCACAATCCTTGCTCTGTGATGAATCGCCGGAAGGTATTTCTGAAGCAGATCTTTCGTCTTGAATTTCAAATGGCTGGTATTGATCCCCGGATTGCATCCGAACCATTCTGCCTCTGCAACTTCCTTATCTATGATCACCTGCACATAATCATCTTCATCCGTCAGAAGCCCCGCAACACTCGCAGATCCCGGCGTTGTGCCAAGATGTTCCAGCATCTTCTCCGGCGGTGCAAATGACATATGGGATACGCCCAGCTTCTTACTGAAAGAAGACGTGTCAAACGCTTTGTCAGCCGGCATCACCAACAAGAAAAATGTCGTCTTCTTCTGATTACAGAGGAATACATTCTTCCGTATCTCCGTTCCGATTGCCTTGTCTACTTCCGCACATTCTTCCATAGAAGATGCCGGATCATTGTCCACCTGTTCATATGGTATTTTTAATTTTTCCAATGTATCGTAGAATTTACGTTCTAACGGCATTCTCTCGTCTGCCGGTGCTTTGGTCCTTATTTCACTGATATACATAACACTAAACCTCCGTTTCCGATATTTATACTTGTTAACATTATATCGAATCTTCACAACGATTGCAATTTTTACATTACAAATTTATTTCTTATGAATTTCTGTTTTTTTCATTTTATGCTATACTATAATTGATATTGTCGGTGGGATTTATGCCTCTGACATCTTTATATCTAAAAAGTCACAAGGAGAAAAAGTCATGAAATACGTATTAGCCTCAGCTTCTCCCAGACGGCAGGAGCTGCTTACCCAGGCAGGATTTTCTTTTGATGTTATCCCGTCTGCAGTTGATGAAAAGATCACCAAAGATATTCCATCCGACGTCGTGATGGAACTGGCACATCAAAAAGCTCTTGATGTATACGAATCACAGATAAAAGATAATCCTGCATATCAGACAGAAGACTGTATCGTGATCGGTGCCGACACCATTGTATCTTACCGCGGCGAGATACTCGGAAAACCGGCAGATAACGAGGAAGCCTTTGATATGCTTTCCATGCTCGCAGACCGCACACATCAGGTCTATACCGGAGTCACATTCGCAGGACGTATCAGAGGGCAGCAGGTCTTACATACATTTTACGAAAAAACGGATGTTACATTTTATCCGGTCACAAAAGAAGACCTTCATGCTTATGTTGAAAGCGGTGATTCTCTCGACAAAGCCGGCGCCTATGGCATTCAGGGTGGATTTGCCATCCATGTAAAAGGTATCGAAGGTGATTATAACAATGTAGTCGGTCTTCCGATCGCACGGCTCTACCATGAACTTGATTCCATCTTGCCAAAGGAGAAGATACATTATGCATTCTAGCCGCAGCAAACAAAAATACGAAAAATCCGCACTTCGTATCTCCATCGCAGGAAGTACGATTTTCGTAATCCTGGAGATCGTTATGGCGGTCATCACAAGATCACAGGCTGTCCTTCTGGACAGTGTCTATGACGGGGTAGAGATTCTGATGGTATTCGTATCACTTTCGCTGGTTCCGTTAATGTACAAGCCCTCCAGTGAAAGTCATCCATTTGGTTACCAGCAGATTGAATCCCTCTTTGTTGTCGTAAAAGGTGCGATCATGATTGCAGTTACCGTCGGGCTGATCATCAACAATATCCAGATCATCTTTCACGGCGGTCAGCATGTGAATTTCTCCATGGTTGCATATTTTGAAATGAGTGCCACTTTAGTCAGTATCGCTGTAATCTTCTTTCTCCGCAGAATGAACAGCAATCTGACCTCCCCGATCGTGAACATGGAAATCCAGGAATGGCAGATCGATTCTGTTGCATCATTTGGTATGTGCATTGCATTCTTTCTCCCCCAGATCATAACGGGAGAATGGTTTCAGCCGTTGATTCCTTTTCTCGATCCGATACTGGCGATCATCCTGTCACTTTTTATGCTTCCGGTTCCGGTAAAAACCGTAATCACAGGACTTAGGGATCTGTTCTTACTCCCTCCGGAGGAAGAAACGGTTCAGGAGATCAAAGATATTGTATCTCCGATTCTTGCTACATACGGGGACACAAAATTATATTATGATATTCTGCGTACCGGACGGAAATTATGGATCAGCGTGTATATCACCATGAACCGTGATATGATCTCTATTTCCAAATTCAAATCCGTACAGAAAGAGATCATTCAGGCTCTTTCAAAAGAATATCAGGACTTTTATTTTGAATTGCTTCCGGACATTGAATACAACGGGGATACAGAGGTTCCCGAGCCTGTTCCTGATGAAGAAGCTTAATACATAAGAGGCTGCCAGCATAATTGCCGGCAGCCTCTTTTTGAAGGTAGTTCTATGAATCAAAATTATGGTATTGTCTGAATTAGTATTTTGCAGCTGCATCTTCGATAGAAGCTCTCATGATCAGCATCAACTCATCGATCTGTTTCTTTGTTACGATAAGTGGCGGGATCATACGGTTTACGCTGTCTCCGATTGCTGTGATCAGTGCCATTCTGTCAAGACATCCGTGTTTTACTTCTACAGCGATCGGAATATCATATTCACATCCGACCAACAGTCCACGTCCTCTTGCTTCTTTTACATGTGGGAGTTTTGCAAGTTCCTGTTTCATGTATTCTCCCATTTCTTTTGCATTTTCACTTAAGTTATTATCAAGAATCTCTGTTACAGATGCAAGACCTGCTGCACATGTTACACAGTGTCCGCCATATGTAGAACCATGTGTTCCTGCTGTAAATGCTTTTGCTACTTTCTCTGTTGCACAGCATGCTGCTAATGGCATTCCGCCTCCAACTGCTTTTGCCATGGATACTGCATCTGGTTTTACGCCATATCCCATGTATGCCATCGGTGCTCCGGTACGTCCCCATCCTGTCTGAACCTCATCAAACAGAAGTAACATATCTTTTTCATCACATAATTTACGAAGTCCTTCGATGAATTCCTGTGTTGCAGGATGTACACCACCTTCGCCCTGTACAGGCTCGATCATAATTGCGATCGTATTCTCTGTTACCTTTGATTTAAAATCTTCAAGGTTGTTATATTCTGCATAATCGAATCCCGGAAGCATTGGTTTGAATCCCATCTGGATTGCATTGTCCGGCTGTCCTGTTGCAGACATTGCTCCGTATGTTCTTCCATGGAAACCATGTTTTGCTGTAATGATGTGATATCTTTCCGGTCCGAAGTTATCCACACCATATTTTCTTGCCATTTTGATCATGCACTCATTGGCTTCTGTTCCGGAGTTCTGATAAAAGATCTTATCCATTCCAATCGTATCACAGATCTTCTTAGCCAGTAATGCCTGTGGAATTGTGTATGGGTAGTTAAATGTATGCATGATATCATCTAACTGATCCTTGATTGCTGCAATGACTTTTGGATTTCTGTTACCACAGCTGTTAACGGCAACTCCACCGTAGAAATCAAGATATGCATTTCCCTCTTCATCATACAGATACATGCCTTCCGCTCTCTCTGCAATGAAATCATATCTTTCATAAGTCTCCACCATATACTTATTGACCATGTCCTTCAACTCTTGTGCTGTAAGTCCCGTATCCTTTAATCTCATAATAAAACTCCTCACTTTCATCCATTTTCGAATTTGTTGAATTATGATCTCGTTCGTTTTCCTATCCTTTTATCACTCTGTCCTTAGAACGAAAAAAGGCACCACACCCAAACGGGTATGGCGCCTTTGCCTTTCAACGATTCACAGTATATATCTGTGTTTTTGAAATGTCAATATGTTTTTTGAAATTTTTTTAAAATATTTTTACCGTGAACTTTTCCGGCATGCACAGGTATAAAAAATAGAGTGTCATACGACACTCTATTTCTGCACATATTAGTTATACTTACGTTTTCTAGCAGCTTCAGATTTCTTTTTGCGTCTTACGCTTGGTTTTTCGTAATGTTCTCTTTTACGAATTTCCTGCTGAATACCAGCCTTTGCACAGTTTCTTTTGAATCTGCGTAAAGCGCTATCTAACGATTCGTTTTCTTTAACGATTACATTTGACATAGACTCACACCTAACCTCCCCTCCAGTCCTATATTGTGCATCATACGACTGTTCGGGTATTTTTATTGCACTACATATGATTATAACATATTTTTTTCTCACGTCAACAACTTTCTTCCACTTTGGAAAAAATTGCAAAATTTCGCGAATTGACAGTAAAATTTTATGCAAGCTGTCCTTCCAATGCTTCTTTTGCAGCCTTCAGGGCATCTTCTACACCTGCCGGATTCTTTCCACCGGCCTGTGCCATATTCGGACGTCCGCCACCGCCGCCGCCAACTAATTTGGCAACTGCTTTAATCAGATTACCTGCATGCGCACCCTGTTTCATCGCACCGTCTGTAGCAGTAGCCATCAGACTTACTTTTCCGTCATTGACAGAAGCAAGCAGGATCACACCTTCGCCAAGCTTCTCTTTTAACTGGTCTCCAAGATCACGAAGACCATTCATATCTACACCTTCCAGATGAGCAGCAAGGAACTTCACGTCTTTTACTTCTTCTACCTGGTTCATCACATCACCCATGGCATCTTTTGCAAGTTTGCTCTTTAAGCTTTCTACCTCACTCTTCAATGCCTTGTTTTCATTCATCAGATGAGATACTTTCTCTTCGATGTTTTCCGGTGTTGCTTTCAGTAATTTTGCTGTCTCGTGAAGCTTCTTCTCCTGAGCGCTGTAGTATTCCAGAAGTCCCTTGGATGTCAGGGCTTCAATACGACGCACTCCTGCGGCAACACCTGTCTCAGACAGAATCTTGAATGCCATGATATTGCCTGTATTGCTTACATGTGTACCACCACAGAATTCGACAGAAAAATCACCCATACTTACGACACGTACAATGTCACCGTATTTTTCTCCGAACAAGGCAGCAGCTCCTGTCTTCTTCGCTTCTTCGATCGGCATATTTTTGATCACAACCGGAAGATTCTCCCGGATCTTCTCGTTCACGATATCTTCCACTTTCTGCAGTTCTTCTGCTGTCATGGCAGAGAAATGTGTAAAGTCAAAACGCAGTCTCTGTGCATTGTTCAGAGATCCTGCCTGTTCCACATGATTTCCGAGTACCATGCGGAGCGCTTTCTGAAGCAGATGCGTTGCACTGTGGTTGTTCTCAGCAAGCGCACGGTTCTCTTTATCAACTTTCAGCATTACCTTGTCACCGACTTTGACCATGCCTCTTGTAACCTGTCCGATATGGCCGAATTTATCACCTGCAAGCTTCACAACATCTTCCACTGCAAATTCACCGTCTTCTGTACAGATCACGCCTTTATCAGCTTCCTGTCCACCCATCGTCGCATAGAACGGAGTCTTGGCAGTAATGATCGTTCCTTTATCTCCGTCTGTCAGTGCATCTACCACTTCTGTCTCACTTGTCATAGCTGTTACTTCAGATTCCACTTCCAGCTGATCATATCCAACAAATTCAGAAGATAATTCTGCATCCAGTTGATCGTATACACTTGCATCTTTACCGCTGTAGTTATGTGTACCAAATGTTCCTTCGGATTTTGCACGTTGTTCTTTCTGTGCTTCTTCAAATCCTTTTTCATCATAAGTCAGACCCTTCTCTTCCAGGATCTCACTTGTCAGGTCGATTGGAAATCCATAAGTATCATACAGCTTAAATGCATTCTTTCCGGAAAGAACCGTCTCTCCGTTCTTCTTCATCTCTTCTTCCATATCAGAGAGAATAGAAAGCCCCTGATCGATTGTCTTATTGAACTGCGCTTCCTCTTTTGCGATTACGTTAAAGATAAAGTCTTTCTTCTCTTCCAGTTCCGGATATCCGTCTTTGGATCCGTCAATAACGGTCTGTGCCAGCTCTACAAGGAATGCTCCCTTGATTCCAAGAAGTCTTCCGTGACGGCATGCACGGCGGAGAAGACGTCTTAATACATATCCACGTCCGCTGTTTGATGGAAGGATACCATCAGAGATCATAAATGTTACAGAACGGATATGGTCTGTCAGTACTCGGATCGATGTATCTGTATTATCATCCTTCTGATACTCTACTCCCGCCATGTTACATACATGGTCTCTTAAAGCCTTTAATGTATCGATATCGAACATGGAATCAACATCCTGCACGATACATGCCAGACGTTCCAGTCCCATACCTGTATCGATGTTCTTCTGCTCTAATTCTGTATAGTTATTATGTCCGTCGTTGTCAAACTGTGTAAATACGTTGTTCCAGATTTCCATGTAACGGTCACATTCACATCCGACTGTACATCCAGGCTCTCCGCATCCATATTTTTCTCCACGGTCATAATATACTTCCGAACATGGTCCGCAAGGTCCTGCTCCATGCTCCCAGAAGTTATCTTCTTTTCCAAAACGGAAGATTCTCTCCTCCGGAATTCCAATCTCTTTATTCCAGATTTCAAATGCTTCATCGTCATCCAGGTAAACGGATGGATATAATCTATCTGGATCCAGTCCCACTACTTCTGTAAGGAACTCCCACGTCCAGTGAATTGCTTCGTTTTTAAAATAGTCTCCAAATGAGAAGTTACCAAGCATTTCGAAAAACGTACCATGTCTGGCTGTCTTTCCTACGTTCTCGATATCTCCTGTACGGATACATTTCTGACAGGTGGTAACTCGTCTTCTCGGCGGTATCTCCTGTCCTGTAAAATATGGTTTCAATGGTGCCATACCAGAGTTGATCAGTAACAGACTCTTATCGTTATGAGGCACTAACGAGAAACTCTTCATTGCCAGATGTCCCTTGCTTTCAAAAAACTCAAGAAACATTCTTCTTAATTCGTTTACGCCATACTTCTGCATAATTTCCTCCTGCTCTACATTCATGTATCTAATCAGTATAAATATTTTTATCAATACTAACTTTTAATTATAAAGAGAGACAGGCGTTTTGTCAATCTTTACACCTGTCTCTTTTTGGCCTCTTTTTACTTATTTCAGTTCGATTTCACCAAGTTCTTTTGGCGGAAGCTGCTTGCTGGATGCTTTTACAAATTCTTTCACTTTCTTCTGTGCTTTTGGCACCGGGATGTTCGTTCCCGCACCGGCTACACATCCGCCCGGACAGCCCATTCCTTCGATCAGACATCCGTTCATTCTGCCGATCTTTGCCATCGAAAGAATCTTCTTACAATCCGCAAGACCTTCTGCATGCTCAATCTTTACTTCCACACCCGGATAGTACTCATTTACACATTTTTCAATTGCAGATGCCACGCCGCCTGCAACCGCATAGCCGCGTCCCGCACCTGTTGCATTGTGGAAAGAAGACTCTGCCTCATATTCCGAAAGATCAATTCCTTTCGCATCAAACATTCCCTGCAGTTCTTCAAATGTCACTACAAAATCAACATCACTTCTTACAGTTCTGCGCATCGCTTCCAGTTTCTTGGCTGCACATGGTCCGATGAATACTACTTTTGCATCCGGATGTTCTTTCTTGATCGTACGTGCGGTAGCAACCATAGGTGTCAGCTCCTGAGACACCTCCTCGATCATATCCGGGAAGTACTTCTTCGCCAGCATTGCCCATGACGGGCAGCAGGATGTCAGAAGGAACGGAAGTTCTCCGGTTGTAACCTTTTCCACATAATGATGTGCCTCTGCAACAGCTCCGATATCAGCTCCAAGAGCCACTTCATATACCTGTGAAAATCCGAGTTCCTCCAATGCGGCTTTTAAATTTCTCGCATTGATATTGTCTCCAAACTGCCCGGTAAATGCCGGTGCGATCTCAGCAATGATCTGCTCTCCTTCCGACAGCGCTCTTGCAAGCTGGAAGATCTGGGATTTATCCGAAATTGCTCCGAACGGACAATTTACCATACACATTCCACAGGATACACATTTATCCGGATTGACATAAGCGCGTCCCATTTTATCCGATTCAATTGCATTTACACCGCATGCTTTTGCACACGGACGCTCTTTTTTGGAAATTGCGTCATATGGACAGACACTCTTGCACTTTCCACATTTGATACATTTTTCCTGATCAATGTGGGATTTGCCGTTTACCATGGAAATCGCACCCTTCGGGCAGACTTCCATACAAGGATGTGCCAGACATCCTTTGCACATGTTGCTGACCTCATATCCTTTTGCTTCGCATCTCATGCATGCGGATGGGATCACCTGCATAAGCGGCGGTTCATAATACTTATCTGATATGTTACTTGCTTCCACCCCCGCTGTCAGATGTACCGGTTTATCTTCCGGCCGGAGTGAAAGTCCCATTGCAAGTCTTACCTGTTCCCGTACAACTGCTCTTGCGCGGTAAACACTGTCACGGTACTGCTCTGTCTCATCATTCACCAGCGCATATGGGATTGCTTCCATATCATCGCATAAAGTATCTGCATCTGCTTTGAAACCAAGTGCTGCAACTTCTTCAAAAACTTTTCTTCTCAACCGTCTTACGGTTGTGTTAATGCCTCTCATCATAGTTGGAGTTCCTCCTGTTTTTCCTTTGTCATTTTTATGACAGTCTATAGTTCTATTATAGACACTTGAGAAAATGTTATCAACTAATTTTAAGAATCAATTTAAAGCAGAATCATATTGTGTTCTTTGCAGGTTTTCCGCATCTCTTCCGGCCACAGACTTGCCTGTACTTCGCCGACATGTGCACGATCAAGGAGCAGCATACAGAGTCTGGACTGTCCGATACCGCCGCCGATCGTGTATGGCAATTCTCCGTTTAACAGCATCTTATGATACGGAAGATTCTTTCTCTCTTCACATCCGGCTTTTGCAAGCTGTTCTTCCAGAGCTTTTTCATCTACACGGATACCCATGCTGGAAATTTCAAGCGCACAGTCCAGTGTCTCAAACCAGAACAGGATATCTCCGTTTAACTGCCAGTCATCGTAGTCCGGTGCACGTCCGTCGTGCGGCTCGCCGCTTGCGAGTTTGTCACCGATCTTCATCAGGAATACACAGCCATGTTCTTTTGTGATCAGGTTCTCTCTTTCCTTCGGAGTCTTATCTGGATACATATCTTCCAGTTCCTGGGAAGTGATGAAATAGATGTCCTCCGGAAGTTTCTTTACTGCCTGTGGATATTTGTACCATACCTCATGTTCCATATGTTTGATGATCTTGAAGATATTGCGTACGGTAGCTTCCAGTGTCTCAACGGTGCGTTCTTCTTTTTTGATCACCTTTTCCCAGTCCCACTGATCTACGTAGCAGGAATGTAAGTTGTCAAGCTCTTCATCTCTGCGGATCGCGTTCATATTTGTATAAAGTCCTTCGCCCGGCTGGAACCCGTATTTGTATAATGCCATACGTTTCCATTTTGCAAGGGAATGTACAACCTCGACCGTCTCGCCCGGAACGCCTGCGATATCAAACTGCACCGGTCTTTCCACACCGTTCAGGTCATCGTTCAGACCACTGCTCTTTTCTACGAATAACGGTGCAGAGATTCTTTCCAGGTTCATCTCTTTTCCGAATTCTTTCTGGAACGTATCACGAATGTACTTGATTGCTTCCTGTGTCTCTCTTACGCTTAAGCGAGGGTCATAATGTTCTGGTAATATTAATCCCATTTTTTCTGTCTCCTTTTGTCTGCTGTATAATTTTATGAAATTCTTTGATCACTGATTACTCTTCTTCAAATACTCTCTGAGCATAATATACGGACTGCATTGCATCTTTTCCGTAAAAATCTGCCCCGATCATATCTGCATAATCCTGATTCAGCACAGCTCCCCCTACCATGACTTTACATTCAGGTTTACGTTCTCTCAATAACTTGATGGTCTCTTCCATGCTTACAACCGTTGTTGTCATAAGCGCACTTAAACCTACCAGCCGGATATCCTGTTCGACCGCAGTATCTACGATCACTTCCGGCGGTACATCTTTCCCCAGATCGATCACATCAAAACTGTAATTCTCCAGAAGGACTTTTACAATGTTCTTACCAATGTCGTGGATGTCTCCTTTTACTGTTGCGAGAATGACTTTATTCTTCGCCTGGACTTCCCCGCCTTCCTGTGCGAGTACATCCTTGATCACCGCAAATGCGATCTTTGCCGCATCGGCACTCATCAGAAGCTGCGGAAGGAAGACCGTTCCTTTTTCAAATCCTTTTCCTACGGTATCCAACGCAGGAATCAGATGTTCATTGATAATCTCCAACGGTGCATGTTCCTTTAACAGTTCTCCTGTTGCATGATGTGCTTCTTCTTTCAGGCCTTTTTCGATGGCCTCTTTCAAAGTCAGTTCTGTCTTGGCTGCCGGTACAGGCGTTCCTGCTTTCTGACTGCCGTATACACGAATATAATCCTCGCAGTTCTTATCGTAATTCATCAGCGCACAGAATGAATAGTAAGAACGCATCATATCCTCAGAAGAAGGATTGATGATTCCTGCACTTAATCCATTCTGCATGGCCATCGTATAGAAGTTCGAATTGACCGCCGGCCGGTATGGAAGTCCGAACGAAATATTCGATACACCAAGCACCGTACATACACCATAAGTCTCTCTGACTTTTTTGAGTGCTTCCAGAGTGACCTTTGCTCCTTCCGGCTCGGAACTGATCGTCATTGCCAGCACATCGATTACAATGTCCTTTTTGTCAATGCCATATTTTTTCGCTTCTTCGATGATCTTTCCTGCCACACGGACTCTTCCATCTGCCGTTGCCGGGATTCCATCCTCGTCGATCGTAAGACCGATCACAACGCCTCCATAGCGCTTGATCAGCGGAAAGACCGCATCCATATTTTCCTGTTTCCCATTTACGGAATTCACCATCGGCTTACCGTTATAGATACGCATCGCCGCTTCCATTGCTGTGATATCAACGGTATCGATCTGAAGCGGCAGGCTGGATACACTCTGCAACTCCATGATGACTTCTTTCATCATCGCCGGCTCGTCAATATCCGGAAGTCCTACGTTGACATCCAGAATATGCGCTCCCTTATCCTGCTGCGTAATACCCTCTTTCAGGATATAATCCATGTCGTGGTCTTTTAATGCCTGTTTAAATTTCTTCTTACCGGTCGGATTGATTCTCTCTCCGATGATCATCGGCTTGCCGCCAAGGATGACTGCATGTCCATAAGAAGATACCATTGTGATATCTTTCTTTGTTACCGGCTTCACACTCATTTCTCTGGTCGTCTCAACCATCTTCTGGATATGTGCAGGTGTTGTTCCACAGCATCCGCCGATCACGTGCGCTCCCATCTCTACGATCTTCGCCATATATCCGGCAAACTGTTCCGGTTCTACGTCATAATAGACTTCTCCGTCACGCTGCTTCGGAAGCCCTGCATTCGGCTTCACAATAACCGGAACCGATGCATATTTCAAAATATCCTCCAGGATCGGAAGCATCTGTTCCGGTCCCATGCCGCAGTTAATACCAAGTGCATCCACACGGAGTCCTTCCAGCATCGCAACCACTGCCGGAACATCTCCTCCTGTCAGGAGTTTTCCTTTTTCATCAAAGATCATGGTCACAAATACCGGAAGCGAAGTATTCTCCTTTGCAGCAAGAACTGCTGCTTTCACTTCATAGCTGTCACTCATAGTCTCGATATGGATCAGGTCAGCTCCTGCCTGTTGCCCATAGATCATTGTTTCTTTAAATGCGTCATATGCGTCTTCAAAAGAAAGATCACCCATTGGTTTTAACAATTTACCTGTCGGGCCTACATCTAACGCTACATAAGTCGTTCTTCCATCATGCACACCGAGCTCTGCAGCTTTTTTCGCATTTTGGATTCCTGCCGTCACGATTTCTTTCAGTCCATACTTGGAATCATGGAATTTGATCGCATTGGCACCAAATGTATTACTCAGCACGATATCACTGCCGGCTTCAAAATATGCTTTATGGATATCAACGATCTCCTCTGCATGCTCCAGGTTCCAGACTTCCGGAAGTTCCCCTGGCTGCAATCCTTTTGACTGCAGAAGCGTTCCCATGCCGCCATCAAAGTATAATAATTCTTTTCCCAGTCGTTCTAATAACATCTGTCTGCTCCTATCTTTTTTGTATCTTATGACCTGCGGTATACGCAGTCCTTCTTCTGACACACTTCACATCCTTTGATATGACAGGATGTCTCTGTCTCACCAAGTCCGATCACCGCCGTCACTGATTTTGACGGTGTCAGCATATTACCGCCGGTAAGTGTCAGCCCGATCTTCTTCGCCGCATCCAGCATCCGCAGGATCATATCCTGATGTGCAATATCAAAGTCCCCATATCCCGGACTGAATCTCGGCCGGATATGATAGCCTTCTTTTTTCATATCTGTTTCCAGACCAGTCTGCCATTCATCCAGATATTCTTCCAGCATAGCAGCCGCACATGCCTGAAGTGTTACCACTCTTGCCATATCCCCGATGGAATATTTCCGCAGCAGAAGATCTACTTTCGGTCCAAGCGTTGCCCCAAGCAGTACTGCTTTTTTACATCCCGTCAGATTTTTACAAAGATTTTTACTGTGGATATCCAGATTTCCCAGCAGAATCCTTTCGTTCCCCGGAAATTCCAATTCAAAAATGCGATAGACGATCCTGCCACACGCCACATGGGAAAGCTCTTCAAAACAGCTTTCCACAAGTGCCAGCGTATGATCATCTACCGCATGTCTGCCATATCCCAAGTAACGAATTGCTTCTTTCGTTCTTGCGTTCATTTTACTTCCTCTATTTACTCAGAATATCTGAAAGATTTGACTGGATTGCTGCAGCAACTTCCGGTTTATTCATAGAATATACGTGAACATGATTGATGCCGTTTGCGAACAGGTCGATGATCTGATCTGTTGCATAGGCAACTCCTGCCTGCTGCATTGCCTTCGGGTTGTCTCCGAAACGGTCTACGATCGCTTTGAACCTCTCAGGCAGATTCGTTCCTGACATAGACAGGATTCTCTTCACCTGACTTGCATTTGTTACCGGCATGATTCCAGGGATTACCGGAACTGTCACGCCTTTTTCTCTCGCTCTGTAGAGAAAATTATATAAAATATTATTATCAAAAAACATCTGCGTAGTAAGGAAATCCACACCACAGTCTACTTTCTGTTTCAGATGCGCAATATCATCTTTTTTATGTTCGGACTCCACATGTCCTTCCGGATAGCACGCAGCTCCGATGCAGAAATCTCCACGGGTCTTGATATCCCGGATCAGTTCATAGGCATACTGATAATGATTCGGAAGCGGGAACTCGCTCTCCTTCGGGATGTCACCTCTGAGTGCAAGGATATTCTCAATTCCTGCTGCCTTCAGCTGGTCGATCACCTGATGTACTTCTTCTTTTGTAGATGATACACAAGTAAGATGTGCAAGGCTTGTTACACCATATTTATTCTTGATATGTGATGCAATCTTTACGGTATTCTTACTGGTACCTCCGCCTGCACCATAGGTAACGCTCATATATGACGGCTTCAGTTCTGCAATTGCCTCTGTTGCTTTCAAAACGCCTTCATATGCAGCATCTGTCTTCGGGGGGAATACCTCAAAAGAAAGGTGGGGTGTCTTTTCTACTAATATATCGCTAATTTTCATGTTGTTCTTGTCTTTCTCCTTTAGTCTGTTTTTACATTCCTTCGTATAAATCTTCGTACTGTTTTGCAGAATTCTTCCATGAGAAATCTTTGGTCATGGCACGTTCTACAATCTTATTCCAGTCTCGTTTCTTATCATAATAGATCTGTTCTGCATAACGGACAGTTGCCAGCATCTCATGTGCATTGTAGTTCATGAAGCTGAATCCTGTACCGGTCTTTTCATACTCATTGTATGGTTCTACCGTATCTTTTAATCCACCTGTCTCACGTACGATCGGAACTGTTCCGTAACGAAGGCTCATCAACTGGCTGAGTCCGCACGGTTCAAACAGGGACGGCATAAGAAATGCATCACAGGATGCGTAGATCTTATGAGACATTGCTTCCGAATAATAAATGTTTGCAGACACTTTTCCCGGATATTTCCAGGCAAAATGGCGGAACATATTCTCATACTGCTCTTCACCTGTACCAAGAACTACGATCTGAACTGCATCCTGACACAGTTCATCCATTACATACGCAACCAGATCAAACCCTTTCTGGTCTGTCAGTCTGGAAACCACTCCGATCATCATGGTCTTCTGGTTTTCCTCCAGCCCAAGTTCTTTCTGAAGTGCGATCTTATTCTTGATTTTTTCTTTACGGAAATTGCTGACATCATAATTTCTCTCAATCTTATTATCTGTCAGCGGATTATAATCTTCGTAGTCGATTCCGTTTACAATTCCTGAAAGACAATTTGCCCTTGCATTCATAAGACCATCCAGCTTTTCACCATAGAATGGTGTCTTAATCTCTTCTGCGTAGGAATTACTTACCGTTGTCACTCTGTCTGCATATACAATTCCACCCTTCAGGTAGTTTGCATCCTTGTATGCCTCCAGTTTATCTGGTGCGAAATAATACTGAGGTAATCCGGTAATATCTCTGACACGCTTCGGATCCCATGTTCCCTGGAATTTCAGATTATGTATGGTCATGACCGTCTTGATTCCGCGGTAAAATTCATTGCCATATCTGAAATTGTCCAGATAAATTGGAACCAGCCCTGTCTGCCAGTCGTGACAGTGAATGATATCTGGTCTGAAATCAATTAATGGAAGTGCGCTTAATACAGCTTTTGAGAAGAATGCAAATTTTTCAATATCCGCATATATATCACCGTACGGTGCATATCCGTTAAAGTAATACTCGTTATCTATAAAATAAAACCTGATTCCATCGTATTCCATTTCAAGAACGCCTACATACTGCTTTCTCCAGTTCAGATCCATATAAAAATGTGTGTGATACTGAAGTTTTTCTTTCCATTCATCTTTCATGCACATATACTTTGGAAGCATTACACGCACATCGTATTTTTCTTTATCAAAATATTTTGGTAATGAGCCGACAACATCAGCAAGTCCTCCTGTCTTGATAAATGGGACTGACTCAGATGCCGCAAATAATATTTTCTTCATTGCATTTTCCTCCCAACCTTAGAATACTTTATCATTATAACGTATTTTTATTCAGAATAAAAGGGTTGTTTACCGGTTTTTATTTTCCAGACGGATCGTATCTGCGATCAGTGCAATAAATTCCGAGTTTGTCGGCTTACCTTTTCCGTTGCTTACTGTATATCCAAAGAGTTCATCCAGTGTATCCAGTTTTCCTCTGCTCCATGCAACTTCGATCGCATGACGGATCGCTCTTTCCACCCTGCTTGCCGTCGTCTGGTGCATCTTGGCGATCGTCGGATACAGAACTTTTGTGATTGCATTTAATACATCCATATCGTCCACCGCCATGATGATCGCATCTCTCAGGTAATGATATCCTTTGATGTGCGCCGGTATTCCGATCTCATGGATCATATCCGTCACCCTCGTCTCCAGATTATACTCCTGCTTCTTCTGCACTGTGCTTCCGGGTATTGCTTCGGAACTGTTCCGTCTCTCTCCTTTCCCTGCATCTTTGATCCGGCTTAAGATCATATCATTGTGAAATGGTTTCATCACATAATAACTTGCTCCTTTTCGGAAAGCATCTTCTGTGATCCGTTCCTGTCCGACAGCTGTTACTATGATAAATTCCGGACGCTTGGTGATCTGGTCATCTGCATTTATTTTTTCCATCACGCTTAAACCATCGAGCTTTGGCATGATCAGATCCAGTAATACTACATCCGGTTCCTTTTCTTTGATCAGATGATACATATCTTCTCCATTATTGGCTTTGCCTATCAGATTCAGATCATGATCCTGCTCTATGATTTCCCCCAGCATATCCAAAATTCTCTCATTGTCGTCAGCGATTGCTACATTAACTTCTCTCATTTTACGTTATGCCTCCTTGTCCCTTAATAATCATGTCGAGTTTTATTATATAATTCCTGTAATTTCCGAACAAGAAAATGCTGTCGTAAAAACCTGACCCGCATCGACAATATTCTGATTATTCTACATGTTTCAGCATATTTTCGATAAAAATCCCATATCCCCTTGCAGGATCATTGACGAATACATGGGTGACTGCACCTGCAATTTTTCCATTCTGAAGGATGGGTGCCCCGGACATTCCCTGTATGATTCCGCCTGTAATCTCAAGCAGTTCCGGATCTGTTACCTTGATCTCCAGACCTTTATTTTCTTCTTTTGTATGTTTGTCAGTTTTTGTTATACGAATTTTGTATTCTTTTACTTTTCCTTCTACGCAGCATCGTATAACTGCATCCCCTTTTTTGATCTCATCCGTTGCCATAATGCCGACCGGCTCTGTATTGCGGAACAGGTTGTCTGTACGTTCAAGGGTTCCGAATATCCCACAGTCTGTATTTTTATCGATAGTTCCCAGAACATTATACCGGTTATAGACGATGATCCCTTCTATCCCGCCCGGTTCCCCTCCTGCTCCCTTCTGGATACTGCGGATGCTGGTCTCGTAGACCTTTCCGTCTTTAATCTCCATCAGGGTGTTCGTATCTGTGTCATGGATTCCATGTCCCAATGCCCCAAAACGACTGTCCGTGTTCAGAAATGTCACAGTTCCAAGCCCCTGTGCATTGTCCCTTACCCATATCCCCAGCATATACTGATTCTTTTTATTCCGCACCGGTTTTATCTTCACGTCCAGATATCCGGAATCTCTCCTGAGTTTCAGGACCACTTCTTCTGCATCCAGCTTTTTCATTGTGTCCTGCAGCCTCTTTTTATCGGTAATCCTCCTTCCGTTACATTCCACTATATAATCCCCGGCTTTCACAAGATGCCTGGCCGGTTCTGACATTTCCCCGTCCGCTCCGGTAATCTTCTCTGTACCTAACACCATGACTCCTTCCGTCTCCAGATAGATCCCAACCGGCATTCCTCCCGGGATCACAGTGTCCGCAGACACCGTGTCTGCACTTACTTCTTTTTTTCTCCCCTGTTCCTGCCGCTTTGTAACTTCATATCCCGCATAACCAAGGACAGACAGTACAAGCAGCACAAGCAGGAATCTACGATACCAGTATTTTCTCATATCCCACACTCCATCCTGTCTTTTGTCTGCACAGCAATAAAAAAACAGACACTCTGTTACAAATGTCTGTCTTAGTATATGGTATTTCAAGAAAAATACTCTGGATATTTACGTTTTTTATTTCATCTGTGATGCCAGATTTTTCATCTCTCTGGCACTTTGCATCACCGTATCCGTGATTCTGGCTCCGCCAAGGATCCTTGCAAGTTCTTCCACGGAATTTTCTTCATTTAACGGATAGATATGCGTTCGTGTCACGGCATCTTCTGTCTTCTTTTCAATCAGAAAATGCCGGTCTGCCATAGCTGCGATCTGTGCCAGGTGCGTAATACAGATCACCTGGTGTTCTTTTCCGATCAGTGCCATCTTTTCCGAAACTTTCTGGGCAGTACGACCACTGATCCCGACATCGATCTCATCAAAGATCAACGTCTCGATCTCATCTTTGTCTGCCATTACCGCTTTGATCGCCAGCATAATTCTGGAAAGTTCCCCGCCGGATGCTACTTCTGTCAGCGGCTTCACCGGCTGTCCCTGATTAAGTGAGATCCTGAATTCCACATCATCGATACCGTCTTTGGCATATTCTTTCTTTTCCGCAAAATGTATCTCAAACTGTACCTGTTCAAAATTCAGATCTTCCAGACCTTTCTGAATCTTTTTTTCGAGCATTTTTGCCTTCTTCTGCCGCAGTGCCGAAAGCTTTCCTGCCCGTTCCAGATACTTCTGTGACAGCTGCTCACAGGATGTCTTCAGTTCCTGCATATAAGTATCATAATTTTCCAGAATCACGATCCGTTCTTCCTGCTTCTTACAATATGCCATAATCTCTTCATAAGAATTCCCATACTTTGTCTTCAGATGATTGATCTCATTCAGCCGCTTTTCTGTCTCATAGAATTCTTCATCCGAGAATTCACAGTTTTTCTGATATTCTGCCAGTTCATGATTAAAATCATTCAGCAGATTGTCTACATCTGCCAGCTGGGTATATAACTGCGACAGCTGCTCATCGGCATCCACAGCTTCCGACAGGGTTCTGAGTGCCCTTCCAAGCTTTTCGCTCGCACTTTCCCCATCTTCACCCGTATACTGGTAGCATTCCGCAACACTTTGGGCAATCTTTTTTCCGTTACACATACGCCGGTAACATGCTTCCAGTTCTTCATCTTCGTGTTCTTTTAATTCTGCCCCGACGATTTCATCCACTTCAAACTTAAGAAAAGCCAGTTCCTTTGCCCGCTCGGATCCATCCGCTCCTGCTTCTGATAGTTCTCTTGTTTTTTCTTTATACTGCCGCCATGTCTCCGCCACTTTTTCTTTCTGCTTTTTCGTTTCTTCTCCGGCAAATGCATCCACAATTGTCAGATGATTCTTTTTATAAAGCAATGACTGATGTTCGTGCTGTCCGTGAATATCGATCAGGATAGAAGATACTGCTTTAAGCGTCGCCATCTGCACCGTCTCGCCATTGATCTTGCTGACACTTCTTCCTTCCATCAGCCTTCTCTGAAGCGTAACAAACCCGTCCTCCGGGTAGACATCCAGTTCTTTTAATCTGCGGATCTGTCGTTCACTTTCTACCGAAAATGTCAGCTCTACCAATCCGTATCTCGTTCCCTGCCGGAGGATATCTTTCGTGTATCTCCCGCCAAGAGCAAGATTGACCGAGCCAAGAATGATCGACTTCCCAGCACCGGTCTCTCCAGTTAATATGTTCAGTCCTCTGCCGAACTCTACTTCGATCTCATCGATCAAAGCCAGGTTTTTCACATGTAAATACTGTAACATGCATCCTCCTATAAAATAATCTTGCTGATCTTGTCCATTACTTTTACCGTGTCATCCACACTTCGGATCGCACACATGATCGTATCATCCCCTGCAATACTTCCGACAATCTCATTCCATTTCATTGCATCCAGTGCCGCACATACCGCACTTGCCATTCCCGCTACTGTCTTGATCACCAGGATATTCTGCGCCATATCCATGGACAAGTATCCTTCTCTTAAGACACGGATATATTTTTCACTCATTGCGCTCTCATGATGCTGGTGCAGTGCATATCTCTGCTTGCCGTTCTCAGACGGTATCTTTGTAAGCTTCAGGTCCCGGATATCTCTGGATACCGTTGCCTGTGTTACTTTAAACCCTTCCCGGTTCAGATATTCTGCCAGTTCTTCCTGCGTTTCAATATGATATTTGTTGATCAGTTCTATGATCTTCGCATGTCTGTTTACTTTCATCTCATCAATTTCCCTTCATCTTTCTCCGTAATATTTCCAAAAAACTGATTTTATTGATCTTCATTATCTTTGTCGTCTTTTCTGCCTTACAGATCGTCAGCTTATCTCCTGTCTGAAGTGGCACACTGGTCGCACCGTCAAATGTGACCAGCACTTTTTCGATATTTCCTCTTCGTCCCTCCCCGATCTCAATCACGATCTCATCGTCCGAAGACAGAACAATACTTCTTGTATTCAATGCATGAGAGCAGATTGGTGTGATCACGGTAAGTGAAGCTGTCGGTTCCACGATCGGACCTCCGGCCGACAGATTGTATGCCGTAGAGCCGGTCGGTGTGGATATGATAATTCCATCCGCCTCGTAAGAATTCAAAAGCTCCCCGTTTACAAACAATTTGAAATAAATAATGCGCAGGTCATCGCCCCTTCGCGACACAACAATATCATTTAACGCCACATCCTTTTTTCCATCCTGAAATGTTCCTTCTAGCATCATGCGTTCTTCATACAGATAATCACCCTGCAGCATCTGCGTGATATCTTCTTCCAGATTATTCACTTCTACTTCTGTAAGATACCCAAGCGTTCCCATATTGATACCCAGGATCGGAACATCTCTTTTCCAAAGTGTTCTTGCCACTTCAATCAGGCTTCCGTCACCGCCGATCACGATTGCACAGTCCATCATGTCCGGGATCCGTTCCCTGATAATATTCTTTTCAGCATCCTTTTCACACAATGCACAGCTTCTTCCTGCTATCTCCAGCAATTCTTTTACTTTTCCTGTCACCGCATGATTCGTATCTTTCCCGTCATTGGTAACGATCCAAAACTTTTTTAACATCTGCCTCTAACCTTTCGCAAGTGTAGCAAATGACAAATCTACCGTCTTTTCAACATCGATCTGCGGCGAGATTCTGTCAGTTGCTTCACATTTCTGTAAGTGGACCAGATATTCGATATTGCCTTCCGGTCCTTTGATCGGAGAAAATTCCAGATTCAGCACTTCAAATCCAATAGACATTGCATAATCGATCACTTTGTGAATCACTTCTATATGTGTACTCTTCTCACGTACAACGCCTTTCTTTCCAACCTTTTCCCTGCCTGCCTCGAACTGCGGCTTGATCAATGCTACGATCTGTCCTTCATCCGTCAGATAATTACGGATAGGAAGCAGTACTTTCGTAAGCGAGATAAAAGATACGTCAATGGATGAAAACTGCACCGGTTCCCCGATATCTTCCGGTGTCACGTAACGGATATTCGTCTTTTCCATACACACTACGCGTGGATCCTGTCTTAATTTCCAGTCAAGCTGTCCGCGTCCCACATCTATAGCAAATACCTTTACCGCACCATTCTGCAGCATGCAGTCTGTGAACCCGCCCGTGGAAGAGCCTACATCTGTACATACTTTTCCTTCTACGTTCACATCAAAGTTCTTAATTGCTTTTTCCAGCTTCAGTCCTCCCCGGCTGACATACGGAAGCGTATGTCCGCGTACTTCGATCATAGCTTCTTCCGGAAAAGTAGTCCCTGCCTTGTCTTCTTTTTGCCCATCTACATATACGATTCCGGACATAATGATGGCTTTTGCCTTTTCTCTGGAAGCTGCCAGATTTCTCTTTACCAGTAATACGTCTAATCGTTCTTTCATAATCTCTCCTGTTATCTATCGTGTCACATATCTATAATGTCTCATATAACTTACGGATCTTCGCTGTCATGGTCTCTACATCCAGACCAGTCTCTTTGCGCAGAATCTCCACATTGCCATGCTCTATATATTCATCCGGAAGTGCCAGGATCTGCACTCTCGTATCTGAACCCGTCCTCATCAGATACTCTGTTACATGTTCACCGAATCCGCCGGATCTTACATTTTCTTCGATCGTAACGATCAGCTTGTGCTGCTCTGTCAGGTGATCCAACATCTCTGTATCCAGTGGTTTTACAAATCTTGCATTGACCAGCGAGCAGTGATATCCGGCTTCTTTTAACTGTTTTCTGACCTCCAGCGCCTCGCCAAACATATGTCCGACAAAGATCACTGCAATCTCCCGTTCTTCGTATAGCATTTCACTCTTTCCGTATACTACCGGACTTCTGAATTCCGGACAGGCATCGCATGCACTGCCTCTAGGATATCTGATGGCGACCGGGCCATCATATGCGATGCCGAACCTTATCATATCAGCCAGTTCCCATTTATGCTTCGGCGACAATACCACCATATTGGGAATACTGCTTAAATAGGACAGGTCAAAGATTCCCTGATGAGTCTCCCCGTCGTTTCCCACCAGACCTGCACGGTCTACTGCGAACATTACCGGAAGATTCTGAAGTGCCACATCATGGATCATCTGGTCATATGCCCGCTGTAAGAATGACGAATACACGGCAAATACCGGCTTTATTCCACCTGCCGCAAGTCCTGCCGCAAATGTCACTGCATGTTCTTCTGCAATTCCCACATCAAAAAAGCGGTCCGGATATTTTTTCCGGAATCCTGCAAGTCCCGTGCCGTCTTCCATTGCTGCTGTGATCGCTGCAAGCTTATCGTTTCTTGCCGCCTCATCGCACATTACTTTACAAAAAACATCTGTATACGTATCTTTCTTTTTCGGATTTTCCGGTTCTCCCGTCTCTACCCGGAACGGTCCGATCCCATGGAATTTTTCCGGCTTTTCTTCTGCCGGCCCGTATCCTTTTCCTTTTTTGGTAATTACATGAAGCAATACCGGTCCTTCAATCTTTCTTGCCTCTTTAAATGCACGTACCATCGCCGGGATATTATGCCCCTGTATCGGTCCCAGATAGGTGATTCCCATGTCTTCAAAGAACATCCCAGGAACGATCAGCTGTTTGAGGCTGCTCTTGGTCTTGCGGATACGCTCGATCACGGGATCTCCCACGACCGGAACATTATGCAGTACATTTGTCACACCTTTTTTCAGATCTGTATAGAAGTCCGCCGTGCGCAGCTTTGCCAGATAATCCGACATCCCTCCGACGTTTTCCGAAATAGACATATGATTATCATTCAATACAATGATAAAATTCTTCTTAAGCGTGGATGCATTATTCAGCGCTTCATATGCCATTCCACCCGTCAGCGAACCGTCTCCGATCACCGAGATCACACTGTAATCTTCTCCTTGCAGATCTCTTGCGCATACATACCCAAGCCCCGCCGAAATCGAAGTAGAGCTGTGTCCGGTATCAAATGCATCGCATGCACTTTCTTTTCTCTTCGGGAATCCGCTCATCCCGCCATATTTTCTCAGGTCATCAAATCCGTCTTTTCTTCCGGTCAGGATCTTATGTGTATAGGACTGATGTCCTACATCCCATATGATTTTATCCTTCGGCAGATCAAAGACCAGATGCATTGCCATTGTAAGCTCTACTACACCGAGATTCGATGCCAGATGTCCTCCGGTTTTACTGATCTTCTCGACCAGGAACTTTCGGATCTCCTGTGCCAGTTCCGGAAGTTCTTCCGGCTTCAGATCTTTTATATCATTTGCTTTTTGAATTCTTTCTAACATAACAAGGTATCCCCTTTATCTGTCTCTGTGAATCAGCTGTATCAGTAACTGTTCCAGATACGCATTCTCCCCTGTAAACTGATGAAGCAAGGCAATTGCTTCATTCGATAATTCTTCCACTTTCTTCTGTGCCTGTTCAATTCCCAGAAGTGTTACATAAGTGGTCTTCTGATTCTTCTCATCACTGTGGATCGGCTTTCCAAGCACCTCTTCTGTACTCGTTACATCCAGAATATCATCCTGGATCTGGAATGCAACACCTACATAATGTGCAATCCTTTCTACGCTCTGTATTTCTGCATCCGAAGCACCCCCGAGGATTGCACCGGTCATCATTGCGCATTCGATCAGAGCACCCGTCTTCAGTTCATATATGGTATCCAGCACATCTTTTGAAACCGCATGTCCGGTCTCTTTTACATCGATCACCTGCCCGCCGATCATTCCATAGATACCTGCTTTTCTCCCAAGGACAGTAAGTGCACGCCCGATCTTAAGACTGTCTTTTGGAGACTCTTCAAATGCCCGGAATGCTGTCTCAAACGCATAATTCAAAAGCGCATCTCCTGCCAGGATCCCCATATCTTCCCCGTATACAATGTGTGTCGTCTTTCTGCCTCTGCGATACTCATCATTATCCATTGCCGGAAGATCATCATGCACCAGTGAATATGTATGGATCATCTCAAGCGCTGCCATAAAAGGCTTTAATGCCTCCGGTTCTTCTCCGAAAAGTCTGCAGGTCTCCCGCATCAGCATCGGCCGGAGTCTTTTTCCGCCTGCCATCAGACTGTACTCCATTGCTTCCATGATCACCTTCTGATATCCTTCTGCTTCCGGAAGATATCGTTGCAAGATCTCTTCGATCTCTGCCACTTTCGTTTTCATCTGTATTGTAAATTCTTCTTTAGAATTCATGTTCCTCACCCTCTTCATCTAATAACAGCATCTTCTTTTCTACTTTGTCGATCTTGCTGTTACAGGCTTTCAGCATATCCATTCCCTGATGATACAACTGAAAAGATTCCTCCAGTGAAATCTCTCCTTTTTCCATCTTTTTTATTGTCTGTTCCAGATCTGAGAATATCTCCTCAAGGCTCTGTTCTTCCAAAGATTTTTCTTTTTTTTCCGCCATTTGTTTCTCCTGGTATCTGTCTGTTCTATTTGCTCCATGCTTCACACCGGCATCATTTATATCTCATACGTCTTATTCTGCACAGCTTCTACGGATGTATGAATCAGTCCGTCTGTCACATACACCGTCAGTTCATCACCTTTTTTCACTTGCCGGATACTCTTTATCACACTGCCATCCGCTTCTTCTACATAAGAAAATCCCTGATTCAGCTTCCGGATCGGAGACAACCCATTCATCTTCTCAATCTGGATTGCCAGACGGTGTCTTGCTTCTTTCACATGGTCGTTCATCATCTGACGGAGTTCATCTTCCAGCTCAGCCAGCCTCTGCTGCTGTTCCTGTAACTTATGACGCGGATGCAGATAAGAAAGTCTGGTCTCCATCTCTTTCAGCCGCAGACGGTTCATACGGACAGCCCCTGTCACGCTCCGATTCATGCGCAGACGGCATTCTGCCAAATAATTCTCCACCTGTCTGTAATCCCACACTGCAAGCTCCGCAGCCGCCGAAGGTGTCGGGGCACGTAAGTCTGCCACATAATCTGCGATCGTCACATCTGTCTCATGACCTACCGCCGATATCACCGGAACCGTACAGTCAAAGATTGCCCTTGCCACTTCTTCTTCATTGAAGGCCCACAGATCTTCGATCGAGCCGCCGCCTCTTCCAACGATGATCACATCTACATCTTTCATCTCCAGCATACGGATTCCCCGCACAATGGACTCTTTGGCGCCTTCTCCCTGCACCTGAGCCGGATAAAGGATCAGCTGTACATACGGATTGCGTCTCGCAGATATATTCATGATATCCCGGACTGCAGCTCCCGTCGGTGCAGTCACAACACCGATCCGCTTTGCATATGCCGGAATCTCTTGCTTATATTCGGGTGCGAACATTCCCATCTCTTCGAGTTCCTGCTTCAGCATCTGGTATTTCTCATAGAGTGCTCCTTCTCCATCCAGCCGGATCTCATTCGCATAAAGCTGGTAAGCACCGGTTCTTTCATAGACATTTACAGAACCAAGCACAATGATCTGCTGTCCTTCTCTCATATGAAAAGAGAGCCCGCCTCGCTGCCCCGCAAACATGACACAGGCAATCGTTCCGGACTCATCCTTTAATGAAAAATATATATGTCCCGATGTGTGATACTTACAGTTAGAAACTTCTCCCTTTACATAGATACGGTTCAGCATAAAGTCCTGGGTGAACATATTCTTGATATATGCATTCACCTGTTTTACTGTATATACATTTCGAGCCATTTCCTACCTCTGATTAATCTGCAAGCTTTGCCAGCACTCCATTTACAAATGATGCACCGTCTTCACTGCTGTATTTCTTCGCAAGATTGACAGCTTCGTTGATCGCAACACCTGTCGGGACCTCCTCGTCCCACTTCATCTCATAGACCGCAAGTCTCAGGATTGTAAGATCCACCTTGTTCATACGTCCTGTCTTCCATCCGGTCGTATGCTCATTGATCATTGCATCAATTTCATCAATCTTCTCTACAACCTTCTGCGCTTTTTCACTGATATACTGCATATCTTTTTCTGTGGCGCTTTCGATCTGTTCAAAATACAGTTCTGCCTGTGTTCCCTGTTCTGCTGCTTCGTTAAAATCAGCACCAAATATCAACTTAAAGATATGCTCTCTCTGCTCTGTTCTCTTCACTTATGCTTCCTCCGGTATCTCGACTCCGGCAACGCGGATGTTCACATCTGCCACCTCAAGTCCTGTCATATTCTCAATTGCAGTTTTTACCTTTTCCTGCACTTTAGAAGTGATGTCTTTGATGCTGTAACCATAATTCAGGTTCAATGCCAGGGATACCGTTACGATCCCGTCCAGCACATCTACTTTTACACCTTTGGATAAAGACTTCATTCCGAGCTTGCTGATCAGTTCTCTTGTCGCATTGCCCGCCATAGAAGCTACACCTTCTACTTCCATTGCAGCAAGGCCTGCGATGATCGCTACAACTTCATCTGCAATCTTGATCTCTCCAAGGTTTTCATCTGTTTTTATTGTATACGTATTTTTTTCTTCTTTACTCATATTCTAAGCGACCTCCCGTCTGGTTTTTCACTGTCTTTTATTATAACAAACTTATATACATTTGAAAACCCCCAGTCATCCCGGGAGTTTTATTTCTGCCGATATTTTTATGATCTGCCGAACTCGGTCAGTTTCAGTCCTTCATTTCTGTCTACCGTCATACGGATGCTCCATTCGTTGACAAATAACAGAAGCGGACGTCCTTTCAGATCTTTTACCTTTTTCATATCCGAAGTTCCGGTCAGTTTATCCAGATCAATTTCTTCATTTTCAATCCAGCGGATGTACTCATATGGCAGGTTTTCCAGACGGATTTCCACGTTATATTCGTTCTCCAGACGGTATTTTAACACATCAAACTGAAGCACTCCGACAACACCGACAATGATCTCTTCCATACCGGTATTATATTCCTGGAATATCTGTATTGCACCTTCCTGGGCGATCTGGTTGATTCCCTTAATGAACTGCTTTCTCTTCATAGTATCAACCTGGCGCACACGTGCAAAATGTTCCGGCGCAAATGTCGGGATCCCTTCGTATGTGAATCTGTCCTGTGCGGTCGTCAGTGTATCTCCGATTGAAAAGATTCCCGGATCAAATACACCGATGATATCTCCGCCGTAAGCTTTACTGATCATCTTGCGCTCGCTTGCCATCATCTGCTGCGGCTGGGAAAGGCGTACTTTCTTTCCGCCCTGCATATGGTATACATCCATACCGGCTTCGAATTCTCCGGAGCAGATACGCATAAACGCAATCCTGTCCCGGTGCGCTTTATTCATATTTGCCTGGATCTTAAATACAAATGCCGAGAAATCCCCTTCTTCCATCGGATCGATCGGACCTCTGTCAGATGTTCTCGGAAGCGGTGATGTCGTCATCTGAAGAAAATGCTGGAGGAATGTCTCCACACCAAAGTTGGTAAGTGCGGATCCAAAGAAAACCGGCGAAAGTTCTCCCTTACTTACCAGTTCCTGGTCGAATTCTGCTCCGGCACCATCCTGAAGTTCAATCTCTTCTTCCAGCTGCACTCTCTGATCATCTGTGATCAGCCACGATATCTCCGGATCATTGATGTCTACCTTCTTTACTTCTCCCTGCGTCGTTCCCTTTTTCGTATCCGAGAAGATCTCCACCTTTTTACTTGCTCTGTCATATACACCTCTGAACTCTTTACCGGAACCGATCGGCCAGTTGATCGGGCAGGTTGCGATTCCAAGTTCATTTTCAATGTCATCCAGAAGTTCAAATGTATCCATTGCTTCACGGTCCATCTTATTGATGAATGTAAAGATCGGGATATGACGCATCGTACATACTTTAAACAGCTTTCTCGTCTGTGCCTCGACACCCTTAGATGCATCGATAACCATTACCGCAGAATCTGCTGCCATCAGGGTACGGTAAGTATCCTCCGAGAAGTCCTGATGTCCCGGTGTGTCCAGGATATTGATACAGTATCCGTCATAATTAAACTGCAATACGGAAGAAGTAACCGAGATACCTCTTTCCTTCTCAATCTCCATCCAGTCAGAAACCGCATGCTTTGCAGTCGCCTTTCCCTTAACACTACCCGCCTGGTTGATCGCTCCTCCGTAGAGAAGGAACTTCTCTGTCAGTGTTGTCTTACCTGCATCGGGATGTGAGATAATTGCAAATGTTCTTCTTTTCTTTATCTGATTCTTTACTTCATTCGTAATCTGTGACATATATTATACACTCCTAATTTATAGTATATCCGTTTATAGGCACTATTAATCAGTATAACATATGTCTTTGAAATGCTCAAACATATTTTTCCTGTATTTTCGATGTTTTTCCTTGTTTTCTGCAGCTTACTTCGAATCCGCATTCACCGGATTGATCACGATATTCTGTGCTGCCACTCCCGTCTTTCTCGTCACGATATCTTCGATCTGTGCCCGGTTCGCATCACTTAATTCCGAAGCTCCCACGATCACATCTGCCTGGTCATCCGTAATACTTACAACTGAATCGTTAAATCCTTTTGCTGCCAGAAGTGACTCCGCTGCCGCTTCTTTTTCTGCGGTCTCTGTCATCTGTACCATCTGGTTCACTGCTTTTTCTTTCTCCGCATCGCTGAGATTCTTATTGTCGATAATGTTCTGCAACGTCTCTTTATTCTTGGAACGGACCTGTTCCCTGCTCACCTTCGCCTGTGCCGCAACCGAACTTACCGATCCGTTCGTAAGAACCGCTTCTCCCGGCGTGCCGTCTACACTTCCGTCGTCTGTACTTCCGCTATTACTGTCCGTGCTGCTGCCGGTATCGCCATCCTGGCTTTTGATATCTCCGGATGACACCGATGTATCTTCATCGGAAATATCCAGCAATTCCTTGTTCGCGAGTTCAGAATTGGTCTCCTGTGTCTTCGTCTTGTTCGGAAATAATTTGCCCGAGTAATTCATATACCCTGCGGCTGCGATCATCACTGCCAGTGTTGCGATCACGATCTGATTCTTTTTTGCAATCTTTTTCAATGTTATGCCCTCCTGTCCGTTTTACACTGCTTTAATTCATCTGCTTTTTCATTATTCTAATCTTATGCGGTTCGATATCAAATAATGCCTGGACCGCACTGCTGATATTTTCTTTCACCACTGCATTCCCGCCGCCGTCTGCGATCACGACCACGCCTTCAATTTCGGGACTTAATTCTTTGCTTACATACGGAGATCCGCTACCCTGAGTAGTGCTGTCACTGTCACTTGCATATACCGTATTTTCTTTTTTGGATGCCTTTGACGACTGTCTGGTTCCTCCCTGGCTGTCTTCTTCCGTCACCGTTTCCTGATCCGATTCTGTATCCTTATCCAGCACCTTTTCCGCCGAAGATTTCAGTGTGATCATCACTTTTACTTCTCCGGCTCCTTCAATCTGCGATAGGATCCGGTTCAGACGGTCTTCCAGATAAGCGATATACGCTTCTTCGTCCGTCCCATCAGATGTCCTGCTTACAGTTTTTCCTGTATTGCCGTCTGATACAGACGAAGCATTTTCTTTCGTCTTTCCTGCCGGAACTGCGATCACCATCAGAAGAATTCCTGCAAGAAGCAGAATCAGGAGCTGATCTTTTTTTAGATTTTTAAACGAAAACTTTTTCCATTTTGTAAGTTTTTCCGGAAATAATTCACTCAGATTCTTTGCCGATTTCAATCTGCTCCACCTCAATTCTCCTGTTCTGGCTTGTATTTTCATCATTCTGTCCATCTATCCCGAGAATCTCTTCCTGAACTTTCTGACTTTTTTCTTCCAGTTCACTGACCCGAATCTTATATACACTGTTATGATAAATTTCTTCAAATGCGGTTCTCTTATCAAATAATTCCAGTACCGGAACAACCAACATTGCTGTCAGGATCAGTCCCAGAACGAAACGGACATATTTTTGAAAGCCATGATCCGGCAGCATCTGTAAGATCATGCTTCCAAGCACTGCAAAAAATGATATCTTTAAGATCCAGTTATAGATAAACTCCATCTGTCCCGCTCCTTTTTTGATCATGCATTCGTCACCGCCGCCACGATTGCGATCGTCAGCAGAAATAACACTCCCACAGTAAATACAATCTGCATCAGTATCTGACACCCTTCTCCCACCGCTTCTACGCAGCACGTGACACGTTCATCCGACACCGGCTGGATCACGGCAGCCGCAAGCTTATATAGCAAAGCTGTTCCAGCAGTCTGAACTAACGGTATGACACACAAGGCAATACAGATCACCGCTCCTGCCATCCCGATTCCATTCTTTACCAGCACTGCCGTTCCAAGCGCCACCTCCGTCATTCCACCCAGAAGACTGCCTATTCCCGGGATTGCCTCTGCACCTTTTAGTACGGTGCTTCTTTTCACCGTATCGATCGCCGGACTGATCATTCCCTGGATCAGGTTCGCACCGATGACACACGCAAGTGCTGTCTTAAGCGTCCAGCGGATGACCAGTTCCAGGAATTCCGATAATTTTCCCAACATATCTTCCGGTCCCAGAAAATTCAGGATACGGATGATCATATATACTCTCACCAGCGGCAGCAGTACATTTCCGATTATGATCTCAACCGCATAGATCAGGAACAAGACAAGATTGTAAAATGCTACCCCGGTCACACTTCCCTTCGCCACCGCAACCGCCAGAAAATAAACCGGATAGAATACTCCCATAAAAGCAGTGATATTTCGTATCCCGGATTCCACCCACTTAAGAACCACATCAAAAGCAGCGACCGTCAGTGCCGCCAATAACATGTAAATCATATAGAATCCGACACTTGCTACCTGCCGGTTCTGAAGGGTACCTGCAAACTGATTCATGAATGCTGCAATCATTGCAATCAGCAAAATATGTATCAAATTCTTTTTGCCCGTCTGAAGCAGATAAAGCATCTGCTCCCTGGCGAATTCAGAAAGGAGCTTTGCAGATGCCTTCAGATTTCCGGTTAAGATTTCCGATATTACTTCTTTAAATATAATCCGTTTTTCAGGAAACAGAGACCGTAAGGAATCATCAATTTCGCCGTATTCGAATTCTGAGAGGATGCTTTCTTTTATTTTCTGTTGTTCCTGTTCTGCATCCTCCGCATAACAATATGTAACTCCGATATGCCCCACTACCGGAAACAATAGCAAAAATATCAAAACACACCCGATATAAACGCCCGTTATTTTTTTATATCCCGCACTACATCTCATACCAGAAATCCCCGTATCGTCTGCAAAAGCGCACTTAGAACCGGAAGACTTAAGACCAGTATCGTGATCTTGGCGAACACTTCGATCTGTAATGCAATCGTCTGATATCCGGCATCTTTACAGATTGCCGAAGAAAATTCGGCCGCATACGTGATTCCAAGAATCTTCCACAATGTTTTCCAATAATCATTGTCAGCCCCGGCCACGCTGTTGATCTCATTCAACACCTCTTTGATCAGGCTGATCTTCCCAAGCAAAGAGGCAAAGATCAAAAGACCAAGGACAATACTGATATAGATGCCATATTCGGATTTACCACTTTTGAACTGCAAAGCCAGAAGAACTCCTGCCACTCCCAGTATTCCGATCTGCAGCATACTCATATGTTCCGCCTCCCATCCCATATAGCACATACTTCTCAGCCGCCACACATTTTATAACGAAAACAGATCCTGGATGGATTCAAACAGATCATAGATATATGGCACGATCCAGAATAAAACCAGTAAAAGTCCTGCCAGACTGGTCAGGAATGCCTGTTCTTCTCTTCCGCTGTGCTTTAACACCTGACAAAGTATGGATACAAGAATCCCTACCGCCGCAATTTTAAATATCAGATTCACACTCATATACTGCCTCCTATTTTTTACAGGAGGATAATTGCCAGAAATATGCCTCCGGTCACTCCGACACATTGGTACAGACGGATTCTCTCCTTCTGCTCCGTTCTCATGTCCTCCATTTTCTGTTCCATTTGTTCCAGGTACAGATCCAGCGTCCTTACCTGCATCTCGATATCGATCGTTCCCAATTCACTGCCCAGGCGGATCAGACTCTCCATCATATCCTGCGGGATTCCGGTTTCCGCAAGATATCTCCTCGTCTCTTCTTCCCATATTCCCGCCAGACTTGTACCCTGTCTTTTCGTCAGTCTCTCGCACAAAGAAAGCAGCCACATCTTATACGGTTCCTGCGCTTCGCTCCCTACATGCAGAAACGCTTCCGGAAGCACCTGTCTGGAATAACGGATTTCACTTCTGATCCGAAAAATCAGTTTTCTCAGATAACGCATCTGTCTGTAACACTCTTCTATTTTTGCAGCCTGCAACATTCCCCAGCCCCCGCCTGCAAGAATGACCATGACTGCCCCGATTCCTTTAATCATTTCGCCATTTCCATCATTTCTTTGTACAGAAGACTTCCCCTGTTATCAAAGATCCCTTCAATCTGTCCTACGTGTGCATCATTTCCAAGCAAAATATACCGTTCGAACCTTCCTTCTCCGATCATCCGGTTGAACAGTGGTTTTTTCCTGAGTTCTTCCATTGATTCTGCATGTACGGTCGCCAGCATCTTACAGCCACAATGCATGGCATACTCGATGGCATGTACATCTTCCGGTGTCCCGATCTCGTCCACAGCGATCACCTGTGGCCCCATCGAACGGATCAGCATGATCATCCCTTCTGCTTTCGGGCACCCATCCAGAATATCCGTACGGATTCCAAGATGATTCTGCGCCACACCCATATAGCAGCCGCCAATCTCTGAACGTTCATCTACCACACCTACCGCAAGTCCCGGAAGCCATGAATTTCCTTCTGATATCTGACGGATCAGGTCTCTTAACAGTGTCGTCTTTCCACATCCCGGCGGCGATACGATTAATGTATGACATAACAACCGGTTGCATACAATATAGGGAAATACCGCATCGGCGCATCCGATCATCTCATGTGCCACACGGATATTCACCGAAGAAATGTATTTCAGATTCTTTACCTTCCCATTTTCCATAATAGCCTGTCCCGACAATCCCACTCTGTGTCCTCCTTCGATCGTGATAAATCCCTGCCGCATCTCCTGTTCACACGCATATAGGGAATAATTACTGATGTATTCCAGCATTTCGCGGATATTATCTTTCGTCACCAGGTATGGCCGCCTGGCTTTCGCTCCGGGGATAACTTCCGTGTCATGATACAGGAAGATCAGCGGCTTTCCTTCCCGGAGACGGATCTCCTGCAAGTATTCAAATTCCAGCTTTTCCTTTTGTATAATACTTCTGACATCCCATGGCAGGACTTTTAAGATTGTATCTTCTTTCATGTTCATCACCTCTTTACACCCATGTATATGTGGATGAATGGAGATTATGACTGGTATTTTTTTTGGGGGGGACGCAAAAGGTGATATGAAATTTTGTGTTTTGTTTCATATCACCTTTATTCCTATATCCATTTTATACTTCTTACAATCACAAGATTATCCATTATTTTCAAAATTGCTCTTTGTTTGCAGCATTTCTTCCACTTGCTCTTTATCCAGTCCTATAAGTTCACTAATCTGGGTCGAATTCATTCCTCTATCATATAATCTCCTCACCAGGCAAATTCTCTCTTCTGCTCTTCCTTCACATAAACCACTCTCTCGTCCCTCACGCAAGCCGCGCTCATACTTACGCTTTCCATCCTTCAAAATCATATTCTTATCCCTGAGCAATTTCTGCCTTTCTTCATACTCCAGACGTTTTCTCTCGTCTGCACTCATTCTATCCAGCATTTCATATGCTTCTTTCATTTCAGGATTCTTCTCTGCCATCTTCTCAAAATCCTCCCTTCTCTTTCCTCCCAGGAAGCGCATCCACTGCATCAGATCTGTCTCGTCTTTCTCTTCTTGCGGAAGTTTCGGTAATTCTAAGATATGTATCTCCATCAGGTCTGTATACTCTTCCTTCAGCTCGTCATCACGGAATGTAATTCTTCGATAGCATCTGTCATCCGCTTCAAAATATATATGATCAAAGATACTCACCTGAATACACTTCTTTAACACATCATAATCTTCGCCTTCCTTGATCTGATCCGCATACATCTTGCTCAGATAATACAGTGTCCGATTCTCCCAGAATTCAAAATACACCAACTGCATCTCGAAATCCATCCGTGTGCCATCCCTTAACTTCACAAGAACATCCAGCACACCATACTTATCATCTTCATACTCCTTCCGAAGTATCGTCGGCATCAACACCGCTTCTTCTACTTTCTCCGACCTAATTCCCAGTATCGCTGCTATCATTCCTTTGCGGACTTTCTCATTCTGCATCAGTTCTTTGAAACAGAAGTCTACGGTTGGAAGCATGATGAAATCATTCTGGTTTCTGTCATCTGTTGCATTCATTCCTAATGCTATATTTTTTGGTTTAGTTACATGGAATTCATTTTTTCTCATAAGGATTCTCCCTTCTTTTGTATGATGAACCATCGTCCGAAGTAAAGAATTCTTAATATAACTATATATTAGCACAGGATTACTTTTTAGAAAAGTAGAATATCCCCTTACGTCTACTTTTTTCAAACAATATTCATCAATAAATGTTATACCTCGGATTATCTGCTCGATTTCTGAGCCGTATGAATAATTGCCGATTGGTTAATAGATACTTTTGCAATCAATAAGAATGATGACTGCGTGAATTCAGATTAGCATAAATATAATTATATTGCAATAGCAAAAAATACAAGAGACTGACCTTTTATCAATCTCCTGTATTTAAAAAACACTATTCCCCGTCCCTACCGGTCCTTTAGTAATAAAAAACGCCCCAGGCTTCCACTACCGGAACCCCGAGGCATTCACATAACATCTGATATTAAATTATAATCTTATTCCGCAACATCCTTCATAGAGAATGAGATTCTTCCCATCTTGTCCTTGCCAAGGCATACAACCTTAACAACATCGCCAAGTGTGAGAACGTCTTCTACACGGTTCACTCTTTCTTTGGAAAGCTTAGAAATGTGTACCATTCCTTCTTTTCCAGGTGCAAATTCAAGGAATGCACCAAAGTCTTTGATGCTGACAACTTTTCCTTCCAGAACCTGTCCGGCTTCAAAATCTGTGACGATGATGTGGATCATCTTCTGTGCTTCTTCCATACCTTTGGCATCTGTTCCGCAGATAGATACGGCACCATCATCTGTAATGTCGATCTTCACGCCTGTCTGCTCGATGATCGCGTTGATCGTCTTTCCACGCTGTCCGACTACATCGCCGATCTTCTGTGGATCGATCTGCATCTGGATGATCTTTGGAGCGAATTCTCCAACCTCTGCTCTAGGAGCATCGATCGCTTTATTCATAACTTCATCAATGATGTAAAGTCTTGCTTTTCTTGTCTTGGCAATAGCTTCTTCAATGATCGGTCTTGTCAGTCCGTGGATCTTGATATCCATCTGGATTGCTGTGATACCTTTGTGAGTACCGGCTACCTTGAAGTCCATGTCTCCGAAGAAATCTTCGAGTCCCTGGATATCTGTAAGTACCAGATAATCATCATCTGTATCACCGGTAACAAGTCCGCATGAGATACCGGCTACTGCAGCCTTAATTGGTACACCTGCTGACATCAGTGACATAGAAGATGCACATACACTTGCCTGAGAAGTAGAACCATTTGATTCAAATGTCTCAGATACAGTACGGATCGCATATGGGAATTCTACTTCGCTTGGAAGTACCGGAAGTAATGCACGCTCTGCCAGTGCTCCATGTCCGATCTCACGACGTCCCGGTCCTCTGGATGGCTTTGTCTCACCTACAGAGTATGATGGGAAGTTGTAGTGGTGCATATATCTCTTTGTTGTCTCTGCTTCATCCAGACCATCCAGTTTCTGAGCTTCGGAAAGTGGTGCCAATGTACAGATGTTGCAGATCTGTGTCTGTCCACGAGTGAACATTGCTGAACCATGTACTCTAGGAATCAGGTTAACTTCTGCCGCAAGTGGTCTGATCTGGTCGATCTCTCTTCCGTCCGGACGTTTGTGGTCTTTTAAGATCATCTTACGTACGGTCTTCTTCTGGTACTGGTATACAGCCTCCGGAAGAACTGCAAGCCACTCTTCATTTTCAGCAAATGCTTCTTCTAACTTCTCTGTTACGGCACGGATATTCTCTTCTCTTGTCTGTTTATCATCGGAGAATACTGCTACTTCCATCTCTTCCGGAGTAACAATCTCTTTGATTGCTGCAAAGAGTTCTTCCGGAACTGCACAGCTTTCATATTCGTGTTTTGGTTTTCCGCATTCTGCCACGATTGTGTCAATGAATGCGATTACTTTCTGGTTTAATTCATGTGCTGCAAAGATTGCATCGATCATCTGCTGCTCTGGAACTTCGTTTGCTCCGGCTTCGATCATAATGACTTTCTCTCTTGTAGAAGCAACCGTTAAAGCCATGTCAGATACTGCCTTCTGAGCTGCTGTAGGGTTGAATACGAATTCTCCGTCAACCAGACCTACCTGTGTAGTAGAGATCGGGCCGTCAAACGGGATATCGGAAATTGTTGTTGCGATTGCCGCACCAAGCATAGCTGTAAGCTCCGGTGAACAGTCCTGATCGACAGATAATACAAGGTTCTCCAGTGTTACATCGTTACGGTAGTCCTTTGGGAACAGCGGTCTCATCGGGCGGTCGATTACACGGCATGTAAGGATTGCATTTTCAGATGCTTTTCCCTCTCTTTTATTGAATCCTCCAGGGATCTTTCCTACTGCATACATTCTTTCGTTGTATTCAACGCTCAGTGGGAAGAAATCAATTCCGTCTCTTGGCTTCTCTGAAGCTGTTGCTGTACACAGTACAGTTGTATCACCATAATGCATTAACACAGCACCATTTGCCTGTTTTGCAACTCTGCCGACATCAACTCTTAAGGTTCTTCCGGCGAGTTCCATCTCAAATGTTTTATACATAAATGTGTTCTCCTTTATTTTTTCTTTTGTGGTTCAAGATCACCCCGAAACTACTGAAAAACACATTTTAATATCAAATATACTTTTCAGTGGTCTCGGTGAAGTTTTCCCAATCCACAATCCTATTTATTATAGCATACACTTTCACAAAAAGCTATACCCAAAATCGTTCACATAATCTGCCGCCGATGACTTCTATTGCTTATTCCGACAACGAAAAAGGGACATTCTTCCGAATGTCCCCATAAAAGCATGAATTATTTTCTTAATCCAAGTTTCTCGATCAGTGCACGATATCTTTCGATGTCTGTCTTCTTCAGGTATGCAAGAAGTCCTCTTCTCTGTCCTACCATCTTAAGAAGTCCTCTTCTTGAGTGGTGATCCTTAGGATTAGCTTTGAAGTGATCTGTAAGATCATTGATTCTTGCTGTCAGGATAGCGATCTGTACTTCCGGTGATCCTGTATCTCCTGCTGTTCTACCATACTGTGCTACGATCTGTTCTTTCTGTTCTTTAGAAATCATGTTTGTTTCCTCCTATATACTCTTAATTAAAACGCCTGATATTAAGTAACGGTTGGAGTTTCCAGTTACCGAACACCGGCTTCAACGTTGCTTAGTATATCATATGAACTTCCCTGTGTAAAGAGAAATTTATACAATTCCGAAATATTCCATTCCCTTTGCAATATCCTTATCAATCTGTTCTTTCAGTGCTCCGATTCCATCGAATTTTTGTTCCGGTCTCCGGAATTCCATCAGATTGATCCGGACTTTTTCTCCATATGCATTTCCGGAATATCCAAAAAGAAACGCTTCGATCAACAGCTTCTTCTCTTCCGTCACAGTTGGCTTAATACCGACATTTGCAATCCCCGGATAGGTCTTGCCCTGTACATCGATCTTACAGAAATAGACTCCGTGTGCCGGCACGATCTTCCCGTCAGGCCATGCAACATTCAGTGTCGGAAATCCGAGCGTACGGCCAAGCTGTCTGCCATGTTCGACCGTCCCTTCTACTTCAAATGGATACCCAAGCAGTTTTTCTGCCAGTCCCACATCTCCGGCTTTTACCACTTCTTTTACATAAGTACTGCTGATGATCCGGTCATGATAACGTTCTTTTTCTATGACAATCAGCTGATAGTCATATTGATCTGCATATTCCGCCAGCATATGCACATCCCCGCGTTTCTCACATCCGAATGTAAAGTCTGTTCCTACCACAACATATTTGGCATGAAAAAGATCATGGACGATCTCCCGTATAAAATCCTCCGCACTTTTCTGACGGAAAGATTCAGTAAACGGGCATTCGATCAGGTAATCGACTTCGTCTTTCACCCTTTCCTGCCGTTCTTCCCCGACCATCAGAAGTTCCGGAGTAATCCCTCTTTCCTTCCATAGCGGTCTCATGTCAAACGAACATACGATGCTGTTAATATTCTCCTGTTCTCCTAATTCACGGACTTTTGTCACAAGCACCTGATGACCTCTGTGTAATCCATCAAACTTTCCAAAAGTCACCGCTGCCCTGCCGCTTCCGTTATATTCCGCAAGCTCCCTGATATACTGCATAGTCATTTCTTCCTCGTTTACTCGTTAAAAAACATCTTGACGATGTGATATTTTTTTTCTTTTTCTTTCCACTGATAAATGGCAATGAATTTACCCGATTCCTCATACAGACGCACGTGCCTGTCTTCCTCCTGGCCGTCTGCGTCTTTCAGCATCTTCTCATCCAGCGGATTCCCATTTTTTGCGAATGCTTTCCAGTCATCCTTTACCGTGATCTTCGGATATGACGAGAACATTTCATCGATTGGCACCAGGATCTCCTCAAGCATTCCTTCCTGCTTTAATGCTCCGATTTCTTCCAGTGTCTTTGCGTCCTTTATCTGAAACGCCGATACTCTTGTACGGATCAGTGATTCCATACATCCGCCGCATCCAAGCTTTTCGCCGATATCGTGGCAAAGAGTCCGGATATAGGTTCCTTTGGAACACGATACCTCCATACGGACCCGCGGAAGACCCATTTCTATGATCCGGATATCCAGGATCTTCACCGGACGGGCTTTTCTTTCTACGACCTTTCCTTCTCTGGCAAGCTCATATAATTTTTTCCCGTTTACCTTAAGTGCCGAATACATCGGTGGGATCTGGTCATAGTCTCCGATAAAGCTTTCGATTACTTCTCTTACTTTATCTGCTGTAAGTGTTTCCGTACTTTTTTCTTCCAGAATCCTGCCCGTAGTATCCTGTGTGTCAGTTGTCATGCCGAGAAGCATAACTGCCTCATAAGTCTTATCCTTATCCGTCAGAAGATCACAAAGCTTAGTTGCTTTTCCCAAGCAAACCGGAAGAACACCTGTCGCATCCGGATCAAGTGTTCCCGTGTGTCCGATCTTTTTCTGTCCCACGATCCCACGGAGTTTTGCTACTACATCGTGGGAAGTGAACCCTTTTTCTTTATACACATTAATGATTCCGTGTATCATAGTTTACTGCTCCTGTGTCTTTTCCAGTTTTTCCATCTGTGCTTCGATCTGTTTTGACAGATTGTTCAGCACATCAAACGGTGTTCCTGTCATTGTAAATCCAGATGCTTTCTTATGACCACCGCCTCCAAAATACTGTGCAATCCTGCTGACATCGACCTTCTCTTTTGAGCGGAGACTTACTTTGAATTCATTCTGTCTCAACTCATACATAAACACGGCAACTTCTACCCCTTCCGTCACACGGAGCTGGCTTACGATTCCTTCCAGATCTTTCGGTCCTACCCCGTAAAAATCCATCACGTCTTTTCGGATGAAGGATGCAATACCGGTTCCATTCAGAAACAGGATGCTTTCCATCAGTGCACGACCCATTACAAGATTCTGTGCGTAGGATTTCGCATAGAATGTCTCTTCTATGATCTTCGGTGCGTCAATTCCTTTCTCCAGAAGTTTCGCAGCCACCCGGAATGTCTCCGGTCCGGCACAGGAATACTGGAATACTCCCGTATCATGCACGATTCCAAGATATAGTGCTTCCGCTACATTTTTAGAAATCTTCTTTTCGTCCAGCAGTCCGTATACCAGCTCTGAAGTTGAACTTGCTTCCGGAACGATATGATTGACCTCTGCAAAACCAATGTTGCTGATATGATGATCCACACAGAATGTATGCTTTGCTTTTACAAACAATGGTTTGGAATACTCCAGTCTGTCTGTATCCCCGCAATCCAGGGAAATAAAGAGATCATATATTTTTTCTTCATTATCCACAGACTCCAGAATTGTCTCTGTTCCGTTTAAGAAATGAAAAGATTCCGGGATGTCTTTCAGATAAATGTCTACGGTTTTATCACTGTAATTCTCACGGATATACTGTCCGAGTCCCACACAGGAACCCACACAGTCTCCATCCGGACGTATATGTCCGCCGATCGCGATCGTCGACACATTTTCCAATACTTTATTCAGCATCTTCCTCAACACCTTCCGTTTTCAGGTCTTTGGTTACTTCATCGATCTTCTTTGACATATTAACACCATATTCAATGGACTGATCCAGTACGAACCTGATCTCCGGTGTATTACGGAGATTCAATGTTCTTGCCAGTTCACGGCGGATATATCCTTCCGCGCTCTGCAGACCTTTGATCGTCTGCTCCTGCTCATAAGCGTCTCCGAGTACACTGATATATGCCTTACATGTCTTAAGATCCGGTGCAACTTCTGCAGCTACAACCGAAGTCCACGGTGCAACACGCGGGTCTTTTAATCCCCCGCGGATGATGTTCGATAACTCGTGCTGCACCTCTGTATTTACTCTTGTATTCTTAATACTTCTTTTTCTCATTTATATCAACTCCTAGCGTGGAATCTCTACCATCTCGAATGCCTCTACGAGGTCACCTTCTTTGATGTCATTGAAGTTTGCAAATACGAATCCACATTCATAACCTGCCTTTACTTCTTTTACATCGTCTTTGAATCTCTTCAGTGATGCCAGAGGTCCTTCAAATATTACAATACCGTCACGTGTCAGGCGGACAGAACAGTCTCTCTTGAACAGACCGTCAAGGACATAAGATCCGGCGATTGTTCCGACTCCCGAAGCCTTGAATGTCTGACGTACCTCTGCGTGTCCGAGTACCTTCTCCTCGAATACAGGATCCAGCATACCCTTCATGGCAGCTTCTACATCTTCAATTGCATTGTAGATGACACGGTACAGACGGATGTCTACACCTTCACGGTCTGCAGTCTCTTTTGCAGTTGCGTCAGGACGAACGTTGAATCCAATGATGATCGCATTTGATGCAGAAGCAAGACTTACGTCTGATTCATTGATCGCACCTACACCGCCATGGATGATCTTAACTACTACTTCATCGTTAGACAGCTTCAGTAAGCTCTGTTTGATTGCTTCTACAGATCCCTGTACATCTGCTTTTACTACGATACCAAGTTCTTTTAAGTTACCTTCCTGGATCTGTGTAAACAGATCATCCAGAGAAAGTTTGGATTTTGTCTCTTCCAGAAGTTTTACCTTGCTCTGTGAAATAAATGTCTCTGCGAAGTTTCTTGCTTCTTTTTCATTTCCACATCCAACAATAACCTCTCCGGCATTTGGTACATCGTTAAGTCCCAGGATCTCTACCGGTGTAGACGGACCTGCTTCTTTGACTCTTCTTCCCTTATCATCCATCATGGCTCTTACTTTACCAAATGCAGAACCGGCAGCGATCGGATCTCCGACACGAAGTGTTCCCTTCTGAACCAGGATATTGGCAACAGAACCTCTTCCCTTATCCAGTTTCGCTTCCAGTACAAGACCTCTTGCACGGCGGTTTGGATTGGCTTTTAATTCCATTACTTCTGCTGTTAAAGCGATCATTTCCATCAGATCTTCCAGACCTTCACCTGTCTTGGCAGATACCGGAACAAAGATTGTGCTTCCGCCCCAGTCTTCCGGAATCAGTTCATACTCTGTCAGTTCCTGTTTTACACGGTCGATGTTGGCACTTGGTTTATCCATCTTATTCACAGCAACGATGATCTCTACACCTGCAGCCTTTGCATGGTTGATCGCTTCTACTGTCTGCGGCATAACACCATCATCTGCTGCTACTACAAGAACAGCGATATCTGTAGAACTTGCTCCACGCATACGCATTGCCGTGAATGCCTCATGTCCCGGAGTATCCAGGAATGTGATCTTCTCTCCGTTGATTTCTACAACGTACGCACCAATGTGCTGTGTGATACCACCGGCCTCGCGGTCAATAACATTTGTATGACGGATCGCATCCAAAAGAGAAGTTTTACCGTGGTCAACGTGACCCATAACACAGACTACCGGCGGACGCTTCTTCATTTTCTTTTCGTCCTCTTCGTCTTCCTTCAGAAGTTCTTCGATTACGTCTACAACTTCTTCCTTCTCACACAGGACTTCAAATTCCAGCGCGATCTCTTCTGCTGTCTCGTAATCGATTTCCTGGTTTACAGTAGCAATCTTGCCCTGCATAAACAGCTTTTTCACGATCACAGATGGTACGATCTTCATCTTGTCTGCCAGTTCTTTGATCGTCAGAACTTCCGGGATTGTGATCTGTTTGATCTCTTCTTCTACCTTCTGCTCTTTCTGCTGTGGTTTCTGAAGCTGCTGCTTCGGCTCGTTTTTCTTCTTGCCCTTTGGCATTCTTTCTTCATCATCACGACGATAATCTTTCTTCTTGTGATCGTCTTTTCCCTTGACATTCTTTCTCTGTGGTTTCTGTCCTTCGATTGCAGGAGCCGGAATGCTTGTGTTATTTCTTCTGTCATTTCTTCTGTTGTCTGATTTTTCTCCGAATTTGCGTCCCTGTCTGTCATCACCACGGTTGTTGTCATATCTGTTATCGCGGTCTCCCTGATTTCTGTCGGAACGGCCATTCTGCGGACGGTCTCCTCTCTGGAATCTCTGTCCGCCTCTTCCTTCCTGGCGGTCACCACGTCCGTCTCTTCCACCGCTGCGTCTGTCGCCGCCGCGGTTATTTCTGTTATCGTCTCTGTTTGATCTTTCTGTTCTTTCATTTCTGTCCGGTCTTTCGTTTCTTTCCGGACGTCTGCCCTGTGTTCTTTCTGCTGCCGGCTTCTCTGTTCTCTTTGGAGCCTGCGCTTCTCCTGTTGCCGTATTCTGTGCTGCAGAGCGTTCTGTACGCTTTGCCGGACGGCCGTTATTTACCTGCATCGGTTTTCCCTGTCCGGAATTCTGACGGTTTCCTCCGGATCTTCTTCCTTTGTTACCGCCGTTCTGTGCATTCTGCGGACGTATTACATGCACGATATTTTTTTTCTTTGGTGTTTCTGATTTTTCTGTATTTTCGTTTATATTTGTTTCTATATCTTTATTTGACATATGATCTGCCTCCTCTACGCAATTGTCTGATTCTCTGTGTCTATATGCTTCCGGATACCTTTTGCGAATCCCTCATCAAGGATTACCAAAGATGCACGGAATTCTTTTCCCATTGCATGCCCCAATGTATCTTTGTCTTTGTAAAAATAGATCGGAACCTGATAAAAGTCACACATATTCTGAAATTTCTTCTTGGTATTATCGGATGCGTCGTCTGCAACGATCACAAGACATGCTCTTCCGGATTTTACTTCTTTCTCCGTACAGAACTCCCCGCTTGCAACCTTGCCGGCTTTTGTAGCCAGACCAATCATAGATAATGCTTTATTCTGACTCAAGTACTTCCATCTCCTTTTCCAGTGCTTCATATACTTCTTTTGGGATAGCCTGTTTAAAGGATCTCTCCAGGCCTTTGTTCTTCACTGCTTTTGCAAGGCAGCCGCCATTCGGGCAGAGATAAGCACCGCGTCCGTTCTTTCTTCCTGTCGCATCCAGCAGAAATTCTCCCTCCGATGTGCGGATGACACGAATCATCTCTTTTTTACTCTTCATTTCCTGACATCCTACGCATTTGCGCATAGGAACTTTTTTATTTGCTCCCACGAATTATCACCTATTCCTCTGTGTCCTCAACTTCATCGAATGTGATCTCTGCGTCGTCTTCATCATATTCAGCATCTGCTGTGTTCTCTACATCAAATTCTTCTGCATCGTCATCATACTCTTCTTCGTACACGCCCTCGCTTAATTCCATGTAGTTTTCCGGAAGTTCTCCGGACTCGATTGCCTGCGTTTCGTTTTTGATGTCGATCTTATATCCTGTCAGTCTTGCTGCAAGTCTTGCATTCTGTCCTTCTTTACCGATTGCCAGGGATAACTGATAATCCGGAACGATAACGCTGGCTGTCTTTTCATCCGGATCAGCCATTACAGAGATAACCTTTGCCGGACTCAATGCATTCTCGATCAGAATAGCCGGGTTGTCACTCCAGTTGATGATATCGATCTTTTCACCACGCAGCTCATTGACGATCGCATTGACTCTGGCTCCGTTCATACCAACGCATGCTCCGACCGGATCTACATCTGGATCGTTAGACCATACAGCAATTTTGGTTCTGCTTCCTGCTTCTCTTGCAATGCTCTTAATCTCTACGGTACCATCTTTCACTTCTGTAACTTCTGATTCAAACAGACGTTTTACAAGTTCCGGATGTGTACGGGACACGAGGATTTTTGGTCCCTTTGTCGTATTCTTTACTTCTACCACATATAATTTAATACGTTCTGTCGGTTTGAACACCTCGCCTTTTACCTGTTCGTTCTCTGTCAGCATAGCATCCGCCTTACCAAGGTTGATGCTGACATTCTTTCCGACATAACGCTGCACAATACCTGTCACGATATCTTTTTCTTTTTCAAAATACTGATCGTATACAACCTTACGCTCTTCTTCGCGGATCTTCTGCAAGATCAGGTTCTTGGCATTCTGTGTTGCAATACGTCCGAATGATTTAGACTCGATCGGAATATGCACGATATCACCAAGTTCAAACTTGCTGTCAATCTCTTTTGCATCTTCAAGACTGATCTGTTCCAGTTTGTCTTCTACTTCTTCCACAACTGTTTTCTCAGCATATAACTGATATTCGCATGTTTCTTTGTTCATGATCAGTTTGATATTATCTGTCTTTCCAAAATGGTTTTTACAGGCATTCATCAGTGAATTTTCAATGGCGTCTAACAGTGTTTCTTTGCTGATATCTTTCTCTTTCTCCAGTATATTTAACGCTTCTAATAATTCTGTATTCATGGTCTTTCCTCCTTGCTTATCCATGCCGTTTAAAAATCAAACGCTAATCGGATCAGTGCGATCTCGCTCTTTTCAAATGTTTTCTCGGTCTCATCTTCCATCTCGATCGTAACCGTTGTCTCATCGTAATCTTTTAAGATTCCGGTGAATTCTTTCTGTCTGTCAATCATGCGGTAGGTTCTGATCTCGACTTCTTCTCCAAGGCTTCTCCTGAAGTCCTTTTCCTTCTTCAGCGGTCTGCCAAGTCCGGGTGAACTGACTTCCAGGATATAGGAATCTTCGATATAATCTTTCTCATCCAAAATGTCGGAAAGTCTGCGGCTTACAGCCTCACAGTCATTCACTCCGATTCCGCCCGGTTTATCAATATATGCACGAAGATACCAGTTACTTCCTTCTTTTACATATTCGACATCCACCAGTTCAAATCCATACTCTTCCACGATTGGAAGCAGGATCTCTTCTGTTTTCTGTTCATACATTTCTCTTTTTGACAATCTAAAATCCTCCTTATGCAGACCTTATTTATCTACGTTATACGATCAGCCGGTCTTCTTTCATTTATGCTTTTCACCTGCTGCATACTTTGATATGCAACAAAGAAGAGTGAACGATATGTCCACTCTTCTGCCGGTTGATTTATGTAACTAAACTAACTATAGCACCGTTTTTCTGTAAAATCAAGGGATTTTGCGTATTTTTTACATTTTTCCATGTTTGAATGCCATCATCATCTCATTTGTCAGGCTCAGATCTTCGGCCTCTACCGGCATCTGCTCCCTTTCAAACCACTCTGCCATGGCAAGTTCACCGGTATCGAGCGTGATACCGTCTTCCCCGTCCAGTTCACAGAAGAATCCCATCAGCAGTGTATCGGTAAAGGACCACGGCTGACTCTTATAATACCGCAGATTCTTTACCTTCAGTCCGACTTCTTCCATGACCTCACGCCTTACCGTCTCCTCAATGGATTCACCCGTTTCATTAAAGCCTGCAAGCAGTGCATACTTTTTGTATTCTCTTCCCGCATACTTCGACATCAGGATCTTATTTCCATGTGTGACAGCTATGATCACCGCCGGACATATCTTCGGAAATTCCATCATTCCACAATCCGGACAACGCATCATGCGTTCTTTGTCGTCATGTACCATAGGCTGCCCGCAGTGGCCACAGAATTTCCGTGACTGATACCAGCGGTAAAGCTGCCATCCTGTCACTGCGGCAAATTGTCTGTACTTTGGCCTGGCCTCGCGGAAATACTGATTATCCTTCAGTTCAAACCCCGGAAAGTCTGCCGGGTCGATCCCATCCGCCAGATAGTAGCCCTGTCCGTCAATCGAGAAGAGATACGTATAATCTTCATAGATATCCGGATAACGGACTGCAGCCTCTTTGAATGTCAGGAAAGAAATCTCCTGATCTTCCAGCTTCACCAGAATCTTTCTTCCTTCATAATACAAGATCACGCTGTCTTCTTTTGGCGGCTCCGGGACATATTCATTTCTATATACATGTGGTTCAATGTTCTGTATCATATCGTTTACCCTCTGTATTTTGTTCCTGTACCATCTCGTTTTGCAAGCTTCAGACGATTCAGGGTAACTTCTTTTTCATGGTATGAAACCTTACACTCAGTTCCTTCTTCAAACAGATATACATTCGTCAATGCATCGTCTTTTTTCAAGCGGATACCCCGCACTCCGATTGCACCTTTCTTCTTCTCCGTAACTTCTGCTGCCGGAAAACGCAGGAAAAATCCATCTGCCGTCTGCAGTACAATATGCTGGTTCTCCGTCACCACCCGGATATTTACGACTTCATCTTCCGGCTGAAGTTTCGTTGCCGCAATGGTACGTTTTGTTACCTGGAATTCGCTTCCGCCAACCTTCTTAACCATGCCCTGCTTTGTGGCAAACAACAGATTCGCATACCGCATCTGTTCGGAATCACAGATATATACAATTTCTTCCTGTGTACTGTCGTAATTACTGATATTGTCGATCGGCTGTCCTTTATCACGGAATTTTCCATATGGGAGATCCATCACTTTCACCTGATGCATCTTTCCATCCTTTGTAAAAATACAGATCCTGCCGGTATTCATGCAGTGCAGGATGTATTTATTTTCATTATCTGCTGCCTCTTTATTACGTTCATAGGTACTGACATCAACCGTCTTTGCATATCCGAAACGATCCATCAGGAATACAATCTCCTGCTCTTCCACTTTCTTCTCTTCAAACACAGCCTCTTCTGCATTCTCTACAACCGTACGTCTCTTTCTTGCAAATTCTTTCTTGATACGGTCCAGATCTTCCATGATGACTGCCGCCATAGAATCATAATTGTTCAGGATATCTTCATATCTTGCAATCTTCGCAAGTGTCTCCTCGTGCTCTTTCTGAAGTGCTTCAATCTCCAGACCGATCAGTTTATAGAGCCTCATTTCCAGAATCGCAGTTGCCTGACGCTCTGTGAATCTTAACATTCCTGCCATTTTTTTTGAAATAGAAGACTTGAATTTGATATTCTCTGTCTCACCGTTCACCAGACATGCCTTTGCATCTTTTATGCTCTGGCTTCCTCTTAAGATCTCAATGATCAGGTCGATCACATCACATGCTTTGATCAGACCTTCCTGGATTTCTTTTTTATCCTGTTCTTTCTTAAGCAGTGTATTATATTTTCTCGTTGCCATGTCAAACCGGAAGTCTACATGTGCCTCAATGATACGTTTCAGTCCCATAGTCTCCGGTCTTCCGTCTGCAACTGCCAGCATATTTACTCCGAAAGTATCTTCCAGTCTGGTCTTTTTATAAAGCATATTGGTCAGGTTTTCTACATCTGCACCTTTTTTCAGGTCGATGACGATACGGATGCCTTCTTTGGATGACTGGTTGGAAATGTCTACGATATCCGTTGTCTTCTTGGTCTCCACCAGATTGCAGACATCATTTAAGAATTTTCCGATTCCCGCACCGATCATCGTATACGGGATCTCTGTGATAACCAGACGCTTCTTTCCGCCCTTCACATCTTCCACTTCAACTTTTCCGCGGATCTTGATCTTTCCGGTTCCTGTCTCGTATATCTGTGGCAGGTCGTCCTTATTGACCACGATTCCTCCTGTCGGGAAGTCCGGTCCTTTGATATATTTCATCAATTGTCGGGTCGTGATCTCATCATTTTTCATGTAGGCTTTCACCCCATCCACAACCTCACCCAGATTGTGTGTCGGGATACTGGTTGCCATACCGACCGCAATACCTTCCGCACCGTTGACCAGAAGGTTCGGAATACGTACCGGAAGTACGGCCGGTTCCTTCTCTGTCTCGTCAAAGTTTGGCACAAAGTCTACAATGTCCTTGTCCAGGTCGGCCAGATATGCTTCCTGCGTGATCTTCGCAAGCCTCGCCTCGGTATAACGCATTGCCGCTGCACCGTCTCCTTCGATCGAACCAAAGTTACCGTGTCCGTCTACAAGGACCATCCCTTTTTTAAATTCCTGTGCCATGACCACCAGTGCATCATAGATGGAGCTGTCCCCATGCGGGTGGTATTTACCCATGGTATCTCCGACGATACGCGCACACTTACGGTATGGTTTATCATACCGTATTCCCAGTTCATGCATGTCGTAAAGTGTACGTCTCTGTACCGGTTTTAATCCGTCTCTTACATCCGGCAGGGCTCTGGCAATGATTACACTCATCGCATAATCAATATATGATTTTTTCATCACATCCGAATATTCGGTTCTGATGATCTGTGAATCCTGCATTTTCTCTCTCCTATTCTATATATCAAGTTCCGCTTCCGTCGCATTCTCATAGATAAAGGAACGTCTCGGCGGTACTTCCGATCCCATCAGCATCTCGGTTACGCCGGATGCCATTCTTGCATCTTCAATCTCTACCAGTTTCAGGATCCTGGTCTCCGGATTCAGGGTAGTCTCCCACAACTGCTCCGCATCCATCTCTCCAAGACCTTTGTATCTCTGTAAGGTAAATGGACCGTCATGTGTCTTTCTGTATTTTTCCAGTGCCTTGTCATCATACAGATACTCTTCTTCACCCTTCTTCGGCATCGCCTTGTAAAGAGGCGGCATCGCAATATAAACATGTCCTTCAAAGATCAGTTCCGGCATAAAGCGGTAGAACAACGTCAGGAGCAGTGTCGAGATATGGGCACCGTCCACGTCCGCATCAGCCATGATGATGATCTTATCATAACGCAGCTTGCTGATGTCAAAGTCATTTCCGTATCCTTCGGAAAATCCACAGCCAAATGCATTGATCATCGTCTTGATCTCTGCGTTTGCCAGTACTTTATCGATACTTGCTTTTTCCACATTCAGGATCTTACCACGGATTGGCAGGATTGCCTGGAACATACGGTCTCTGGCCGTCTTCGCAGAACCTCCGGCAGAATCCCCCTCCACAATAAAAATCTCACATTTTGACGCATCGCGGCTCTCACAGTTGGCAAGCTTTCCGTTACTGTCAAATGAGTATTTCTGCTTTGTCAGCAGATTGGTCTTCGCACGTTCTTCCGTCTTGCGGATCTTTGCCGCTTTTTCCGCACATCCGATAACCTTCTTAAGTGTCTCAAGATTACGGTCAAAAAAGCGGATGATCTCATCATTCGTCACCTTACTGCAGGCTTTCGCTGCATCCGGGTTATCAAGCTTTGTCTTGGTCTGTCCTTCAAATCTCGGATCCGGGTGTTTGATCGATACGATCGCAGTCATACCGTTACGGATATCCGCTCCGGTAAAATTCGCATCCTTTTCTTTCAGAACTCCAAGTTCTCTTGCATACTGGTTGATCGCCGTCGTAAACGTCGTCTTGAATCCGGTCAGATGGGTTCCTCCCTCTGCATTATAGATATTATTGCAGAATCCAAGCACATTTTCATGGAACTCATTGACATACTGGAAAGCCACCTCAACTTCGATACCTTCCGCTTCCCCTTTGAAATACACCGGATCATGCACGGCCTCTTTTTTGTGATTCAGTTCGCGGATGAATCCGAGGATTCCATCCGGCTCATGATATACGATCTGTTCCGGCTCCGCTCCCCTCTTATCTTCAAACACGATCTTAAGATCCGGATTCAGATAAGCGGTCTCATGAAGCCTGCTTTTTACCTCTTCTGCTTTGAACTTTGTCTTTTCAAATATGGTATCATCCGGAAGGAAGTTCACCTTCGTTCCGGTCTTTCTTGTCTTTCCGATCGTCGGCAGTAATCTGTCTTCCAGTTCGATCACCGGTTTTCCCTGTTCATACCGGTCATGATGGATATATCCGTCCCTGCTGATCTGTACATCCATATAAGTTGACAGTGCATTTACGACAGAGGAACCGACACCATGAAGTCCCCCGCTGGTCTTGTATGCCGAATCGTCGAACTTTCCACCCGCATGAAGTGTCGTATATACCACACGTGCCGCCGATACACCGGTCGCATGAAGGTCTACCGGTACACCACGTCCGTTATCTGCGATTGTTGCTGATCCATCCTTTTCCAGTGTTACATGGATCTCGCTGCAGTATCCTGCCAAGTGCTCATCCACCGCATTATCCACGATCTCATAGATCAGATGGTTCAAGCCTTTGGTAGAAACACTTCCTATATACATTCCGGGTCTTTTTCTTACCGCTTCCAGCCCTTCCAGGATCGCGATACTGCCCGCATCATATGTATTCTTTTTCGCCATTCTTTCTATATCCTTTCTCCGTTTTATCCGTATGAAAAATATCGAAAGCTGTTCTGTCATATATTCTTCATAGGGATCATACAGATTTTCCCATACTTTGAATATCTTATCATAAAAATATTTCCGAATCAAGACAGCACCTGATGCAGAAGTTCTGCAAGAATCTCCATCGCATTGCGCATCTCTTCTACTGTATTGGTCTGCGCTCCGGCTTCGATCAGAAGCGTCTTAGGCTTGAAATGCATATTATAACGGTACGCACGCAGAAAAATGTGTCTGGCAAACCCCGGATAATATGTCGCCGCCGCAATCTCCATCTGCAGGGAAAACGCCAGGTTATCTTCCAGGTATGGGTTGGACAGATAACTGATATTTCCATTTGCCCGCGTCCTGCTGAGCCCGTTAAAGAACATGATCTGTGCCGTCGGCTTACCGTCTATCTCTGTCACCAGATGCGTCCCTTCCGCTACGCCATCCCTGTGAAGATCGATCACAACTTCGATACCCGGATTCTCGTTCAGTATTTTCCGCACATCCGGTTCTGCAAGCTGATATGCCTTACTCCGATCCAGTTTTCCATTCACCAGATCGTATACCCCTTCATGATGATATGTGGATATTCCATACTTTTGATTCAGAAGCTCAGACAGATACGTCCCCATTCCTACAATTGATGTACCGGCATCTCCCGGAACAGAATCTGCAAATTGTTCCTGGGAATGTGTGTGGTAGATCAGGACTTTGACCCCTTTTGTATCTGGATTTAATTTCATATCTTTTCCCATCAGCTTATCTGCATTGATCAGTCCTGCATCTGCCATAGTACTGCTGTCCACCGTATAAAAATGGCTCATAAGATATTCATAATCTCTTAGCTTTTCCATGGAAATGTCTGCTTTTACCACTGGTGTTTTCCATGTCTCCTCCGCCTCTGTATCCGGATTCTGTGTGATCAGTTTGCCATTTTTATCTACGGCGTTCTCATCATTTTCCTGCTTTTCCAGTATCATGGCATACGTCCTGGAATCTTCACCGGCCGTATCTTCCTTCCCTTGTTCTGTCATAAATGTACTGGCAGGCCATAACCGCATCACTGCCCATGCCAGATCCTTTGACGGGGTGTCCGTCTGATCCTTTTCCGCCGCATAAACAAGAGCCGGCAGCATCGTTCTGACGGCACTGTCCGTAATCTCCTGTTTTCCTTTTTCCGCAAAAATCTTTCCATTTATTGTTCCGGTTCCCGCACCTGTTTCTTTCATGATACAGATCAGAAGGCATCCGGCAACGATCCTCACCGCACGCTGTATATATTTTTTGCATCTGCTCTGCATGTCTTGTTCTTTCACACCTGCACACCCCGACATTTTGCTAATCTTACGCTCTTCTTTCTAAAGGTAAGGTATGCAGTCTTCTCACTTTCTATGCCGTTTCTTCTGTTTTTTCCGATTCCCCTGCTTTTCCCGAAAATAACAGATTCAATGCCTCCGAGATGGTATAGCTGATTCTTCTTATCGTCTCATCGATATCTTTCGGTGTTACGAACATTCCGTTCAGATGCGGCGCGATCAGTTCTTTTACCAGTTCATATTTTTCCGCAGAATTGTATCCTTGCAGCACAACACCCACTCCTTTCAAAGTCTCTGACGTCTCCAGTGCCGCAATAAAATTCTCCATCGTGTCATTTACAATCGTTGCAGCATCCACTACCGTCGGAACACCGATCGCGATCACCGGAATTCCCATCGTCTCTTTTGTGATCACGCTTCTGTGATTCCCCACACCTGCTCCGGGATGGATCCCTGCATCCGAGATCTGTATGGTCCGGTTCAGTCTTTTGCTGCTTCTTGCCGCCAGCGCATCGATCACCAGGATCATATCCGGCTTTGTCTCCTTTACGATTCCCTGCACAATCTCTGCCGTCTCCATCCCCGTCTGCGCCATCACTCCCGGAACGACTGCACTTACGATCCGGCTTTCTTCTTTTTCTACGGCATATCTTCCATATTCCTGTACCATATGCCTGGTGATATGCAACTGATCTACCACATATGGTCCCAGCGCATCCGGCGTCACTTCCCGGTTGCCAAGTCCTACCGTCAATATCGAGTATCCCTTTTTCTTAGGATGTCCATTTTCATTGCCTGCATTTCTGTTTTTCGATTCCTCATTTTCCACATATTTTTCCAAAAATCCCGCCAGTGTTTCTGATATCTCTCTGTGATATCCATCGTCTGCCGATGCCATATCCGGGACTTCCAGTGTCAGATATGTTCCCACCGGTTTTCCCATCATCTTCGCCCCGTTCTCCGTTTCAATCCTGACGGTTGTAATCTTAATCTCCCTCTCTTCATCGTATTCTTCTTCCAGTACAACGCCGGACACTTCTACATGATCTGATTCAAACCGTTCTTTTTGCTCCATCGCAAGATCCGTCCGGATCGTATACTTTTCCACCATCGTTTTTCTCCATCCTTTCTTAAATTAATACTAGTTTTTCCAATATTTTCAGAAATATGTATTGACAGAATCTAATTCATGTCCTAAAATAAATTCGTATGTTTCGTTAGATCGTCCGTGTCCGGCTCTAACGAACTGGAAATCGAATTATAAAAATCGAAATATATTGATATCGGAGGTGGACAAATTGGCTAATATCAAATCTGCAAAGAAAAGAATTTTAGTAAACGAAACAAAAGCTGCTAGAAACAAAGCAATCAAGTCTAAAGTAAAAACTTGCGTAAAGAAAGTTGAAACAGCTGTAGCTAACAAAGATGCCGCTGCTGCTGCAGAAGCATTAAAAGTTGCAATCGTTGAAATCAACAAAGCTGGAAGCAAGGGTGTTTACCACAAAAACACATGCTCTAGAAAGATTTCCCGTCTGACAAAAGCTGTTAACGGAATTGCTTAATAATAGAGATTAAACTCGAGTTGCAAATTTTGAGCCCGGATCATCCCGTCAATGATCCGGGCTTTTTGTTATAAACACAACCGTAAAATCCGTAACAAAAAGGATATGGCTGACGCCATATCCTTTTGTATGTATCGTATTCTTACAGTTCTGATTAGTTGTTGATCAGTTTGTCTTCTCCGTTCCAGCTGTAGAGTTTTCTGATCTCTGCTCCGACTTTCTCTGATGGATGTTCTGAAGCAAGTTTTCTCATAGCTTTGAAGTGTACCTGACGTCCTGCCGGAGACATGTCTAATAAGAAGTCTTTTGCAAATGTTCCGTCCTGGATGTCTGTCAGGATCTGTTTCATAGCTTTCTTTGTATCTTCTGTGATGATCTTAGGTCCTGTAATGTAATCACCATACTCAGCTGTGTTAGAGATAGAATATCTCATTCCGGCGAATCCTGACTGGTAAATCAGGTCTACGATCAGTTTCATCTCATGGATACATTCGAAGTAAGCATTTCTTGGATCATATCCTGCTTCGCAAAGTGTCTCGAAACCAGCCTGCATAAGTGCACATACACCACCACAAAGTACTGCCTGCTCACCGAAGAGGTCTGTCTCTGTCTCTGTTCTGAATGTTGTCTCAAGAAGACCAGCTCTTGCTCCACCTATTGCAAGACCATAAGCAAGTGCACGATCCCATGCTTTTCCTGTAGCATCCTGCTCTACAGCGATCAGACAAGGTGTTCCTTTTCCAGCCTGATACTCACTTCTTACTGTGTGTCCTGGTGCCTTAGGAGCGATCATTGTTACATCTACATTCTTTGGTGGTTTGATACATCCGAAGTGAATGTTGAAACCATGAGCGAACATTAACATGTTACCTTCTTCAAGGTTTGGCTCAACATCTTTCTTGTACATATCTGCCTGTAACTCATCATTGATCAGGATCATGATGATATCAGCCTGTTTTGCTGCTTCTGCTGCTGTGTATACTTTAAATCCCTGAGCTTCTGCTTTTGCCCATGATTTACTTCCTTCGTAAAGACCGATGATAACATCGCATCCGGACTCTTTTAAGTTCAGAGCATGTGCATGTCCCTGGCTACCATAACCGATGATAGCAATCTTCTGTCCCTCTAATACTGATAAATTACAATCTTCCTGATAAAAAATTCTTGCTGCCATTATAGCATACCTCCTAAAAAATAAATGATTTTTTATTTTCTTAAACAAGGGGTCGCCCTTCCACCGGGCTCGTCTCTGTTTAATGTCTGATTAAAATGTGTTACGGTTTGTCCATTATAATATATCCATTATAATGTGTTGATGTTTCCTTCCTGATCAATGACTGTTACATCCTTGATTCCTCTCTGCAATCCGGTAATACCTGTTCTTGCAAGTTCAAGAATCTCATAACCTTCCAGAAGTTCCAGAAACGCATCTACTTTTGAACCATTTCCTGTCAGTTCCACCATCAGGGAATCTTTCTCTACATCAACAATCTTCGCGCGGAATATATCCGCCACAGATATGATCTCCGTTCTCTCCGTCTTATTCGCCCGAACCTTCACCATGATCAGTTCACGATATACCGAATCTTCCGGCTGAAGTACTTTGATCTCAATGACATCTTCCAGCTTTCTGACCTGCTTTTCGATTTGCGATAAGATCAGCTCATCTCCGCTGGCCACAATGGTAATTCTGGTAAATCTCGGATCTGCCGTAACTCCGGCAGTTATACTGTCGATACTGTATCCTCGTCTGCTGAACAGTCCGGATACACGGCTTAATACACCGGGATTATTGTCTACCAATAATGAAAATACTCTTTGCATATTGCACCTCTTTTCTATCATTTATAAAAAACAGAGTGCGTTCTGTTTTTTTATAATAACAACTACTTCTTCTTTTGTCAAGTATTGGCACCCATATTTTTACATTTTTCACAAAATGCAGGATTACCGTATTATTTCAGGATGATCCCGGCAATGTCTTCCGGTGTCCCGGCGACATATACTGCGCCTGCTTTTTCCAGTTCTTCACGGTTGCCGAATCCGTATAATACCCCCATACAGTCAAGCCCTTCCTGCTTTGCCCCAAGCACATCATGTTCACGGTCACCGATCATCAGTATCCTCTTCTTATCCTGCATCCGGCAGGTATCGATCAGATATCCGATCACCTCTGCCTTACTGCCTCTGCCTCCGTCCAGTTCCATACCTGCCACATATTCAAAATATTGATCCAGGTCAAAATGTTCAATGATCCTTCTCGCATATACTTCCGGTTTGGACGTCGCAACAAAAAGTCTTTTTCCTGCCGCCTTCAATGCCTTTAATGATTTTTCAAATCCGGGATACACCGAACACTCAAAAATCCCCGTATCCTGATAATATTCCCGGTAATACTCCACCGCCTTCCAGCTTTTCTCATCGTCAAATCCATAGAATCCGGCGAACGAATCGGTAAGCGGCGGACCGATGAATTTATATAATTTTTCCCGCTCGGTCTCTTCAATTCCGAATTTCTCAAGCGCATACATCACCGAATTCGTAATTCCCGGTGAAGAATCGATGATCGTGCCATCCAGATCAAAGAAACAGATATCATACATTTTATCAAGCTTTTCTTTTTCCATATTCTCTACCTGCCTGCTTTTAAAAAAATACCGGAGCCGTCCTTCTGCGTTTTTTCCGCATCCGTCACACCCCGATATTATTATAACCGTTCCATCTATACTTTTGCAAACTGTATCATCCAGAGAAGCAGAAGATGCACCGGATAAAATCCGTAGAAAAACCATTTTTCCCAGCCGTGTGCTGTTTTGTCTGTTTTGTTATACATACACTGTATAACCACTCCCGATGCTGCCGGTCCGATACATGCGCATGCAGAATGTATGAGCGCGCTTTCCAGCCCGCAGTCCGCCCTGTATGACAACACATTCAACAGAAAGAAGAGTCCCGCTGCTTTTCCATATGCCAGTGATACTTTTTTCCTGTCCCCATATGCATTTGCAAACAGTATCGTAAATACCGGTGCCAGAAGTGCCCAGTCCGTCCAAATCGAACAGATTACCAGCACACACAGCCATAGCATTCTCTCCCCTTTGTGTTTTACATGATCTGTAACCCACACCACTCCCAGACACAGAAGAAGGCTGAACATCATGTTCAGGTTCGTCTGTTTCAATGCCAGCATGAAGGGGATCTGTGAAAGGATCCCAAATACAAGCAGCCGCAGTGCATAGTTCTTTACAGATCTTGTGTAATGATATCCTTCCACAAGGAAATAGCACATAGTAATGGCTGTAAAATACCCGATATCAACCATAACTTCCTGTCCTGTACTGCCTTCTTTTAAAAATATATAAGCAAAATGATTACAGAACATAGCTGCCATTGCCAGATATTTTATTGCATTTCTACTCATACTTCCCTCTCCATTTTTATTCTTCGATATTTCTGATAAATCCGACATAGGTTGCACCAAAATAAACTACATATATGCCAAAGAACAATGCGAATGAAATTGCAAAATACTGTAACACCGGTGTACTGACTCCTGTATAGAAGTTAAATCTGGCACCCATATACACCGCTATGATCCCGCTGATCACCGCCGAAAGGATTGCCGGACACAGATAATACCCGGACAGCTGACGGAACACGGTCCGTTGGATCTCGCGTCTTCCGAGGCCGATTTTCGAAAGCACCTGGTAGCGGAACCTGTATTTTGCCGAATCGCTCAGCTGCTGTACCGATAACACCGTCAATGCAATACATAAAAATACCAGCCCGATATACATACATGGGAATGTGATACAACTCATCATATATCTGACCTCAGCCGATGCATTTTCCCGCACAAGATTCACCGCAGCATATGTGACAATGGTATCCGTACCATAACATACATTATCATCGTCTTCTTCCATGTATGTATGACCGGCATAATCATGTTTATCTGACAGATCATCCAGCTTATTCTGCAGGTCATCCGGTACTTTTTTCTTCACACTTACCGCAAGTTCCGAATAGTACGGTGTCATCTGCTGTATCCGTTCATCCGGCACAACGATGATATAATCACCGCCGTTATGTCCGTCCTGCGAAAACGATTCGGTGCAGATCTTTCTGCAGGTCAGTGTCTCTCCATTGTCCTGAATCTTCACATCATCCGTAAAATCTCCGGTTTCCTTATACACTCTTTGTTTCATCTGAAGGATATATTCATTTTTCCCAAGAGTTTCCGGGGAATATCCCAGCATTTTTCTCAGATGATTGTAATCACTCAGCCCCATATATGTATCATACCTGCAATATGCGTCATCATCGGAACTTTTACGTAGCTTTTTTTCATCCGGTGTTCCGTCTTCTCTGCGGTACTCATCTCCAAAATACCGCAGATGCGTATACAGCCATGTATTCATTGCGTTCGTATGATTTTCATAAATGCGGTACACGCACGAATCCTTTACACCTGCTTCTTCTCCGACAATTTCCAATTCCTTTGCAAAATCATATTCCGGATTCTGACTGTTCACCTGTACATCAAATGGAAATTTCATCTCTAAAACCTGATTCTGCCAGTCCGTGAACATTAATGCAACCGAACACCCCAGAAATGCGACCATAAAAAGTACCGTAAGTGTTCCCATGGTAAACCGCATCGTCTTCAATTTAGACGCAAACTGACGCAGCAGGAACAGGTTCTGCCCCCGGTAGACCGCATTTCCTTTTTTCTTCACGTAGCAGATAATCCATGCGGAAAGCCCTGTATAAAACACATACATTGTAATAAACAGACCCGTCAGAAATACCGCCGCCCCTCCTGCTGACTGTATATTTCCGCTCAGTATCCAGACACCGAACGCAAAGATGAACAGAACGGAACACGGCAGTAATAGCCGCTTTATTTTTTCATTCTTTTCTTTTAATTCCTCATTCTTCTGATTTTCTCTCATCAGATCATGAATGTTCATCTTGCGGAATTTCCGGCTGCACCGGAACAGTGCCAACAGATAACATCCCGCAAAGCAGCACACAGTCATAAGAAAACAATATCCGTTGAATTCCAGATGGGGTCTTAGTTCCACCTGTATGACACTATAAAGGACAACGAGCAGCACCTGCTGAAGCAACATTCCAAGGCCCAGTCCCATCACAAAGGAACACATACCGAGCAGCAGATTTTCTTTCATATAAAGCCCGGACACTTCCTTTTTATTCATTCCGATCAACAGATAGATACCGAATTCACGGCTCCTTTTTTCCAGCATGAACCGTACCATATAATTGATCAGCCATGCAACGATCAGTACAATAAAGAATGTGGCAATACCGATCATCGCTGCCATTATCGCTGCCATTTCATACATTCTCTGAAGATCTTTTGAAAAAATGATACTGTTAAATGCAAACATCAATGATACCACAAATGTCATCGTCAGCACATACACCAGATAATCTCTGGCGGAACGTCTGACATTGCGCAGTGCAAGCTTACCGAACATCTGACAGTTCACCTCCTGTCAGAGATAATACATCCAGGATCTTATTCAGAAATTCCCGCCTTTCTTCCACTCCTCTTACCAGTTCATGGAATATCTTTCCATCTTTCAGGAAAAGAATACGGCTGCAGTAGCTGGCCGAAAATGCATCATGTGTAACCATAAGGATCGTAGAGCGCATATCATGATTCATCTTGCGGAATGTTTCGAGCAGCATCTGTGCCGCTCTGGAATCCAGCGCACCGGTCGGCTCATCTGCGAGGATCAGTTTCGGATGATGGATCATAGCCCTGGCACAGGCACAACGCTGCTTCTGGCCCCCGGATACCTGATAGGGAAATTTATCCCGGATTTCTTCAATATCGAGCAGCTTCAATATATTATCACATTTCTTTTGGATCTCTCTTTTACTCTTGCTGTGCAGCGTCATTGCCAGCACAATATTCTCTTCTATCGTAAGTGTATCTAACAAGTTGTAATCCTGGAATATAAACCCCAGATTGTCTTTCCGAAATTCCGCCAGTGCCTCATCACTTAACTCCGTAATATCCGTTTCTCCGTAGTATATATGCCCGGCAGTCACACGGTCAATCGTAGACAGCATATTCAGAAGCGTTGTCTTTCCGGAACCCGATGCTCCCATGATTCCCACAAATTCTCCTTTTTGGACACCAAAGCTTACCCTGTCTACCACTTTGGTGATGTTCGTATCACTTCCGTAATATTTTTCCACATCACACACCCGAATCTCTCCATCCAGGATTCTGTCCGTTTTTTTCTCTGCCATCTTGCCATGCTTTCTTATTCTTCTCATCCATATCATCCTTTCCGGTCTTTTTGTAATACTCTTTTTCATCTCTACTTTACCCGTCCGGACCAGAAAGATGTATCGATGTATCTTTCAGTTATCTTACATTTTTGAAAGATAACTGCTGACCGGAAATGTAAGGATCATCTTCGTCCCTTCCCCACGGACAGATTCCGCCTCGATGGCAATTCCAAGCTTTTCACACAGCCGTCTGCACAGATAAAGCCCCATCCCCGTAGATTTCTTACCATTTCTTCCATTAGAACCGGTAAAACCTTTTTCAAAAATTCTGGACATTTCTTCTTCCCGTATTCCGGTTCCGTTATCTTCTACGATCAGCCGGACACCATGACCGTACTTTTCCGTGTAAATATGAATATATGGATGAACCTTTGGATCCTCACTTTTATATTTCACACTGTTCAGCACAAGCTGGTTCAGTATAAAAAGGATCCACTTCTTATCGGTATACACGAGATCCGGGCACTCCACTTCCCCGCGCACCCCACTGCTGATCAGATAGTACTTATTCTTCATAAGAATCTCCGAAGACACTTCTCCAAGATCAGTCTCCCCGATCATATAGTCTTTATATACGTTCTCCATTCTCGCATAATACAGAACCATATCAACATCATTTTCAATTCTGTGATTTTCAAGAGCGATCTGTCTAGTCACTTCGTCTTTATGATTCTCGCAGGCAAGCTGGATAGCAGTGATCGGTGCTTTGATCTCATGCACCCAGCTTTCGATATAATCCCGATAATCATTCTGTTCATCTTCAAGCGTACGGATCCGTTCGATCACAGATTTATTTGATCGTCTGATCAGTTCCCGGTAGATCCGATCTTCCAGATATGGTGAAGCTGGCAGCAATTCTCCAAGCAGATATCTCTGATCTACATTTTCCAGAATATGTTCTGCCCTGTCAAAATATTTCTTCCTGCGATAATATCCTGTCACAATCCATATCCCAAGGATGATCCACCAGAAAATGAGAATCAGTCCAGCTGCGTTTCTGTTATACCCTGTAATATAGAAGAACCCCATCAATAATATCATACACAGGAGGTGCAGCAGACATATTAGAATCTTATCTTTTACATATTCCGAAAATCTCATATGCGGTACCCCATTCCCCGTTTTGTCTCAATGAAATCCGTCACTCCGATGTCAGCCAGTTTTCCTCTGAGTCTTGTAACATTCACACTTAATGTATTGTCATCTATGAAGACTTCATTGTCCCACAGGTATTCGATCATATCCAGCCTCGGAACAATCTCACCCTTTTTCTGATATAGAAGATGCAGGATCTTCAACTCATTTTTCGTAAGATCTGTCTTTTTTCCTTCATGCTCTATGCAGCCTCCCACAACATTTAGGATTACACCTTTATATTCCATATTCAAGGCATTATCCCTTGATTTCTCTGCGTTTTTATTAGTAGTTCTTTTTAATACTACGCCTATTCTCGCCAGCAGAATCGGTGGATTGAACGGTTTTGTGATATAATCATCTGCCCCTTTCAAGATTCCGGTCAGTTCATCCATGGAATCTGTTCGGCTGGTCAGAAATATGATTGGAATATCCGAATGTTCTTTCAGCTTCGTACAGATGTCAAAGCCGCTTTCCCCCGGAAGGTTCCAATCCAGGAGCACCAGATCCGGTGCCGGTATCATGCTGCATATCTGCTCTGCCGTATCTTTAAATTCTTCGATTATCTCTGCTTCATAAAAAGCATTTTCCAGGAGCTGTTTTAATTCCTTTCGGATACCCGGATCATCTTCTACAATAACAATCTTCATGTCGTTCTCCTCATGATGTTCCTTTTATAATTATACTGATAAATACAGAACAGATTGTAGAAAATATGCTTTTGCATTTTCCACAATCTGTTCATTATAGCATATAACATACGTTGAATATGTTTGTATTATTTCACAAGAAGTGATGTTCCAGTCATCTCAGCCGGCTGTTCCATACCCATCAGTTCAATCAGTGTAGGTGCAATATCTGCCAGGCATCCGCCTTCTTTCAGCTTGTATGCAGGATCTGCATTTACGAGGATGAATGGTACAGGATTGGTTGTATGTGCTGTAAACGGCTCTTTTGTCTCTTCATCGATCATGTACTCTGCATTACCGTGATCCGCACAGATGAACATCTGTCCGTCAGCTTCTTTTAATGCTTCGTAAGCCTTTCCTACACACTCATCAACTGCTTCAATCGCTTTTACAGCAGCTTCGATCACACCTGTATGGCCTACCATATCAGGGTTCGCAAAGTTGATCACAATCACATCATATTCGTCCGATTTGATTGCTGCAACCAGCTTGTCACATACTTCATATGCGCTCATCTCCGGTTTCAGATCATAAGTGGCAACCTTCGGGGATTTTACAAGGATTCTGTCTTCTCCTTCATTCGGTTCCTCTACACCGCCGTTAAAGAAGAATGTTACATGTGCATACTTCTCTGTCTCAGCGATACGCGCCTGCTTTTTGCCATTCTTTGCAAGGAATTCACCAAATGTATTGGTGATCTCTTCTTTTACGAATGCGACCTGTTTATTCTCGATCGTAGCGTCATATTCTGTGAAGCATACAAATGTTGTCTTGATCCTGTCTCCTCTTTCAAATCCGTCAAAGCTGTCGTCACAGAAGGTTCTTGTAAGCTCTCTTGCTCTGTCCGGGCGGAAGTTGAAGAATACTACCGAATCATTTTCTTTGATTGTTGCAACCGGTGCGCCGTCCTTTGTTACTACAAATGGTACGACAAACTCATCTGTTACATCTGCGTCATAAGAAGCCTGGATTCCTTCTGTTGCAGAAGCAGCTGTCTCTCCGTCACCTGCTGAAAGTGCTCTGTAAGCCTTTTCTACACGATCCCAGCGGTTATCACGGTCCATCGCATAATAACGTCCGGAAACGCTTGCAACCTCTCCTACGCCGATTTCTTTCATCTTAGCTTCTAACTGTTCTACATACTCTTTTCCGGAAGCCGGTGGTGTATCACGGCCATCAAGGAAGCAGTGTACGTATACTTTCTCAAGTCCCTGTCTCTTAGCCAGTTCCAGAAGACCGAAGATATGTCCGATGTGGCTGTGAACACCACCGTCAGATACCAGTCCCATCAGGTGTAGTGCAGAATCGTTCTTCTTTGCATTCTCACATGCAGCAAGCAATGCTTTATTTTCAAAGAATACGCCATCTTCAATTGCCTTTGTGATCTTTGTCAGTTCCTGGTAAATAATACGTCCGGCACCCATGTTCATATGACCAACCTCTGAGTTACCCATCTGTCCGTCCGGAAGTCCTACTGCAAGTCCGCTGGCATTTCCTTTTACGCATGGATACTCTGACATCAGCTTATCCATAACAGGTGTCTTTGCCATAGCAATTGCATTGCCTTCTGTTTTTTCATTCAGTCCATACCCATCTAAGATCATAAGTACTGTTGGTTTTTTACTCATTCTAAATATCACCTTTCGTCTATATATCCTTTTTCATATATCACTTACGCTATCACTTTTACAGTATAAAACCGCAGGAAGCAGTCAAATGAGAGCCTCCTGCGGCTGATTTTCTTAAATCCTATTTGTAGTTTACGATCTTTCCGAAATCAGCTTTCAGAGATGCTCCACCTACAAGTCCGCCGTCGATATCAGCCTGAGCGAATAACTCTGCTGCATTTCCAGCGTTTACAGATCCGCCGTACTGGATACGGATAGCTTCTGCTGTAGCTTCATCATATACTTCAGCGATGCATGCACGGATACCAGCGCAAACTTCTTCAGCCTGCTCTGTAGTAGCTGTCTTACCTGTTCCGATAGCCCAGATTGGCTCGTAAGCAATCACTGCTGTCTTAGCCTGATCAGCTGTTACATTCTGGAATCCAACTTTCACCTGCTGACGGATGAAGTCCATTGTTACACCCTGTTCTCTCTGCTCCAGAGTCTCTCCACAGCACATGATTGGTGTAATACCATGCTCGAAAGCTTTCAGCATTTTCTTATTTACTGTCTCGTTTGTCTCTGCAAAGTATTCTCTTCTTTCAGAGTGTCCAAGAACAACATATTTTACTCCTGCATCTGTAAGCATAGCCGGAGAGATTTCTCCTGTATATGCTCCGCTTTCTTCAAAATACATATTCTCAGCACCAACCTGGATATTGGTTCCCTTTACAGCCTCTGCTACAGGGATAATGTCGATTGCAGGCACGCAGAATACTACGTCTACATCTTCATTAGCTACTAATGGTTTTAATTCTTCAACTAAAGCTACTGCTTCACTTGGAGTTTTGTTCATTTTCCAGTTTCCGGCTACGATTTTCTTTCTTGCCATCTTTCCAAATCTCCTTATTCTATTTATCGTTAGCTGCTGCTACACCCGGGAGTTCTTTTCCTTCAAGGAATTCAAGAGAAGCTCCACCACCTGTTGAAATGTGTGTCATCTTATCTCCATATCCCAGCTGGTTAACTGCTGCTGCAGAATCTCCTCCACCGATGATTGTTACAGCTTCTGTATCTGCGAGTGCTTTTGCTACAGCTTCTGTTCCTGCTGCAAATTTAGGCATTTCGAAGCATCCCATTGGTCCGTTCCATACAACTGTCTTAGCATCTTTTACTGCATCGCAGAAGATCTTAGCTGTCTCTGGTCCGATATCAAGACCTTCCCATCCTTCCGGGATTTCTCCGGCTTTTACTACCTGAGTATTTGCATCATTAGAGAAATCATCTCCGATCACGTTATCTACAGGAAGAAGGAGTTTTACACCTTTGGCTTTTGCTTTTTCGATCATGTCAAGTGCATACTGGCAGTAATCTTCTTCCAGAAGGGATTTTCCGACTGTTCCGCCCTGTGCTTTTGCGAATGTATATGCCATTCCTCCACCGATGATCAGAGTGTCTACTTTGTCAAGAAGGTTCTCAATTACAGAAATCTTGCTTGAAACTTTTGCTCCGCCAAGGATTGCTACGAATGGTCTTTCCGGATTGTTGACTGCATTTCCAAGGAAATCGATTTCTTTCTGCATAAGATATCCGACAACTGCTGTATCTACGTATTTTGTAACACCTACATTTGAACAATGTGCACGGTGCGCTGTACCAAATGCATCATTTACAAATACATCACACAGAGATGCAAGATCCTTACTGAATGCATCTTCATTCTTTGTTTCTTCTGCTCTGTAGCGTGTGTTCTCAAGAAGGATCACATCTCCATCTTTCATCTCATCTACCGCTGCTTTTGCATTTTCTCCGACCACTTCAGGATCCGCTGCGAATTTTACTTCCTGTCCAAGAAGTTCTGAAAGACGAACTGCTACAGGAGCAAGAGATAATTCTGGAACCGGCTGTCCCTTTGGCTTTCCAAGATGAGAGCAAAGGATAACCTTTCCGCCATCAGCGATTAATTTTTTGATTGTAGGAAGTGCTGCAACAAGACGATTCTCGTCTGTAATCTTTCCATCGATAAGCGGAACGTTGAAGTCACATCTTACAAGTACTTTTTTTCCTTTTACGTTAATGTCATCTACAGATTTTTTATTAAGCATAGTACTGCCTCCTGGTTATAAATTTTATAACTACAAAAAGGATCCGGCCCAATAAGACCGGACCCTTTGTGAGTCTTAATTCATGCTCTAAATTATGCTAATTCAGAGAAGTATTTGATTGTTCTTACCATCTGGCTTGTGTATGAGTTCTCATTGTCATACCAAGAAACAACCTGAACTTCTGTAGTTCCATTTTCCAGTGGAAGTACCATTGTCTGAGTAGCATCGAATAATGAACCATATCTCATTCCAACGATATCGCTAGATACGATTTCATCTGTGTTGTATCCGAAGGACTCTGTAGAAGCTGCTTTCATAGCTGCGTTGATTTCATCAACTGTTACATGTCCTTTTACAACTGCTGTAAGGATTGTTGTAGATCCTGTAGGTGTTGGAACACGCTGAGCAGATCCGATTAACTTTCCGTTCAGTTCTGGGATAACAAGTCCGATTGCTTTTGCAGCACCTGTGCTGTTAGGTACGATGTTAACTGCAGCTGCACGAGATCTTCTGAGGTCACCTTTTCTCTGTGGTCCGTCAAGAGTCATCTGATCTCCTGTGTAAGCGTGAATTGTGCACATGATACCAGACTCGATTGGTGCAAGATCGTTAAGAGCTTTTGCCATTGGAGCCAGGCAGTTTGTTGTACAAGAAGCTGCAGAAATTACTGTATCTTCTGGTTTCAGTGTTTCGTGGTTTACATTATATACGATAGTTGGCAGATCATTTCCAGCTGGTGCGGAAATAACAACTTTTCTTGCTCCTGCTTTGATATGAGCAGATGCTTTTTCTTTAGATGTATAGAATCCTGTACACTCCAGAACTACGTCTACACCGATTTCTCCCCAAGGAAGTTCTTCAGCGTTAGCCTTAGCATAAATTTTGATTTCTTTTCCATCAACGATGATAGAATCATCTGTTGCTTCTACAGTATCAGCTAAAGCATATTTTCCCTGTGAAGAGTCATATTTTAACAGGTGAGCAAGCATCTTAGGAGATGTTAAGTCGTTGATTGCTACAACTTCATATCCTTCTGCTCCGAACATCTGTCTGAATGCAAGACGTCCAATACGTCCAAATCCATTAATCGCTACTTTTACTGCCATGATTAATTCCTCCTAAAGTTTGTTTTTTAACTACTAATGCAGTCACAATTGCGAAATCTTTTTTCAAACTTCTCAAGCTTATGAAAGACCCCTCAACTGTTAATAATTGTACTTTATCTGATACAAAATTTCAAGAGGTTTTCCTATTTTTATATAAGTTGCTTAAAAACAGGCTTTTGTTTCGAAAATTCTGTATAATATTTAAAACCACAGGCTTTCAAAAGCTCTTCTACCTTTCCGAAATCATATGCGATGTGTTCCGGTTTGTGCGCATCTGCACCAATTGTAACAATCTCTCCACCAAGTTCCCGGTAACGTCTCAGGATATCCGGATGCGGGTGTGCAAACGGAAGTCCGTATTTTAATCCCGCTGCATTTACCTCCAGACCTTTTCCCTTTTCGATCAGCCGTTTCAGTATCTCATCAATCATATCTGCATATTCTGCACAGGAATATGTTTTTTCTCTCATTTTACCGTATCTCACAACATAATCCAGATGGCCAAGGCTCTGAAAGCAGTCCATTGTCTTCACATTCTCCAGTGTCGTCTCCATCATCAGACGGTATGCTTCCTGATCTGTCCGGTCTGCGAAAAGTTTTTCCGCAGCAGGATCTGTATAGAGCAGCTTTCCGTTGGCATCTTTTTTAAACGGGACATTATGAACCGATCCGATTATGAAATCAAACGGATATTTCTTTGTCAGTTTCTCATAATACTCTTTCAGATATGTCCTGAGTCCCAGTTCTATCCCGATCCGGATATTCAGTCTTTTTTCATATTCTTCCTGAAGTTTCTGCATCTCCGTGAAATAAGCATCCACATCAAAGATACCTTCCTCACCCCATTCCAGATCATCTTTGTCAAAATGATCTGTAAAGCAAATGGTTTTCAGGCCTTTACGGACTGCTTCTTCCGCCATATCGCACGGAGAGGCCTCCGAATCTGTTGAAAACCATGTATGCATATGCATGTCTGCCTGTATCATAGTCTATTCCTCTTTATCGTTATATGTGTCATCGAAGACCTATTTATCCGCAATGATCGTTCCACCGCCAAGCACGTATTCTCCATCATACAATACAACCGCCTGCCCCGGCGTAATTGCTCTCTGGGGTTCTTCAAATGTGCAGAGGATCTCGTCTTCTTTCGTCTTTTCAACCGTACACCATGCACCTCTGTGATTATAGCGGATCTTCGCCCATACTCTTTTCGGCTCTGTCAGATCTTCTACCGTCATAAAATTCACCTGATCTGCGCGCACATAACGTGACATAGATTCTTCATTCGATCCCACTACGACTTCGTTTGTCTCCGGACGGATCTCCAACACAAACACCGGATGACCAAGGGATAATCCCAGGCCTTTCCGCTGTCCCACCGTATAATAAATAATTCCTTTATGTTTCCCGACAACCGTTCCGTCGGAAAGCACAAAATTACCGGGTCTGATCTGCGCATCCGAATTTTCTTTTATATAAGAAGCATAATCTCCGTCCGACACAAAACAGATATCCTGACTGTCCGGTTTATGTGCAACCAGAAGACCAATCTCATCTGCCATCGCACGGATCTGATCCTTGGTATATTCTCCAACCGGCATCAGTGTCCTGGAAAGCTGTTCCTGTGTAAGGTTGTAAAGTGCATATGTCTGATCTTTCGCCGCAGTTGCCGAATTGCGGATCGCATATCTTCCGTTCGGAAGTTTCTCCACTCTGGCATAATGCCCGGTCGCAATGTATTCCGCACCGATATCAAGGCTTCTCTTCAGAAGAGATTCCCATTTCACATAGCGGTTGCAGGCAATGCACGGGTTTGGTGTTCTTCCATGCAGATAGTCATCAATAAAATAATCGATCACATTTTCTTTAAATTCTTTCTTAAAATTCATGACATAATACGGGATCTCAAGTGCTGCCGCCACTCTTCTTGCATCATCCACTGCGCTCAGACCACAACAGCCGCCATGTTCTTCCATCGCGGCTTCTTCTTCATCCTGCCAGATCTGCATCGTAACTCCTATTACGTCATATCCCTGATTTTTTAAAAGCCAGGCTGCCACGGAGGAGTCAACCCCTCCGGACATCCCGACTACAACTTTTTTCTTTTCCATATAAAGTTCTCCGGCTTAGTATTCTTCCTCTTCTGCCTCTTCACCTTCGTGAATATCAGACTTCGGTTTCTCGAGTCCTTCAATCTTAATATCATGCTTCTCTGCGTAGTCCCATAAAGCTGCGTGGATTGCTTCTTCCGCAAGCAGTGAACAGTGTACTTTTACCGGCGGAAGTCCGTCCAGCGCTTCCATAACCGCTTTATTTGTAACTTCCATCGCTTCCTGGATCGTCTTTCCTTTTACCATCTCTGTGGCCATGCTGCTGGTTGCAACAGCTGCACCACATCCGAACGTTTTAAATTTTACGTCACGGATGATCTGGTTTTCATCGATATCAAGGTAAATTCTCATGATATCTCCGCATTTTGCATTTCCTACCGTTCCGACACCGCTGGCATTTTCAATCTCTCCTACATTTCTTGGATGTTCAAAATGATCCATTACTTTTTCTGAATACATATCTCAATTACTCCTTTTATATCTTTTATCTGATTTTTTATTCCTGTCTCTGTTATTTCTGTTTTTTGATAAAGTCTTCATACAGAGGAGACATTTCTCTTAAATGTGCAACAATTTCTTTCAGATTGTCTACAACATAGTCAATGTCTTCTTTCTCAATCTCTTCGTTCAATGTCAGACGCAGAGATCCGTGTGCAATTTCATGCGGCAGACCAATCGCAAGCAATACATGGGACGGATCCAGTGATCCGGATGTACATGCAGATCCGCTGGATGCACAGATTCCTTTCATATCAAGTTTGATCAGAAGCGATTCTCCTTCTACAAACTGGAAACTGAAGTTGGCATTGTTCGGAAGGCGGTCTGTTCTGTGTCCGTTCAGACGGCAGTATGGGATTTCATTCAGAACTCTGTCGATCAGATAATCTCTGACTTCTCTTTCTTTTGCTGTTCTTTCTTCCATATTCGCTGCTGCACGTTTTGCCGCAGTTCCGATTCCTACGATTCCCGGAACATTCTCTGTACCTGCACGGCGTTTTCTCTCCTGTGCTCCGCCATGAATAAATGAACGGATCTTTACTCCTGTACGGATGTACATGATTCCGATTCCCTTCGGTCCGTTGAACTTGTGTCCGCTGGCACTTAACATATCAATATGACATTCATCTACATTAATCGGAAGCTGTCCGAAAGCCTGTACCGCATCTGTATGGAACAGGATTCCATGCTCATGAGCGATTTCTCCGATCTCTTTGATCGGCTGAATCGTACCAATCTCATTATTTGCAAACATAACAGAGATCAGGATGGTTGTCGGACGGATTGCTGCTTTTAAATCATCCAGTTTTACTTTCCCATCTTCATCTACGTCCAGATATGTGATCTCGAATCCTCTTTTTTCAAGATATTCCGCTGTATGAAGAATCGCATGGTGCTCAATCTTTGTTGTGATAATGTGATTTCCTTTGTTTGCATAAGCTTCCGCTGTACATTTCAATGCCCAGTTATCAGATTCTGATCCACCGCCTGTGAAATAGATCTCATTCGTCTTTGCACCGATCATTTCAGCGATCGCATCTCTCTGCTGGTTGATCACTTCTTTATTTGCAGCCGCAAAACTGTAAACACTCGATGGATTTCCGAATTTTTCTGTAAAATACGGAAGCATAGCTTCTACAACTTCCGGTGCTGTCTTTGTTGTTGCTGCATTGTCAAGATATAATAATTTACTCATTTTATCTCCTCCATTTTTTGTATATTCTGTAATATTTCTTTTATCAGATTTCTTTTTTGGCCAATTACTGACTGCACTTGGGATTCTCACACTCGCCATCCGGATTGATGCTTTTGCTCTCTCTGATCAGTTCATCCAGCATGATCTGGTTCACTGTGTCATTGATACTGTCGTTAATCTTCTGCCATACGTACTTTGTCACGCATCCGTCTGACGCCATGCATCCTTCTCCCGTTGTGGTATCAAAGGCCGCACATTTAACCGGCTCCAGACTTCCCTCCAGTGCCCTTAAGATATCTCCGACAGAGATTTCCGATGGTTTCTTCTCCAATACATAACCGCCAGAGGCTCCACGAATGCTTTTCACCAGCCCCGCCTTTTTCAGAAGTGCTACAAGCTGTTCCAGATATCGTTCTGAAATTCCCTGTCTTGCGGCCACACTGCCGATTGACACCGGTTCTTTCTCACTGTATCTGGCAAGATCTATCATGGCACGCAGTCCATATTTCCCTTTCGTGGAAAGTTTCATCTTATCACCTCTTTTAATCCCCAGTATTTTACTAGGATTTTTACTTCTGTAGAATATCACTGCTTTTTGGTTCTGTCAAGCACTATTCCGGAATAACTTATAAAGATACAATCCTGTCACAAAAAAGGAGTCTTTCATGTCCAGAAAGCAAGCACTTATACGCGGAACCGCAGTTCTCACAGTCACGAGTCTGTCTACCCGGTTTATGGGATTTTTCTACCGCATGTTTCTGAGTCATACCTTTGGGGAAGAAAATGTAGGGCTGTATCAGCTCGTCTTTCCTGTCTATGCGCTTGGTATCTCTCTATCCTGCGCAGGGATGGAACTTGCCCTATCCCGATGCGTTGCCAGGGAAGCAGCGGCCGGCAGAATGCAGAAAGCACGGGAATTATTAAAAACGAGTCTGATCTTTACTTTTTTCATCTCCTGTATGATCTCTCTTTTCATCCGGCAGAATGCAGATACCATTGCGCTGACTTTTCTCCGCGATTCCAGATGCAGCAGTCTTTTGTTCTTGTTATCTTACACATTTCCATTTGCATCCATTCACAGCTGCATCTGTGGATACTCGCTGGGACTGAAACAGACAAAGATTCCGGCTGTATCCCAGCTTCTGGAGCAGGCATTCCGCATTTTGTCTGTCATTGTCATCTGTATGTACTGTTCCGGACAGGGACAGAATATCTCGATTGCATTCGCTGTAGCCGGCCTCACATTTGGAGAGATTGCCGCTTCTTTTTACAGTCTGCACTCCATCCGGCAGTCCCGGAAGCCGATTCCCGGAAAAAGTACCGGCGTTTTTCTTTCCCCTGCCGTATTCCGGCGGCATTTACAGACACTTTTGGAACATGCCCTTCCACTTACCGCAAGCCGTGTATTCTTAAATATCCTGCAAAGTGTGGAAGCTGTCTCTATCCCTGTCTGCCTCCAATATTATGGAATGCCGGCTGCACAATCCCTGCAGACCTATGGCGTCCTTACCGGGATGGCACTTCCGTGTATCTTATTTCCATCCGCAGTTACCAATGCCGTTTCTTCCATGCTTCTGCCGACGGTAGCCGGGCTTCAGGAAATGAAAGACCGGCAGCAGCTTCATTCCTTAATTTTAAAGATCACCTGTTCCTGCATCTTGCTTGGATGTTTTTGTTGTGGTGTTCTTCTGATATTCGGAAAATGGATTGGAATTTTTCTGTTCAAAAGTCCGCTTGCCGGAAATTTTATTCTGACACTCGCATGGATCTGTCCGTTTCTGTATACGAACACTGTACTTCTCAGCATGATCAACGGACTTGGAAAGACTACCTGTTCTTTTCTGTTCAACCTTTTCAGCCTCTGCATACGGATCACCGGCGTCTTTCTTTTTATTCCCGCCGCCGGAATCAGCGGATATCTGAACGGTCTGCTGGTCAGCCAGATATTCCTGTTCCTTTGCTGCATTCTCCGGTTATCTGTATACGCCGGGAAATATTAACTGATTTTCCGTATAAAAAAGAACCGGTACATGATATAAAATAGATTTTTTCATGTATCGGTTCTTTTATTCTACATTTTTGTATATTCACAGTGTCTTCAAAAACAATCCTGTAAGTACCGGATTTACATAACACTCTGTAATGATCCCCAGCATCAGGAACAGGAAAAGGCGGATACTTCTTCCCGCATCCCATCTCACCATTGGATATTCCAACATATACCGGAATAACACGATTCCCGCCATTGCATAAAAGATTCCCTGTGGTGCGAGTGCGGTAACGATGAGTACGATCCCTTTGCTTCCTAATTTTATGATTGCTGTACAGATCACCATACCGAAACAGAATCCAAGCCATACCGCCGCCAGCATAACTGCCGCCTTTCTGTAGCGCGTTCCTGCCGCAGCCAGAAGCACCACAAACGGAGTCCCCCTGCTTTTTACCAGATACCACAAATACGCTTCATATACGATGTCTGCCCGGTTATATTGTTCCAGAAAATACTGATTCAGTATTCCGATATCCAGCACATACTGTTTCATCCAGAGATTCGCACTGCATATCCCCAGCAGGAAACCTGCCATTCCTGCCAAAAGCACATATTTTTGTTCGCCTTGTATCCTCACATGGCATTCTCCTTTTTTATCCGGATACTTCATTATATGTGCAATTCCTGTGGATATGCTTTTATCGCAGTTTATCTGTTCTATGCATTCTGTCCATGCAGATACTTCGACTCATATGCAAGGATTGCTGCCATCGTCTTGGAATCCTGAATCTTTCCTTCGAAAATCATCTCCTTGAGTTCTTCCAGTTCGTAGGCCTTCACATCTACAAATTCATCCTCATCCAGATGCTGTTCCCCCGGAATCAGATTCCTTGCAACAAAGACTTCAATTCTTTCATTACAAAACGCAACCGTTGTACGAATCGTAAGGATCCATTCCAGATCATCGGAGCTGTACCCTGTCTCTTCCTTCAGTTCCCGGGATGCACATACAATCCCTTCTTCATCCGGATCATCCAGCTTGCCCGCCGGAATCTCCAACGTATCTCTTTCCAGCGCATTCCGGTACTGCTTTACCATCAGGATCTTACCATCATCCATAACCGGAATAACTGCTGCCGCTCCGTCATGATGGATAAAATCCCAGTCTTCCGTATTTCCATTAGAAAATTTCATATGGTCTTTATATACTTTCAGAACTGTCCCCTGATATGCCAGTTCTCTTCCCATACGCTTTACGTCTTCACTCATATCTTTTCCTCCCGATTCTGCTATTTATTTTGGTAACAAAAAACCGGCTGACACATGGATCAACCGGTTTTTGTCATTCATTTATCTTCTACTTGGCATAGTCTGTAACACGCGACTCGCGGATCACATTGACTTTAATCTGTCCTGGATATTCTAATTCAAATTCAATCTGTTTCGCAATATCTCTGGCCAGCAATACCATATCTGCATCAGATACTTGTTCTGGAACTACCATAACACGAATCTCTCTACCTGCTTGAATTGCAAAAGATTTATCAACACCCTTGAACTGGTTGGTGATATCTTCTAATTGTTTTAACCTGTTTGTGTATGTTTCTAATGTTTCTCTTCTTGCGCCCGGCCTTGCTGCCGAAATCGTGTCTGCAGCCTGTACCACACACGCAATCAGAGTTTCCGGTTCTACATCTCCGTGATGTGCTTCTACTGCATTGATCACAGTAGCAGATTCTTTGTACTTTCTACAAAGATCCACACCAATCTGAATATGAGAGCCTTCTACGTCATGATCGATCGATTTACCGATGTCATGAAGAAGTCCTGCACGTTTTGCAAGTCTGACATCTAATCCGATCTCTCCTGCAAGAAGTCCTGACAACTGAGCCACTTCAATGGAATGCTTTAAAGCATTCTGTCCGTAACTTGTTCTGAACTTCATACGTCCGAGAAGTTTGAGCAGTTCCGGATGAATTCCGTGCACACCAACTTCCAGTGCTGCTGATTCACCCTCTTCACGAATCATCGTGTCAACTTCTTTCTGCGCTTTTTCAACCATCTCCTCAATTCTTGCCGGATGAATACGTCCGTCAACAATCAGCTTCTCCAGCGCGATTCTTGCAACTTCTCTTCTTATCGGATCAAATCCGGAAAGGACCACTGCTTCCGGCGTATCATCAATAATGAGTTCTACACCCGTCAGTGTCTCTAAAGTACGGATATTACGTCCTTCACGTCCGATAATTCTTCCTTTCATTTCATCACTTGGAAGCTGTACAACCGAAATTGTAGTTTCCGCAACATGATCTGCCGCACATCTCTGGATAGCAGTAACAACATATTCTTTTGCCTTCTTGTCTGCCTCTTCCTTCGCCTGCGCTTCTAATTCCTTGATCATCTTTGCAGTGTCATGTTTTACATCTTCTTCAACAGTTTTTAACAAATATTCTTTTGCCTGTTCGGAGGTAAGTCCTGAGATTCTTTCTAGTTCCTGTACACGTTGCTGACTCAGCTCTTCCACTTTCGCTTCGCGCTGCTTCAGTTCTTCTTCTTTCGCTGTAAATCCTGCTTCTCGTCTTTCAATGGCCTCTGATTTTTTATCAAGAGCTTCCTCTTTGGAAAGTACACGCTTCTCGTAACGCTGCAATTCCGATCTGCGTTCCTTCGTCTCTTTTTCAAGTTCGTTCTTATTTCTGATAGACTCTTCCTTGATCTCCAAAAGAGACTCCTTCTTCTTGGTCTCCGCTGTCTTTACTGCATCATCAATAATCTCTCTGGCCTTTGCCTCTGCATTTCCGATTTTGGATTCTGCATTGTTCTTCAGGTTTGAGACTGTCAAAAAATGACTGAGCACAGCGGCCGCAACAGCCACAACGATAAGTACGATTGCTACAACAATCATTGTTCCTATCGGCACAGGAGCACCTCCTTATTAAATTTTCATTGTACGATTATTACAACAAAACAATTTTATACTTTTTACACAAATATGTCAAGCTTTCACTCACAAACTTGTAACACATTGCGGACATCCTGATAACTGAATCCTTTACGCATCAGATAACCCATCATTTTCTGTTTTTCCTTCACATCGGCTGTTTCCGGATTATAACTTCTCTTCCGCATCAGTGCCTCGATCGCCTGTCTGGAATCTTGCTCCCCGTAGTCCGCTTCTTCAAATACCTGTTCTACAATTTCTGCCGGAACCCCTTTTTGCAAAAGTGCCGCATAAAGTTCTTTTTTACTTTTCCGATCTTTCCTGCTGTCAATAAAACTCCTTGCATATTCCATATCATTAATGTAGCCGAAGGACTTCACATACCGGATTGCCGCCTCCACTGCGTCTTCCGCATAGCCGCCCTGTTTTAACTTGGTCCTAAGCTGTGATTCAGTTCTTCCCATATCGGAAAGCAGATGCATTGCCCTCAGCTTCGCCCTCTTGATAACGATCAGACGGAGACTGTCATAGATATCATCTTCGATCACAGATTCTTCTGCTATATGATAACGGGACAGTTCGCCCTTATAGAGAGTAAAGGCAAACTGTCCGTCTAAATACACTTTATATCTTGTCTTTGACAGCGGTTCTATCTTCGTAACCGTCATCATATATTATTCTTCCTCTTTTGTGATTCCTTCTGCTGCAGCTTCTTCGGTCTCTTCCATGTCACCTTCCGCTCCAATATGATAGTGTGCACGGATTTTCTGCTCCAGTTCTTCCATGATCTCCGGATGTTCGGAAAGATATGTCTTCGCATTCTCTCTTCCCTGACCGATCTTGTCACCATTGTATGCGAACCATGCGCCGCTCTTGCTTACCAGATCACATTTCACTGCAAGATCCAGGATATCTCCTTCTTTGGAAATTCCCTTGCCGAACATAATATCGAATTCTGCCTCTTTAAACGGAGGTGCGATCTTATTCTTCACGATCTTCACGCGGGTTCTGTTACCAACCATCTCACCGCTCTGCTTCAGTGTCTCAATTCTTCTGACATCCATACGCACAGAAGAATAAAACTTCAGCGCACGTCCACCGGTTGTAGTCTCCGGATTGCCGAACATTACACCCACCTTCTCACGCAGCTGGTTGATAAAGATAACTACACAGTTAGACTTGCTGATTACCGGTGTCAGCTTACGAAGTGCCTGGGACATCAGTCTTGCCTGCAGTCCGACATGGCTGTCTCCCATGTCTCCTTCGATCTCCTGCTTCGGAACCAGTGCGGCAACAGAATCGACTACGATAATATCCATTGCTCCTGATCTTACCATTGTCTCCGTGATCTCCAATGCCTGATCTCCACTGTCCGGCTGCGAAATATAAAGTTCATCAATATCTACTCCGATATTCTTCGCATAAACAGGATCCAGCGCATGCTCTGCATCGATAAATCCTGCAATACCGCCTCTCTTCTGTACTTCTGCAATCATATGTAATGCAACCGTTGTCTTACCGCTGGACTCCGGTCCGTAGATCTCTACGATACGTCCCTTCGGTACTCCGCCAAGTCCCAGTGCAAGATCCAGGCTTAATGAACCGGTAGGAATGGTCTCTACTGCTACCTGTGCTGACGGATCTCCCAGACGCATAACTGTTCCTTTACCAAAATCTTTCTCTAATTTTGCGATCGCCGCATCCAATGCGCGCTTTTTATCTTCATTTGCCATGTTTATTCTCCTTTTCCGTTCATCGAACGAGTGTTCGTCCTCTGGTTAATATAGTATTATACTTCATCCCGAATGTCAATATTTAATTTTCCCCTCGCCATTTTTCTCTTGTATATTCTGGAATACTCTACAGAAATGTAAAAGAATACAACCATCTGTGATTCAGATATACTTAACATAACACATAAGGCTTTCCAGCGTCAAGAATTTCGCCGTCACTATTTTCATGCATTTTTTCCATGTCCTTTGTTCAACCGCACGCTCCGTTACAACCACGTTTTCTGCAATTTTTTCATCAGCAAGATAATACGAAACGGTTCCTGCTTTTTCTCCTTTTTTTACCGGTGCTTTTTTGCATTTTACCGTCTTTATTTCCATGCGGATCTCTTCTTCCTTACGCAGCAGGATTTTTTTTGATTTCTCGCTGTTCTTCACTCTCAGCGAGATCTTTTCTGAGGTCTGATACGGAATTTCCGGATCAAATGCATCCACTACCAGTAATTTATCCGGTGACGCATCCCTGTACACTTCCCGGTAATGATAATGTTCCAGTCCATATTCCATCAGCTTCTGTGTATCTTTCCATTTATATCCTTTATTATCCGGCCATCCGCATGCCAGAAGTGCCACGATAAATGTACGGTCCTCCCGCCTTAAACTCCCTACGTAACAATATCCCGCATCTGCCGTAAATCCCGTCTTGCCGCTCAGTGCCCCGTCCATCATATCCAGAAATGCATTATGATTATGACACGAAAATGTACGCTTCCTGTCAGCATCCTGAAACTGATATTCCTTCGTCCGGGTCACTTCAAGAAATGTCTCCTTTTCCCCGGATGTCATGATACAGTACCGCATGATCTTCGCCAGGTCTTCTGCTGTTGTAGAATGTACGCCGCCTTCATCTTCCGCATCCAGTCCGTTCGGCGTAATGAAATGGGTGTTCTTGCAGCCGATCTCTGCAGCTTTTGCGTTCATTTCTTTTGCAAATTCTTCTACACTTCCGGCAATGCCCTCTGCCACAGCCACAGCGCTGTCATTATGTGATTCCAGCATCAGAGAATACAACAGGTCTTTGATGTAGAATACTTCCCCTTTCTGCATCCCCAGATGTACCTTCGGCTGGGACGCAGCCTGATCCGATACTTCTACCGTCTGATCCGGATATTCCCGCAAGTATTCCAACGCAAGGATACATGTCATGATCTTCGTTGTACTTGCCATCGGACGGATCACATCTGCATCCTTCCCGAACAGTACCCGGCCGCTGTCCGCATCCATCAGTACCGCCGATCCGGCATAAAGTTCTGCCGGTTCATCCCCGAACACCCGCTTCGCATTCTGAACAGTGCCCTCGTTCTCTGTTCCATCCGTCTGCTTCTGTGCCTCTTTATTTCTCGACTCCAGACTCTGTATACGGCATGCCATGCCCATGCCGGCGATCAATACCACCAGCAATACCACCGATACGATTTTATGCGGCCGTCTTTTCATATTTTTCCACTCCGGGTATATTCCGTTAAGAAAATATATGCCCGGAAAAACAAAAAAATCACTCCACCGGCTTGTCTGCCGCGTGAAATGATTTTCCCTGTTATTTCCTGTCACATCTTCTATATATCTAATTTTAACTGTACTTCTTCTTCCGCTTCTTCTTTAAACGACTCTACCTGTTCCGGATTCGGACTCGGCAGATCATCCAGCGAATGAATACTGAATCTTCGCAGGAACTCTTCTGTTGTTCCGAAAAGAATCGGTTTTCCCGGAGCGTCCAGACGCCCTCTCTCGCATACCAGATTGTATTCTACCAGCTTGTTCACCGCATGGTCTGATTTCACTCCGCGGATCTTTTCAATCTCAAGCTTTGTGACCGGCTGCTTGTATGCGATGATTGATAATGTCTCCAGAAGTACATCTGTAAGGACGTGTTTTTTCGGCTGGGATGCCACACGGATCAGATATTCATACATCTCCGTCTTTGTGCACATCTGATATGCACCGTCCAGCTCTATAATACGGATCCCTCTGTCTTCCGCCGCATATTTATCCATCAGCTTATGTATCACCTTGCGGGTCGTCGCTTCATCCTGTTCCAGTGCCCGGGCAATCTTCCCGATCTCTACAGAATCCCCCATTGTAAAAAGAATCGCTTCAATGATTCCTTCCATCTGCTTTATTTTTAACTTCGCCATATTCTCTTCCTTATACTTCTTCCACTTTCGATGTGATCATAATCTCATCAAACGGCTGATCCTGTTCGATAAAAATCACGCCTTCTTTCATCAACTGCAGGATTGCAAGAAATGTGACAACTACCTGCACCTTGGAACTTTGCTTTTTTAACAGTGCACGGAAACCAAATTTTCTGTGAGATCTCGCATATTCCGTCACATAATCAAGCTTGTCCGGAAGTGTTACTTCTTCCTTCTCGATCTTGCCGAATTTACTTCGTACCGGGTCGACCTTACTTTCCTGCCGTTTCATCACTTCTTTGAAAATGCGGTTAAGCTGCACAAGCGTCAGATCGCCCAGCAGTTTATCCAGATCTACCGGCGGAACATATCCTTTCACTTCATCCGGGATCGATGCCGTCTTATACATGATCCGATCACCGTCCATCTCCCGGTCTTTCAACTCATAGGACATGAATTTATACATCTTGTATTCCAGCAATTGTTCTACCAGTTCCTGTCTCGGATCCTCTTCTTCTCCCTCTTCGTTCACTTCTTTTGGAAGAAGCATCCTGCATTTGATATCCAGAAGCGTCGCTGCCATCACAAGAAATTCGCTCATGATATTCAGGTCTTCTTTCTGCATGGCTTTGATGTATTCCATATACTGGTTCGTGATCTCAACGATCGGAATATCGTAGATATCTATTTTATTTTTTTCGATCAAATGTAACAGCAGGTCTAACGGACCTTCAAACACCTGTAATTTTACCGGAATTCCCATACACATCCTCCATTGTCATAACTTAATTATTATACAGGACATCTGGAAATTACTCAAGCCTTTATCTTTCATTTACTTTTTCTCATTTACCTCTCTTCCGAAGTACCGGACAGTTCAAGAACGATCAGTTCCGGCCAGTTCCACAATCTTACCGGCACAGAATGTGTTCCCAGTCCGCGGCTTACAATCACCGTCTGTGCTCCTTTCCTGTATATTCCTCCGGAATATTTTGGAAAGAGTGTAAAATCCGGCGAAATCACTCCGCCGATCCCCGGGAGCTGCATCACACCTCCGTGATAATGTCCGCTCAGGATCAGGTCTGCTCCGTATTCCAGATATTCCTGTATATATCCGGGATGATGTGCAAGCAGGATCTGATATTCCTCACCGTGTTCTCCGATACGGTCTGTGATTTCTTTTAACGGAAGGTCTTTCTTCCCCAATCTTGCATATGCCCCAAGAGGAATCTCCAACCCGGAGATTCTTACAGGTGCTTCATCCAATCTTACCGTCTCCGAAGCATTTTCAAGCATATGGATTCCGCCTGCTGTCAGTGCCTTCTTATATCCTTCATAAGACTGTTCATACTTATCCGGCAGTTCTTTCAGCTTCTGTTCATGATTACCATTCGCACAGTAGACCGGGCATATTGCCGGAAGTTTTTCCAGGAAGCGTACCGTCCTGTCATAGGAATTGCCATCCTTTCTGACCAACATATCCCCTCCGATCAGGATCAGATCCGGATGCTGGTTCTTGATGCTTTCCAGTAAGCGCTCATTTTCTTTTCCGTATATCCGGTTGTGCAGATCACTCAGAAATACAATCTTCTTTGTCCCCCTGATTCCATTTAACTTCGGCGAACAGATCCGGTACTTCGTCAGACGGAAATCCCGCAGTTCTCTTGCCGTTTCTATCACGCAGTATAAAATGAAAACCACCATAATTATCAGAATCATTTTTATCAATTTTTCTTTCTCCTTTACATCTTGATTTATTATATAATTCTTTCTGTTCATTTTCAATTAATTGTGCTAAAATTCATTCTTGTAGGTTATTCAATTCATTATAAGGAGGTTTTTGTTATGAATATACCAGAAAGAATCTCCGCTCTTCGCGCATTAATGGAAGAACGAGGATATAACGTCTACATGGTTCCTACCGATGATTTTCATCAGAGTGAATATGTCGGCGATCATTTTAAAGTAAGAGAATATATCACAGGATTTACAGGTTCTGCCGGAACTGCTGTCTTCACAAAGGATGAGGCCGGACTCTGGACAGACGGGCGTTATTTCCTGCAGGCTGACCAGCAGTTAGCCGGAACAGGCGTAAAGCTCTATAAGATGGGCGAGCCTGGCGTTCCTACAGTAGAAGAATTTATCGCTTCTGCATTACCGGAAGGTGGTACACTCGGATTCGACGGACGTGTCGTTGCGATCGAGGAAGGTACTGCACTGGAAGAAGCTGCTGCTTCTAAGCATGCCAAGATCAACTATTCCGAAGATCTGGTCGGAGAAGTATGGGCAGACCGTCCTGCACTTTCTGAAAATCCTGCTTTCGCACTCGGCGAAGAATACACAGGCGAGAGTACTGAGAGCAAACTTGCACGTGTCCGTGAGGCTATGAAAGCTGCCGGTGCCGATGTACATGTGATCGCTGCACTTGACGATGTATGCTGGATCACAAACCTGCGTGGAGATGATGTAGATTTCTTCCCATTATTACTTTCTTATGCAGTCATCACAATGGATGAGATGAAGCTTTACATCGATGAACGCAAATTAAATGACGAGATGAAAGCTGATCTTGCAAAGAACAATATCACGATTCATCCATACAATGCAATCTATGAGGACATCAAGAACTTAGACACCGCATCTACGGTTCTGGTAGACCCGAACCGTCTGAACTATGCATTGTTCAACAATATTCCTGATGGCACAAGGGTTGTACAGCAGGTGAACCCGACCATCGCAATGAAGGCAAAGAAAAATGATGTCGAGATCAAGAACATTATCAATGCTCACAAAAAAGATGCCGTAGCCATGACAAAATGGATGTACTGGCTGAAGACAAATATCGGCAAGATCGAGATCACAGAGCTCAGCGCCGCTGCCAAACTGGAAACATTGCGTAAAGAGCAGGAAGGTTACTTATGGCAGAGTTTTGAACCAATCTGTGCTTCCGGCGAACATGCTGCGATTGTTCACTACGAACCGACCCCTGAGACAGATGTTCCTCTGACACAGAACGGATTATTCCTGACCGATACAGGCGGAGGATACTTAGAAGGTTCTACCGATATCAGCCGTACATTTGCATTCGGTGAACTGACTCAGCAGATGAAGGAAGATTTCACAACTGTATTACAGTGTAACTTCAATCTTGCACATGCCGTGTTCCTTGAAGGAACTACCGGATACAACCTGGACGTTCTGGCAAGAATGCCAGCATGGAGACGTGGCATCAACTTTAACCACGGTACCGGACATGATGTCGGATATCTGATGAACATCCACGAAGCTTCCTGCGGATTCCGCTGCGCGATCCGTGAAAAAGAACAGGCTCCTCTGATGGACGGACTTGTCATTACAGATGAACCTGGTATCTATATCGAAGGCAGCCACGGAGTCCGTACAGAGAACGAACTTCTGGTAAGAAAAGGTCCTAAGAATGAATATGGACAGTTCCTGTACTTTGAACCTATCACATACGTACCGATTGATCTGGATGCAATCATTCCAGAAATGTTAACAGATCAGGAGCGTGAGCAGTTAAATGAGTATCATAAGAAAGTTTATGAGATTGTTGCTCCGCATCTTAGTGATGAGGAACGTGAGTGGTTGAAGGAGTATACTCGCGCGATTTAAATTTAGTTGGGATTTAATTCAGGAAGGCGTTGGATACCCGAACCGGAATAAAGCTTGGAAAGGCGTTCCTGTTCAGGTTCCATCGGCGGGTCAATTCTAAAGGGGCAAAATTCTGCTAAAAGCAGGCTTTCAAAATTTGAAACTCGGCATACGCCTCAGACAGTCAAATTTTGAAAACCTAACGCAGAATTTTGCCCCTTAAGAATTACCAACGCCTCTTACACATTCACTGAAACGCCTTTCCAAGTTTTATTCCGTGCGTATCAAATGCCTTACGAATGAAACCTGCTAAGAAAAGTCAATAATTATT
>CAKRCY010000002.1:0-109987 GCA_934309195.1 uncultured Dorea sp.
CCCGCCGTCTTCTGCTTCGACTCTGTTGCCTCACGGCCTTGTCTAACGCGACAGCTAGATTAATATACCACAAAGAGATTTGAATTGTCAATGTTGTTTTTATATTTTCTGCAATTTAGACAATTCAGACAATTTCATTTCTATTCTCCCTCTTTCTATAGACACATTTACAAGAAGATTGTCTCTGCACACATGGCGACTCAAAAGAAAAAATAAGACCAGGAATACTCTCCCTGATCTCATTTCTTATACAGACAAAAGCCATATCCATATTAAATCAATTTCACCGCCAGCCGCATGACCGGATTACAATCATATATCAATTTCAGAATTGAATTGCTCTGTATCATCTCATAGATTTCTTTTCCGATAGCCGTCGTATACATTAATGTCACAATCATAAACAGAATCCACACAATGATAAGTGCAATTCCGATTCCAAGTACACCGCCTGCCAGATGATTAAAGAAACCGATCACCGGTAGTTCTGATACAATATCCAGGGCAAACACAACCGCTCTTATAATTACCGTTACCACAATAAATGTAAGTATGAATGCTATAATATTGATCACCAGTCTGGCAACATATGCACCTATATATTGCGGAAATGTTGTAACACCCAATTCATCATACATTTCTTTATTGTTGTTTTTAAGTAACAGATTCTTGAACACCTCCGGTATATCCGCAGACTTGATCATCGTCTCCTGCAGACTTTCTGGTATATCTGCATTTTCTATTACATTTTCTACGCTGCTGCCACTCCCTCCGGTAAGACCATCCAGCACATTTGCAGAGATCCCATACTTTGCAAGATCCGAACTGTCGATCTTTCCATTTACAATATCAGTAACCGAGATTCCATATCGGTTCAGCATCTCTTCACTGACACCTGCTGCCTTCAAAGCTTTCTTTACCGCCGCTTCATTCAGCCCTTGTCCGGACACAGTGTCTCCTCCGGTAATTGCCGAAGCCGCCGTATCTGCCATCGTACTGACTACTTTCTGCTTTATCATATCATCCAGCGGCGTATATTTCTCTACTGCCTGAGATACATACGGCGTTGCAAAGAAAACGATCACAAATGTGACAATTGTTGCGATCAACGATACCATAATCCGGATTGCACCTCTGACCAGTCCCGTTATGATACAGATCAGAAACACGATCCCTATGGATATTTCCAGCCAATTCATATGCATATTTTCTCCTTATTTTACAAGACGGATTTTTTCCATTCCATTCGCACTTAACACAATATACTGGTTCACCCCTCCAACCGGGAATATTTCCTGTATGTTATTATCCATCCTGCCTTTGAACTTCTGTACACCATTTTTCTTAAATATACTGCATGCTTTTCCGTCATACATGATCACCTGATCATCACATAATTTTACATGATTGTAATCGCCGGTGAATTCTTTCGACAGCACGACTTTTCCGGTCTTATTATATAATCTGAGCTCATAACCGCTCTTTCCCTGATTCTTTAAGATCAGACCGATATATTTCTCATTATGAAATACACTTTTTATCTCTTTATCCATGGTTATCTTTACATTTTGTTTCGGAATGTCTTTTCCGGTATAGATCACCATAGCATTGTCACCGATTGCCGCCGATGTATTCTCATCCATAAAAAATCCGGATGCCATAATCGTGTTCTTGTAGTTCTTTTTAGTAACCTGATGATCTGTCTTATCTTTTCCTGCATCCCCAAAGTTATAGTAATGTAATCTGCCTTCAATCCGGCCATCCTGCGTATACAGATACAGCACCTGCATCATCTGACCATTTGCAGACAGCGCCACATCCACCGGATATCCGCTTCCTGCAAGTGATGTCTTATGCTCTACCAGTATGTTTCCTGCCGTATCATAACAGATCACTTTCATCGCTGTATCGCTTTTTAATATTGCACTCACAATTCCCTGTTCCGATACACTGACCTTTTCAATCGGCATCGTCGTATGCACTTCACCTTTCAGACCATCTTCCTGAAAAACCAGAATATCATTGCCTTCTTTGTCTGCAACTGCTGCCGACTTTTCCGTAATATCTATCATGGGATTCTTTATCTGATAGGATTGATTCCACTTTTCTTTTCCGGTCTGACTCAGATATGAAATACCATCTTTACTATATTTCAATACACCATCCGAAAACTGTACATAATTATTGTCCGATGCACTCTCTCCAACATAGGTATCACTGATCCGGACCTTTGTATATGTCTGCAGACTGATCAGCAGATATATCAATACCCCCACTGCAGCCACTATCGCAATACCAGCCATTATCTTTTTCTGTTTCTTCTTTTTTCTTTTCATCAGCTCTTCCCGGACTTCTTTCTCCGTCATCCCATCTTCGCTGTTCAGTTCATCCATAATCTCATCTATGATCTTATCTGTGGGATCTTCCGGCTCTCTCACAACATGGAGATTACTGTTCTTCCTGCGTTCCATCCGTCGGTCATCCTTTCAACGTTTCTTCTGATACTGTGTACCCTAGTATACCACATTTCACATTTATGGGAGTAACAATTTTTGTCCGATATAGATCAGGTTGCCGTCAGACAGTCCATTCATTTTGCAGATTGCCTTCACATGCGACGTATCTCCATATAATTTCTGACTGATTCCCGCAAGTGTTTCGCCTTTCTGCACCACATAATAATCCTGATCGGAGAGCTGTCCGTCGGATGTTTCTGATGTTGTCGTCCCTTCCGCTTTCTTTACCGTTCCAGACGCTTCTTTTACACTGTTTTTCGCCGTTTCAGCGGTTTCGGTCCTTGTCTTTGCGTCAGCCTGTCCGCCGCCGACTGCTTCCGAAAGTGTTTCCAGAGAATTCTGTACCGCTTTCATTTTATCAAAATTATTAACCGTTGTAATCCCGATCACCAATACGATCAGCACAAGTACTGCACTCGTAATATAGGCAAATGCCGAACTCTGATGCTGCTCTTTATATTCCATCTTTTCTCTCACTGCACTACGAAAATCCTTTGCAGCTCGATCCTCAACCACTTCACTGGGGGTTACTCCATTCTCCTTGCGTGTATTGATCATATAATTCTGCATCTCCGGATTCTTTTCATAATAAATGTAATGCCCTCCGATCTGCATCAGTTCACCAAATTTGTACGCATAAAATATCTCATCCTGCTCTCTTGCATTTTTCCACAGGAACAGGCTTCCTTCCTGTCCAAATTCTCTTTCCTGTATTTTCTTCACTTCCCGGTTGCGGCTCATCGGATTGCCTTCTTCAACAATTCCCCATCCAACAATATGACTTCCCGGAAAATACTGCGCGGCTTCTTCCGTCATATGTTTCATTCCATCCTGTCCGATTTCGAGTCTACCATCCTTTTCCGATAATTCCTGCATCTGTACCGCCCCTGACACAAATACCGCTTTTTCGTCTTCCAGTTCCAGCACTTCTCCCGCCAGAATCACTCCGACCAGGTGTTCTTTCGCTTTTTCTCTTAATTGGTTCAGATATGTATCTACATAATCTTCTACATATATCTTTGGATTGTCACTTACATTTCCTATCTGTCTTACGTTTTTTGGAAGTTGTCTTTCCATGACACAATCACCTCGTCTTATATATTTTTGCCTATGATATCATACAAAATATGCGTATTTTATCAGTTGGTGGGACTTGTCCATAGAATTTTCCGATATAATCTTTTATTTCCCGACACGCTTCCGGGATTTCAGGCAGCTTTTCTTTCATATTTTGGTACATAAAAAGAGATCCCTGAATAAATCACATTCAAGAATCTCTATCTTATTTATTTTTATTATATTCTGTTCTTATGATACGACTATAATATTTCCACAGTCCCGGTATCCTTCCGGCATCTGATCTGTAACGATTTTTGCGCCCGCAAACGGAGCAAATGTCACAGAACTCACCTCACCGAACTTAGACTCGTCACATAATACATATTTTTCCTGGCACTGTTCCATTGCAACCTTTTTGACCATTGCTTCACTCGCATCCGGTGTCGTGAGCCCTGTTTTCTTAGTCACACCATTGGTACCAAAGAATCCCTTGGTAAAATGATACTTTCTAATCGTCTCCATTGTCTCACTTCCGACAACCGCTTCCGTAGAACTTTTCAGTTCTCCTCCGACCAGTCGTACCTTCACCCCGGACTTTGCCAATTGCTGAGCATGTACTACCGCATTCGTCACAACAGTTACATCTTTATCCCGCAGAAATTCCAGCATATATCCGGTTGTGGTTCCTGCATCAAGATATATAAATTCACCTTGTCCGATCAATCTTGCGGCATATTCTGCAATCTGCCGTTTTTCTGATACATGAACGGTTATTTTCTGAGCCACTGTCGGCTCCTGCGGCGTTACCACGTGATCTAATGCGACCGCACCTCCGAACACTTTCACCAGTTTTCCCGCATTATGAAGTGCTGTGATATCTCTGCGCACGGTCGATTCCGATGTATCCAGAAGTTCTTTAACTTCTGTCACAGTAATGCTTCCTTCTTTTTCAAGAAGCTTCAATATCTGTTCATAACGCTGTTCTGTAAGCATATGGCCTCCTACAGGTTCTCCTGCATGAATTTGCTTACTGCTTCACAAGCTGCTTCTTCATCAGCACCTTCAAATGTAAATGTTACTTCATGGTCTTTCTTAGCACCAAGTCCCATAAGACCGAAGATCTTCTTGCAGTCAGCTTTCTTTCCTTCTTTTTCGATCATCACTGATGATTCAAAAGATTTTGCAAGTTTTACTAATTCTCCTGCCGGACGAGCGTGGATTCCTTCGTTATCTGTGATTACATACTTAAATTCTTTCATTCTTCATACCTCCATAAAATATTACATTTGGTGATTTTCATTCTATTCATTTTTTACAGGTCTGTCAACATTTCTGCGGACAAACCTGTATTTTACTATTATTTTTTATACAATTTTCTTTTTGAGTACTCCGAGTAATACCGCTGAAATTACAGTTCCTGCTACCAGTGCCGCCAGATACATTAATGCATTTCCTACTACAGGGAATACGAAGATTCCACCGTGCGGTGCCATCAGTGTACAGCCAAATGCCATAGACAGAGCTCCTGCTGCCGCAGAACCGGCAATGCAGGCCGGCAGTACGTGAAGCGGATCTGCTGCCGCATATGGAATCGCTCCTTCGGTAATAAATGCGAGTCCCATAATGAAGTTTGTCGGTCCTGCTTCTCTTTCTGATTTTGTAAACTTGTCTTTAAATAATAATGTTGCAAGTGCAATTGCACATGGAGGGGTCATTCCTCCGATCATAACAGCTGCCATGATATCATAATTTCCTGCTGCGATTGCCGCTGTACCGAACACATACGCCGCCTTGTTGAACGGGCCTCCCATATCAATCGCCATCATTCCGCCAAGGATCAGACCAAGCACAAGCTTGCTTGAACCACCCATTCCGGTCAGTCCGTTGTTCAGTGCCGTATTGATCGCTCCCATGACCGGTTCGATCGCAAAGTTCATAAGAAGACCGATTCCAAGAATTCCGACTACCGGATAGATCAGAACCGGTGCGATCTTTTCCAGTGCATCCGGAAGTTTGTCGCACAGTTTTCTAAGAAGAAGGATCAGATATCCGGACACAAAACCAGCTACCAGTGCTCCGAGGAATCCTGATTTTCCATTTGCTGCGATAACTCCGCCTACAAATCCAACCGCAAGTGCCGGTCTGTCACCAATTGCTTCACCTATATATCCCGCAAGTACCGGAAGCATCAATCCAAACGCAAGTCCACCGATTGTCTTAAGCTGCGCCGCTACCGGTGTAATCGTACCAAAGTTAGCTCTGTCTGCTTCTGCCAATGCATTCATATCTACACAAAGTCCGTCGATCAAAAATGCCAGTGCGATCAGAATACCACCGCCGACTACGAACGGAAGCATATGGGATACACCATTCATCAACTGTGTGTAAATCTGATGTCCGATGCTGCCGGATGATCTTCCACCTTTACTTTCCTGTACTTCTGCTCCATTTGCCGCATGATATACCGGAACGTCTCCGCTGATCACACGGTCAACCAGCTCACCTGCTTTACTGATACCATCAGATACCTGGCAGACAATGACTTTCTTTCCGTCAAAACGATCCATCGGAACCTGTGCATCTGCAGCTACGATAATTCCATCTGCTTCTTCGATCTCTTTTGAAGTCAGTACATTTTTCGCTCCGCCGGAACCTCTTGTCTCTACTTTTACCGCACAGTCTTTTGCTTTTGCAGCCTTTTCAATTCCTTCAGCTGCCATATACGTATGTGCAATTCCTGTCGGGCAGGATGTGACTGCAAGAATCTTTACCTTTCCTCCGGTCTCTTCTTCTGCTGCCGTTCCTTCCCCCGCAAGTCTTTCATCAATTCCTGCTTCTTTTTCATCGGCATCATTGATGATACCCATAAATTCTTCTACCGTCTCTGCATTTCTCAAAGCCTCTGTAAATTCTTCATTCATCAGAAGAACAGATAACTTACTTAATACATCCAGATGGATATTGTCTTCTGTATTCGGTGCTGCGATCAGGAACATCAGTGTAACAGGTTCCCCATCCAGCGAATCAAAATCCACACCATCCTTAACTACCATTGCTGCCAGTCCCGGTTTTGTTACCGCATCGCATTTTCCATGCGGAATGGCGATTCCTTCTCCGATTCCTGTCGTACTTTCTTCTTCCCTTGCATATACCTGCTTTCTATATGCTTCTTTGTCATTGATCTTTTCGCTCTTTACCATAAGATCAACGATCTGGTCGAGTGCTTCATTCTTGCTCTTTGGTGATGAATTCAAAAGAATACTTCTTGCATCCAGCAAATCTGTGATTCTCATATAATTTTCCCTCCTGTTGATAAATCGTTTTCTTTGCAACACTGTTCTCTTTTATGCCTTACACCAGCTGTTTATATACTTCTTCTACTTCCGGTCTGGTTGCCAGATATTCGGAAAATGCGCTTGCGCTTCCTGTTGCGACTCCCATACGGAAAGCATGCTCATAATCTCTCTTTTCCATCCAGCCTGTCATGAAACCTGCCACCATGGAATCTCCGGCTCCTACACCATTCACCAATGTTCCTTTCGGTGCCGGCGAGCTATATACTTCTCCATTTTCCGCGATCAGCACCGCACCTTCTCCCGCCATCGAGATCAGTACGTTTCTGGCTCCTTTTTCCTGAAGCTTTCTTCCATAAGGAATAACATCCTCTCTCGTCTTGAGCGTCACCCCGAAGATCTCACCCAGCTCATGATTATTTGGTTTGATCAGGAACGGACGATACTCCAGCACATTCATCAGAAGATCTCTTGTTGCATCCACAACGATCATGATGCCTTTATCTTTCAGTTCTTTCATGATTCTGCTATAGATGTCGTCTGGCATAGATGCCGGGATACTTCCTGCAAGGAATAAGACATCGCCTTCTTTCATCGTGTTCAGACGTTTCATCAGTTCTTCTACTTTCTCTTTCGGAATCTTTGGACCGCTTCCATTAATTTCTGTTCCGTCGATGGATTTCAGTTTCAAATTGATTCTTGATATTCCTTCTTCAATCTGAATGAAATCAGATGTTACACCTTCTTCTTCCAATCGTCTTGCAATTTCTTTTCCCGTAAATCCAGCCATAAATCCAAGTGCCGTACTTTGGATCCCAAGATTCTTAAGCACGATAGAAACATTAATTCCTTTTCCACCCGGAAGCATGAGTTCTGAGCTTGTACGGTTTGTAAGTCCGAGTTTAAAATCGTCCACTGAAACGATGTAATCCAGCGATGGATTAAACGTAACTGTATAAATCATATTTCTTACTCCTTTCAACTTGTTGAGTTCATTATAACGTCAAACTCCGTCATTTTCAATCATATTAGTTCACAAATATTTTGGCTGTTTTTGGTTGATTTTGCACAAACAACGAGCGATTTTGACTGATTTTAATTGCTCGCGCAAAAAAAGCTGTCGCCCAACGAAATCTCTTTCGTTAAAGCGACAGCCTCTGACTATCCGTTCTGTATTATTATTTTACGAATTCTTTTACTTTTGCATAAATGCTGTCTGCGTCAAGACCGTATTTCTTAATCAGTTCTACAGCCGGACCAGACTCACCAAATGTATCATTTACACCAATCTTCATTACTTTAGCCGGTGCTTTCTCTGCAACTACATCACATACAGCGCTTCCAAGTCCACCGATAACAGAGTGTTCTTCGACTGTTACGATCTTTCCTGTCTTAGCTGCTGCTGCAACAACTGCTGCTTCATCCAGCGGTTTGATCGTGTGCATATTGATCACTTCTGCACTGATTCCGTCTGCTGCGAGCTTCTCTGCCGCTGCAAGGGATTCAGATACCTCAAGACCTGTTGCGATGATTGTTACATCGCTACCTTCACGAAGTGTGATGGCTTTACCAATCTCGAATTTGTATTCAGCGTTATCATTGATAACCGGAACTGCAAGTCTTCCGAAACGGAGATATACAGGACCTACGTGCTCATAAGCTGCTTTTACAGCTGCTTTTGCTTCTACATCATCGGAAGGATTGATTACGATCATTCCAGGAATTGTTCTCATAAGAGCAATATCTTCGTTACACTGATGTGTAGCACCGTCTTCTCCAACAGAGATTCCGGCATGTGTAGCACCGATCTTAACATTTAATTTTGGATATCCAACTGAGTTACGAACCTGCTCAAATGCACGTCCTGCCGCAAACATAGCAAATGAACTTGCAAATGGAACTTTTCCCGTAGCAGCGATACCTGCTGCAACTCCGATCATGTTACTCTCAGCGATTCCGCAGTCAATGTGACGTTCCGGGAAAGCTTTTTTGAACATTCCTGTCTTGGTAGCTTCTGCAAGGTCAGCATCTAACACTACCAGATCTTCATGTTCTTTTCCTAATTCTACCAAAGCATTACCGTAGCTTTCTCTTGTTGCGATTTTCTTTACTTCTGACATAATGCTTCACCTGCTTTCTCTAATTCTTCCATTGCCTGTGCATACTGCTCATCATTAGGAGCTTTTCCGTGCCATCCGGCCTGGTCTTCCATGAAGGAAACTCCCTTTCCTTTGATTGTCTTTGCAATAATTGCAGTCGGCATTCCCTTTGTCTTGCGAGCCTCTTTGAAAGCTGCTTCGATCTGGTCAAAATCATTTCCATCGATATTGATCACATGGAAGTTAAATGCCTCGAATTTCTTATCGATCGGATATGGAGAGTTAACATCTGTAATCTTTCCATCGATCTGAAGGTTGTTATTGTCAACGATCACTACCAGGTTGTCCAGCTTTCTGTGTCCTGCTAACATAGAAGCTTCCCATACCTGTCCTTCCTGGATCTCACCGTCTCCAAGAAGTGTGTATACTCTGTAATCATCATCTGAAAGCTTAGCTGAAATAGCCATTCCTACTGCAGCCGAGATTCCCTGTCCGAGGGATCCGCTTGACATATCAACACCTGGGATGTGTTTCATATCCGGATGTCCCTGAAGATATGATCCGACTTTACGAAGAGTTGTCAGATCTTCTACCGGGAAGAATCCTCTGTGTGCCAGTGTTGAATAATATCCCGGTGCTGTGTGTCCTTTTGATAATACAAAACGGTCACGGTCTGCTTTCTTAGGATCCTTAGGATCGATATTCATCTCTTCAAAATACAGATATGTATAAATGTCTGCTGCTGACAGTGATCCGCCCGGATGTCCGGATTTTGCACTGTGAACTGCAGTAACGATACCCTTACGGATCTCGTTGGCTGTCTTCATAAGCTCTAATTTGTTCATGTTGTTCCTCCTGAATCATTATATATGATAGCTTTACTTATTCTTATTCTCCGAATACTGCTTTGTAATCAGCCTGGAATTTCTCGATTCCTGCATCTGTTAACGGATGATGTGTCATCTGCTCGATTACCTTGTAAGGTACTGTTGCGATATCAGCACCTGCCAATGCACAGTCTGTTACATGGATCGGATTACGCACGCTTGCTGCAATGATCTCTGTATCGATACCTGCAACTTCGAAAATCTGTGCGATCTCTGAGATCAGATCTACTCCTCTTGTAGAAATATCATCCAGACGTCCCAGGAACGGTGATACGAATGAAGCGCCTGCTCTTGCTGCAAGAAGTGCCTGGTTTGCATTGAAGATCAGAGTTACGTTTGTCTTGATTCCTTCTGCTGCAAGTACTTTAACTGCTTTTAATCCTTCTACAGTCATAGGAATCTTAACTACCATATTCGGATGGATCTTAGCGATCTCTCTTCCTTCTGCGATCATGCCTTCTGCATCTGTTGTTGTAGCTTTTACTTCTCCACTGATAGGTCCGTCTACGATAGATGCGATCTCAGCAATAACTTCTTCAAATACTTTACCTTCTTTTGCGATCAGAGATGGGTTTGTTGTTACCCCGCAGATAACTCCCATATCATTTGCTTTCTTAATATCCTCTACGTTCGCTGTGTCAATGAAAAATTTCATGTTGTTTTCCTCCTTAAAACCGGTGAAATCTGTTCACCATTCCCTTGTTATCTTTTGATATAAATTATACTCTATTCATGGAACTCCGGTCAATAGCCATGATTTTTTATTAATAATTTTCTTTATTAATATTTCCAAATTATTAATTTGGTTTTTTTAGAGTTTTTGATGGAAATGTTAACATTGTTTTTGATTTTTTCGTTTTATTATCGATTTTCACGCATTTATAAGGGTTGTCAATATTTAACATGCATTTTCAGTTTGTAAAATCGAGGAATTATTAATAATAATTTTCGCAAAAGAATTAATTTTTCTTTTTTCGTGCATTTTTTGCATACGTTGTTGTCCCACGGACGATCAGCTGCGGTTCATATTCCACATGATAGGTACTGATCGGTACTGTTTCCGTATTCGTTGAATGATGTGATACTATCTTCTTCATTATAATATCACATGCATCCCTTCCTTTGAAAGTCACAAAATGTTCGATCGTCGTCAGATTCATGTTATGCATTCTGGCAAACAGTGTGTTATCACATCCCATCACGGACACATCGGCCGGCACTTTTATCTTTGCCTCATGAAGTGCATCCATGATGCCAAATGCAATCATGTCATTTAATCCGACAATTGCCGTTACATCTGTCGTTTCGTTCAACAACTCTTTCGTCAGTTCATATCCGATCTTATACTCGGAATCAATATGTGCCACATCAAGATCGATCTCTTCTTTTGCCGCCTTGATGATCACCTGGTCACGCAGACCGGCTTTTTCATACTCTTTCAGAAAACCTTCCACCCGTTTTGAGCGTTGTTTCTGTCTTGCCGTCAACGGCGGTGCTATATATGCAACCTTTCTGTGACCTAATTCCAGCAGATGCTTCGCCATGACTCTTCCAAGTTTTGAATTATCAAGTTCCACTGCATCTACATTCATCTTTTCATTCTGGTTATTTACGATCACAACCGGTATCTGTTCTGCAATCTCTCCCACAAGATCCATAAAGCAGTGGCTCGGATTACAGGTGTAGATAATCCCCAGCGGTCGTAGCTGCCACATCATTTTCAGATAACGTTCTTCCATTCGGAGATCCCTCTGTGTATTACATACAAAAAGACCAAATCCTTTTTCTTTTGCATGCGCCTCAATTCCCTGCAGCAGCATGACATAATACGGATTCGTCAGATTGGGGCAGAATACAACCAGAAGCTTCTCTCTTTTTGTCCCCTTTCTCGTTTTCCGTTTCGGCGGGACGTATCCCAGCTCTTTTGCAGCACTTTCTACTTTTTCCACAGTCTCTTTGGCAAATGACACATCATATTTTTTGTTCAGGATCATAGAAACTGTTGATTGTGATACTCCGGCAGCATGGGCAATGTCTGTTGATGTAACCTTTTTCTTCATTCTCTCACCTCTGGCGGGGACAAAAACTCTACAGTTCTGTCCTTCCTTCAAGTGCCCGGAGAAGTGTCACTTCATCAATATACTCCAGATCTCCTCCGACCGGAACACCGCTTGCAATTCTGCTTACTTTAATTCCCGTCGGTTTGATCAGCTTACTGATATACATTGCTGTAGTCTCACCTTCCAGACTCGAATTCGTTGCAATAATTACTTCTTTTACATCTCCCTGCAGACGCCCGATCAGTTCTTTTAATTTGATATCTTCCGGACCTATCCCAAGCATCGGAGAGATTGCACCATGAAGCACATGATACACACCATTATATTTTCCGGTCTTTTCATATGCCGCAAGATCTCTTGTATTCTCCACCACCATGATCGTCTGATGATCACGGTTACTGTTGCTGCAGATAGGACACAATTCCTGATCGGTAAGTGTATAACATTCTTTGCAATATTTTATATTCTCTCTGGCTTCCACCATCGTAGAAGCCAGTCTTTTTACATCATCAACCGGCATATGGATCAGATGGAACGCAAGTCTTGCCGCAGATTTTGCTCCGATACCCGGAAGGCATGACAGTTCCTCAATCAATTTGCTCATCTGATTACTGTAATAATCCATAATTTTTTAACTCCCTGTAAGAATCATTCTTTCCGGATCTTCTCTTAGAATAATCCCGGCATTCCGCCGCCCATGCCGCCGGTAAACTTAGACATTGCAGAAGTTGTCTCTGCATCTACTTTCTCCAGTGCTTCATTGACTGCTGCCACAAGCAGATCTTCCAGCATCTCTACATCATCCGGATCTACTACTTCTTCATCCAGTTTTACTTTTAATACCTTCTTGCTTCCGGATACAGTTACTTCAACAGCACCGCCGCCTGCAGTTGCGCTGAATTCTTTTGTCTCCATTTCCTTTGCCTGTTCTTCCATCTGACGCTGCATCTTCTGTGCCTGTTTCATCAGATTTGCCATATTTCCCGGCATTCCGCCTCCTGGGAATCCTCCTCTTTTTGCCATGATTCATGTCCTCCTATTCATCTTCTACAGTAATTTCCATATTGATCAGATTCTCCAGATCTACAAAGTGATCCTCGAATCTGCGTCCTGCCTCCATCTGGCGGACGTCTATCTCTACTTTTTTACCGATCTTCTGCTCGATCAACGACTGGATCTCTTCTTTATGATCCGGTGTCGCAACCGCACTGGCACTCAGTTCATCCGGCAGAACGATCAGAAGCCGGTTGCCTTCTCCGGCACTTAATCTCGCTTTTTTCAGATATGTGCGGAGCATCGGGGAAGCCTCATTGATGATCATCCGGAAATCTTTTGCCACCGCTTTCACGTCTTCATTTAATGCCTGCGGAAGCTCCGGCTTTGGCTTCGGTGCCGCTGCTTCTTTTGCGTCGGATGCATACACAACACGCTCCCTGACCGGTGCTTCCCAAGCCCCGTCCTCCAGCTGCTTTTCAATCGCACGGATGCGGTCCAGCAGAGCATCCTTATTCTGATCCATTGCCGGACGGCATAATTTGATCAGGGTTACTTCCAGCAGAACCCTCTTCTGTGTCGCATATTTCAACTGATTCGTCAGATCCGAGAAAATGCGGATGTAACGGATCAGTGTATCACTGTCAATCATCTGTGCTTCTTCTTTTAACAGTGCCAGATTCTCCGATGATACATCCAGTACATCTTCCATATCATCCGAGCTCTTCACCAGAAGCAGATTCCTCAGATACCATGTGAAATCTGCCGTCAGCTGAGACAATTCTCTTCCCTGCATTACCAGCTCATCCACCGTCTCGATCACCTGATGTACATCCATCGCAAGCAGCTGTCTTAACAAACGGCTGAACACTTCCGTATCCACCGCTCCCAGCACTTCCAGTACATGATCATATGTCAGTGTCTCATTCATATAGAATGCCGCACACTGGTCCAGAAGACTCAGCGAATCCCTCATAGAGCCATCCGCCATCTTCGCGATATAGCGGACCGCCTTATCTTCCACATCCCATCCTTCTTTATCGATCAGTTCACGCAATCTCGCTGCGATCGTCTCAATGGAAATTCTCTTAAAATCATATCGCTGACAACGGCTTAAGATCGTAATCGGAATCTTGTGTGCCTCCGTTGTCGCAAGAATAAATATAACATATTCCGGAGGTTCTTCCAATGTTTTTAACAATGCATTGAATGCGCCGATCGACAGCATATGCACCTCGTCAATGATATATACTTTATATTTCCCTTCTGTCGGGCGGTATGTGACCTCTTCACGGATCTCACGGATGTTGTCCACACCATTATTAGATGCCGCATCGATCTCGATCACATTCATCGATGTGCCCGCTGCGATCGACCGGCACATTGCACACTCCCCGCACGGACTTCCGTCTACCGGATGTTCGCAGTTGACTGCTTTCGCAAATATCTTCGCAACGGTTGTCTTTCCGGTTCCTCTGGTCCCGCAGAACAAATATGCATGTCCGATACGATCTGCATTGATCTGGTTCTTCAACGTCCGGACGATCGCATCCTGTCCTTTTACATCTTCGAATTCATCCGGACGAAACTTACGGTATAATGCCGTATATGACATTCTTTACACTCCTTGTCTAAATGCAGATCCTGCTTCGTCTTCGCATCTATTCATCACCGAAGCTGATACCAATGGTTTTTGCTTCGTCAATGATCGATGCTTTTGGATCTACATATTTTAGTTTTCCGGCGACTTCCGACAATGGCACGCGGATAATCTCCTGATTTCTGGTTCCCACCATGCATCCGAAATCACCTTCCAGAATTGCTCTCGATGCTTCTGCACCAAGTCTTGTTGCAAGTACACGGTCATATGCACACGGAGAACCGCCTCTTTGTGTATGTCCCGGAACCGTGATCCTTACTTCTTTATCTGTCTTTTCCTGAATCTTCTCAGCAAGTTCATATGCAACAGAAGGATATTTCTTCTTTGCTTTTTTCTCTTTTAATTCTTTCTTTGAGAGTGCTGCATCTTCTTTCGAAATTGCACCTTCCGCAACAGCAATAATTGTAAATCTCTTCCCTGCTTTGCCACGTTTTTCAATTGCGTCTACTACGGAATTGATGTCGTATGGCATCTCCGGAAGGAGAATGATATCGGCACCACCGGCAATTCCTGCATGAAGTGTGACCCATCCTACTTTATGTCCCATTACTTCCACGATAAATACACGGCTGTGAGATGTCGCTGTTGTATGGATCTTATCAATCGTATCTGTCGCAATGTCTACTGCACTCTGGAATCCGAATGTCATATCTGTTCCCCAGAGATCATTATCGATCGTCTTCGGAAGTGTTACCACATTAAGTCCTTCTTCTCTCAGCATATTGGCTGATTTGTGTGTTCCATTCCCTCCCAGAATTACCAGGCAGTCCAGATTCAGCTTGTGATACGTATGTTTCATTGCCTCTACTTTGTCAATTCCATCCTTATCCGGTACTCTCATCAACTTAAACGGCTGTCTGGATGTTCCCAGAATCGTTCCGCCAAGTGTCAGAATTCCCGAAAAATCTTTTGACGTAAGCATCTTGAAATTCGAATAGATCAAACCCTTATATCCATCCTGAAATCCATAAATCTCTACATCATCCCGTTTTGAAAAAAGCCCCTTTACGACGCCTCTCATAGCTGCATTCAGTGCCTGGCAGTCGCCGCCACTTGTAAGCATTCCAATTCTTAACATATGTCTGCTCCTTTCTATATTGCCTGTATATAAGTTTATCCACATTCTGTATACAATACCAGTAAAATTATAACTTATTTTTATGGTGGACACAATAAGGGACAGGGGATTTTTAATTTGGGGGTTGTCGGGTAATACCACATTTCGACATCTCCAGTAGTAATTGAAAGGATCCCAACAAGGATAAGGCTTGTTAGCCTTTCACCTTGCGAGGGGTCCTTTTTCCTATGAAAAATGAAATTTATTTTTGGTCGCAAAAATCCCGGGTATAGACTGGATCGTCATCAGGTAAACTCAATTCGAAAAAACTAAAGTTAATTTTCTGTTGCCCCAACTCAAAAAAATCATTATAATAATTAGTGGTTAGCATAGTTACATTATAACATGTAACGAAAAGAAAGATGGTTGTCATTAGCCATCTTTTTTCAACAAAAAATTTAGGGAGGGTGTGACTCAAACTGAGTCACACCCTCCTCTTTCTTAGAACTGTCTATTTCCCGACAGCCCCCTTTTTTCCAAACATTAAATTTATTTGAATATTTTTAGTATTCTACTTTCCACATATATCTACGTGTTGTGTAATCAATTCCTGTTGCTTTTGATAATGCTTTCATATATACATTATTTAAAATTGGTGTGAAAAGAAGGTGATTGAAGTATTCTGCAACAGAATCTTTCAGGTTATTTAATCCTAATTCTTTTGCATCTAATATGTATACTTTATCTCCAGCATATTTGTTCATAAATGTAATCGCTCTCTCATCTGCTTTTCTTGTTCTTCCATCAGCCACAAGAAGGAAAAACGGCTTATTTTTGTCTGTAATCTCAAAAGGACCATGGAAGAAATCACAGCTGTTAAATGTTGGAGACTGAATCTGAAGCATTTCAAGAATATTACATGTTGAGAAAATATGTCCAGATCCATATGCCGGACCACTTGCAAGTACAGTGATGCATTTTTCATCTTTCATCTGTTCTGCCCATTTTTCAGCCAATGGTCTGCAGTATTCACGAGCTTTCACATATGCTGGCTGAACTTTTGTAAATGCATCCATAGCATCTGCATAATTGTCATATCCTTCTACAATATCTACAATTGCCATCGCCATGCGAAGTGCATTTCCTGCATTGGTTTTGCTCTGATCTTTATCATCTTCCCAGATGCTTCCATACTGAACATTGTAATCACACACTTTTGTAAGTTCAGACTCATCCACATACTGGCTAATTGTAACTGCTCCAAGCTGTTTTGCAATTTTTGCAGCTTCGATTGTTTCTTTTGTTCCTCTCATAGAAGTAAGAACAACAATTGTATTTTTGCCTACACATTTTGGTGCTGCATATACAAATTCACTGCTTGTAATCTGCTGAGAACGTACAGCTGTAGATTCGCGATCCATAAAGTACTGTGCTGCATAATGTCCATCATGAGATCCTCCAGCTGCAACCCATACAACACTCTTAAGACCTCCGTCTGGTTCCATATCTTTAATTACTTTTTCAATAAGTTCTCTGATTTCCATTTCATTCTTCTCCTTTTCTAATTGTTCTAACTCTTTGATTGCTACTGCAACCGCATCATGATTGTTATCTGTCACAATCCGATCTGCCACATTTTTTATTTTCTCTAACGCATTCTCTACAGCAATTCCTACATCTGCAACTTTTATCATTTCATAATCATTATTATGATCTCCGATACAGCAAATGGTTTTTTCGCTATAATCTAAAAGTTCTCGATAGCGCATCACAGCATCACCTTTTGATACATCTGCGCCTACAATCTCTCTCGAATACGTTCCTGTTGCCAGACATCGAACATTTTTTGGCACTGTCAAAGTAAGAAATTTATCAAATTGTTTCTGATCAACAAGATCTGTTGTCATCTCAGCCTTAATCCAACCGTCTGGCATTTCATCGATTGATTTTACTTCTGTATAATTTATGGATTCTCTTTTCAAATACGCCTTAAAAACAGGTGTCGGGTGATACGAATAAATCCCTGTTTCTGTCATAACCTGCATTCCAAGTTTGGGAAACTCATCTACCAGTTTTTGAATATAAATTTTGATTTCTTGCGGTAACCAACGAACCCATACTATTTTTTCTTTCTGATAATCATATATACAGCTTCCGTTATATAGAATTACGGGTGCCTGGATATTCAGCATATCCTGATAAGGACGAAAACCTATGATAGATCTTCCTGTTGCAACAGTGAAGAGCCCACCTTTTTTCTGATAATCAACAATTGCTTCTCTGTTTTTAGCAGATATCTGTTTATCATCATCAAACAGGGTTTCATCCATATCAGAGATAAAAATCGTCTTTCCTAAATTCATTCTTACATTACACCCCTAAGATTCCGAAGAAAGCACAAATAATTGAAACTACGATAATACCAAGCAAGATCCATGTAGTCTTTACATTTTTACCAAGAAGCCAGTAAATCAATGCTGTCACACATACCGGAAGTAAGCATGGCATAATAGAATCCAGAATTCCCTGAAGCTCTGTCACTCCATCGCCTGATCCAAACGTAAGTGGAACTTTTACACTAACCATTGTAGCTATCATGGAACCAATTGTCATAAGACCTACAATTCCAGTCATATTCGTTACTTTATCCATCATTCCAGATTTCTGTATCTTTTCAAGAAGTGTTGTTCCCAGTTCATATCCTTTCATCATGCCAATATAACGCACAGCAAATGCAGGGATATTGTATAAAAGAAGGAATAGAATTGCACCGAATGGATTCCCATTCATACACAGTGAAGCTCCTATACCAGCTGCAATAATTCGAAGTGTTCCAAGGAAAATGGAATCACCAATTCCCGAAAGAGGTCCCATCAAACTAGCTTTTACATTGTTAATAGATGATGTATCAAAGTTAGGATCTTTCGCTCTTTTTTCTTCCATTGCAGTTACGATTCCTAATACGAGAGTGGAAAAATATACTGTAATATTGAAAAATTCCATGTGTCTTTCCAGTGCTTCTTTTCTGTCCTCTTTTGTTTTGTATAATTTCTCAATAACTGGAGTCATAGAATAGGCAAATCCCATATGATCCTGTCTAACGTAGTTCCATGAGATCTCAAATGGAAGAGATTTCCAGAACACTTTTCTCAAGTCTTTTTTTGTAATCCCTGAATTAGTTTCATTATTAGAAGTCGTCATCTTCATCTACCTCCATTCCTCCAGCTGCAACTGGTTTTGCATCACCAACTCCACCGAATGCCATAAGTGCTACAATACTTACAGCCATAATTGCTACTCCCAATACCGGAAGGCTTAAATATGCTGTCATTACAAATCCAATAGCTAAAAATGCTGCAATTTTCTTATTTAAAATCATTCTTAACAGAATTGCAAATCCAAGTGCCGGAAGAATTCCCGCAGAAATTGTAAGTCCATCCTGCACAAACTGTGGAATAGCATCCAGAATGTTCTCCATAACACCACTTCCCAGATAATATGCTACAGCTACAAGAATCGCCATTGGAAGGTACATTCCAAAGATTCCACCATACCAATGCATTCTTGATACTCCTTTGATATCACCTTTCTCAGCATACTGATCTGCTCTATTTGCAAAAAGTGGTACAATCGCAATAAAAAGGAAGTTTCTTAATAACATTACCAGCATCGCAATTGGAAGACCTAAGGCCACTGCCATTCCTGCATCTTTATGTCCTGCAATTGCAAAAGCTGTTCCAAGAATTCCACCTGATACAACTTCTGGTGGGAGTGCAGCTCCTACTCCAACAGCTCCCATAAGTGCGAGCTCCATAGTAGCTCCGATCACACATCCTGTCTGTAAATCTCCCATTGCCAGTCCTACCAGAGGTCCTAAAACCAATGGACGTGTCTGAAGTGATTTTCCAGTAAAATAATCACTATATCCGAAACAGGCAATCAAAAATATCAATAATACTTTGATCATTGTCTTATCCTCTTTTCTTCATATTACAATGCATTTACTGCATTAATTTTTTTGTCATTTGGAACCTGTCTGATTTCTACTTCAATTCCTGCATCTACCATCTCACGAATCAACGCTTCTTCTGTTGGAAGAACATTGATAGATTTTGAAATATTACGTGTTCCTTCTTTTGCCTTCACAAGTCCAAGATTTACTTTGTCCACTGCCGGAACTGCAAGTGCAAGTTTTGCAGCATCTTCAATGGATTCAACAACAATAAAAAGTTTATATTTGTCTGTCACGCCACTTTTAAGAGCTGTAATTGAATCCTCAATATTCTTGATTACAAGCTTTGCTCCTGCTGGTTTTGCGAGTTTCATTGTCGTTTTTCTCAAATCATCTGTAGCCACTGAATCATTTGCAATTAATATGCAGTCTGCTCCAAGTCCTGATGTCCATGAAACCGCTGTCTGTCCATGTAACAATCTACAATCCACTCTTGTCATTAGTACCATGCTTATATCCTCCTTTATAAATTAAAAATCATCTTCATCAACAACATCTTCCTGTTTTAAAAGATCATTACAGTAAATCATCATACCCTTTGATTCTTCCATACAGTCTTTGATCATTGATTCCATATCTGCATCTTCATCTTTATTCACAACCAGGTTCATAACCAACGCAAGATTCATTCCAGAAATCAGATAAATCTTTTTATCTGTATTAGTAAGTAACGATGTAAATTCGTTATTTACACTTCCTCCAAACAGATCCGTAATTACGATCAACTCATCTTCCGGCTGAAGTGCTGTAAGTTTCTTTTCAATCTCCACTTTGATGTCATATTGTTCATCCGTATATGCACACAATACATCCACACACTCCTGTTTACCCAGGATTAATTCCAATGATGACTTCATTCCCTTGGCCAGATACGCATGGGATGCTAACAAAAACTTTCTCATTCTTTTTTCTCCTTTCTATTCCGTTGACACCTCAACTTGTATTATGACGTCTGCATACATCTTGTTTCTGAATAAATCATACCATTGATTTCGTACTCTTGTAAACCCATATTTTTTATTTTGTGAATACATCACAATACAACACAGTTCGTTTTATACATTTTTTATCAAAATATACGTTTTTCAAAAATACATCTACATACATCTTGATTTACAATTTTTATTTGCTATAATATACATATAAACTTATTATTTATAAGTCGGAGGTATGTTTATTATGGAACAACTCAACACATCTATTAGCAAAACTTTATACGATCAGTTGGCCGATCAGATACGTTATGATATATATGAAGGAAAATTCAAACAAGGAGAGAAAATCCCTTCCGAATTCGAATTGAGCGATATGTACAAAGTAAGTCGAAGTACTGTAAGAAAAGCTATTTCTATACTTGTCCAGGAAAGTCTGCTCGAAAAAGCACATGGAAAGGGAACTTTTGTATCCTCAGCAACAACCAGACAGAACAATTCTTCTTTCTTAAGTTTTACCGATAACGTTCGATTGATGGGGCAAACACTCACCACAAAGACCATACTTGTGTCACATGAAATGCCAACAAAAGGACAACAGCAATTTTTTAATTTAAGCGGGAATGAATCTCTCTTAAAAATCGAAAGATTAAGATACGTAGACAATATCGCGATTTGTATGGAAACCACCTGGTTCACTACTGCTTTTGATTCTCTTCAGACAAAAAATTTGAATGGTTCACTTTATGCGATTTTACAAAATGAATATAACATCCGCCCATTAACAGGTAGCAAAACCATCGAGCTGTGCTATGCTTCCTCAGAAGAAGCAGAACTTTTAGATGTTCCAAGAGGTTCTGCTTTGATGTTAATTGAAGACATGGTATATGACAGCAATGGAACCCCATTACATATTTCAAAACAAGTGGTAAGAGGCGATAAATTCAAATATGCCTTGAAATAATCTAAACACTATTCCAACATTTTGTCATAAATTTCAAGCAAAAAGGGAGTATCGCTCAATCATCAGATTAGATGATTGAGCGATACCCTCCAAATTAAAAATTCCCTATCCCACCCTATTGACAAAAATTCCCCTGTCTCTTTTCCCAAAACGTGTTATAATACATGTGGAAAATTTGTGTAGAAAGCAGGTAGTATTGTGGATAAATTAGATATAAAATTATGGACGCTTGCGTCCAAAGGTCAGATCGTTCCTGACCGTTCATTACTGAAAACACCGGAACAGATTGAAATGATCAAAAAAAGTGCAGAGCTGAATACTGCAGTTCTTGATCATGTAGCAGCTCACATTCATGCCGGAATGAGCACTGCAGAGATTGATAAACTTGTATATGATTTCACAACAGAGCATGGCGGAATTCCGGCACCTCTGAATTATGAAGGATTTCCAAAGAGCGTATGTACTTCGATCAACAACGTTATCTGCCACGGTATCCCAAGTGAAAATGAGATTCTGATCGACGGCGATATCATCAATGTAGATGTATCTACTATCTTAAATGGATATTTCTCTGATGCATCCCGTATGTTCACGATCGGTGAGGTATCACCGGAAGCCGAACGTATTGTCCGTGTTACAAAAGAATGCGTAGAGCTTGGACTTAAAGCAGCAAAACCTTGGGGACATCTTGGAGACATTGCTTATGCGATCAATTCACATGCACAGGAAAATGGATATTCTGTCGTAGAGGAGATCGGCGGTCACGGAATCGGACTGGAATTCCACGAAGAGCCATTCGTAAGTTATGTTACTCCGAAGGGCAGTGAGATGGTTCTGGTTCCTGGTATGATGTTCACGATCGAGCCGATGATCAATCAGGGTTCTCCGGAATTCTACGTAGATGAAGACAACGGATGGACCGTTTATACAGATGATAATGGTCTCTCTGCTCAGATTGAATACATGGTTCTTATCAAAGAAGACGGCGTAGAAGTTCTTACAAAGTAATACAATTTTGAAATATCGAAACCCGATTTCACATCATTACGTTTTTATAACGTAAAAAAGATTACCGGAAAACGCACTTCATTTTCCGGTAATCTTTTTATTTTCTCTATTTCACGATTCGTCTGTTCATATCTGCTTTACAACATTTTACTATCAGTCTGTTCGTACCCACTCTACAAAATATACAGCCAGTCATGTTCCTCTTCATTTCTCATACCCAGTACAAGTGCTGAATGTGGTCCCATATTCGCAACCACTTCTCCGTCTTCTACCAGATATTCTTCATACTCTGTTGTATATCCGTCTTTGTAAGAATACAGCAGACGTTTCATACGGCATTTCGCCGGAATCTCAGCCTCCCATACAGGAACTTTCACTTCCGTACGTTCGCTGCGGTTATTGATCACGATGATGATCCGGTCATTACCTTTGAATCTCGCATAAGACAGCACATTCTCTTCTCCGCCAAGTATCTTCAGAGAACCGGTTCTAAGTGCCGGATGCTCTTTGTGGATGCGGATCGCTTCTTTGTGAAATGCGATCAGCGCATGGTCCTCACGTCCCCACGGATAGGTTCTTCTGTTATCCGGGTCCGTGAATCCACAGACACCCGCCTCATCACCATAATATATGGTCGGTGCTCCGACCCATGTCATCTGCATGACGACCGCTTCACGCATAACTGCTTTATTTACATATTCATTTGCAGCTTCCGGTCCCAGATGTTCTACCCGGCCAACCATGTGGTTCGTTCTCGTAAGGAATCTCGAATGATCATGGTTCGAGAGTTCGTTCATTGCCACCTGCAGTGACGGGGTCAGCATATTCGACATATGATGTGCCATCGAACCGATAAAGTTATCGATGTTACCAAGAAGTTCTTCTCTGGCCTCATCACTGTGCTTTTCCATTCCCGTCAGGAACCATGTGATCGGCTCCATGAATGCATCATAGTTCATGACGGTATCCCACTCGTCACCTTTAAGCCAGTCGCTCGGATCTCCGTAATGTTCAGCAAGGATCAGTGCATTCGGATTCGCATCTTTCACGGCTCTTCTGAATTTCTTCCAGAAATCATGGTTGTATTCATTGCTGCGTCCCAGATCTGCTGCCACATCCAGACGCCATCCATCTACATTATACGGCGGTGATACCCATTTCCGTCCGATATATAAGATATAATTTTCCAGCTTTACAGAATCTTCATAGTTCAGTTTCGGCAAAGTATCATGTCCCCACCAGCCATCATAATTACCATTATACGGCCAGTTCTCCGGTCCTTCTTTGAAGAAACGGAAGTAGCTTCTGTACGGACTGTCTGCCGATATATAAGCACCCGGGTCATAATCTTTTTCGCCTTCGTATATTCTCTCACGGTCCATCCACTTATTAAATGAACCACAATGGTTGAATACGCCGTCCAGGATCACTTTCATCCCACGACGGTGTAATTCTTCTACCAGCTTAATGAACAACTCATTACTTGCTTCCAGGTTCTTAAAACCTGTCGTGCGTTTTTTATACTTCGTTGCCTGACTGTTATCCGTCACACCATCCGGAAGCACCTCGCCTCCGTCATCTACGATCTTTCCATAATGCGGATCAATGTGATCATAATCCTGGATATCGTATTTATGGTTCGACGGTGACACAAATAATGGATTAAAATATACAACTTCTACACCCAGTTCCTGCAGATAATCAAGCTTATCCATGACTCCCTGCAGATCCCCGCCGTAGAATTCTCTCACACCCATGTTCGCCGGATATTTATCCCAGTTCGTTACTCTCCGGGAATAATCTCCGATATAGTAATACTCGTTCGTCTCTACATCATTTGACTTATCTCCGTTATAAAAGCGGTCTGTAAATATCTGATACATAACCGCTCCCTTTGCCCAGTCCGGTGTGGAAAATCCGGGTACTACAACAAAGTTATAGTACTCCAGGATCTCGCGAGAGATTCCACATCGTCCATAATAATATTTTTCTGTTCCAGACTGCACTTCGAAACAATATCTGAAAGGCTCTGCCTCCAGACGTACTTCGAACGTATAATAATCAAATTCTCCCTGTGTGCATTCTTTTTCCATTACATATGTGTCAGTTGATGTCACAAGCCCTACTCTGTCCACATCATCCTTCGCCGTACGGAACCGGAACGTTACCAGTTCGTTCTCCTTCGGTTCAGGGGGATATACATACCCTTCTGTTCCATCACAAAATAAAGCCGCCTTATTCATATAACTAACACCTCTCTCATTTTTTGTTTCCGGAAAGGAACATTCTTCCTTCTAGTCCTCCGATACATCTTCCGGGAACAGCGCTTCGAATTCTTCCCGGGAAATCTTTTCTTTTTCCAGCAGAAGGTCTGCGCATGCATGCAGAACATCGTCATATTTTCTAATGATATGTCTTGCTCTGTCATAACATTCATCAATAATTCTCTTTACTTCCTGGTCGATCACAGTAGCCACGCCCTCTCCGTAGCCTCTTGCTGTATGCGCCAGATCACGTCCGATGAACACCTCATTGTTGTCATCATCATAATTGATCAACCCGACTGCCTCTGACATACCAAACTTTGTAACCATGGATTTTGCCAGACCGGTTGCCTGTTTGATATCCTGGGATGCACCGGTTGTGATGTCATCAAATACTTCTTCTTCAGCTACACGTCCGCCAAGTGATACCGTAATATCCTGAAGCATCTTTCCTTTTGTATTAAACATCTCATCCTTTTCCGGAAGCGGCATCGTATATCCTCCTGCACTTCCCGTCGGAATGATCGAAACACTGTATACAGGTCCCACATCCGGGAGTACATGGAACAGGATCGCATGCCCTGCTTCATGAAATGCTGTGATTCTCTTCTCTTTTTCGGAAATGACACGGCTCTTCTTCTCCGCACCGATTCCGACTTTTACAAATGCTTTCTTAATATCATCCTGTTTTAAGAATACTCTGTTATCCTTTGCAGCAAGAATTGCTGCCTCGTTCAGGAGGTTTTCCAGATCTGCACCGGTAAATCCTGCTGTTGTCTGCGCGATCTGCTGCAGATTGATTTCCTCACTCAGTGGTTTGCCTTTCGCATGAACCTTAAGGATCTCCTCACGCCCTTTGATATCAGGTCTTCCAACCATAACCTTGCGGTCGAATCGTCCCGGACGAAGGATTGCCGGATCAAGGATATCTACACGGTTGGTTGCCGCCATCACGATGATACCTTCATTGACACCAAAACCATCCATCTCTACAAGTAACTGGTTCAGGGTCTGCTCGCGCTCGTCATGTCCGCCGCCCATTCCGGTTCCACGGCGTCTTGCAACTGCATCGATCTCATCGATAAAGATGATACAAGGCGCATTTTTCTTAGCCTCCTCGAACAAGTCTCTGACACGGGATGCACCGACACCGACAAACATTTCCACAAAATCCGAACCGGAGATCGTAAAGAACGGAACTCCCGCTTCTCCGGCAACTGCCTTCGCAAGCAGTGTCTTACCTGTTCCCGGAGGGCCTACCAGCAGCACGCCTTTCGGGATTCTTGCTCCCACCTGGATATATTTCTTCGGAGATTTCAGGAAATCAACAATCTCCTCCAGTTCCTCTTTCTCTTCTTCCAGACCTGCCACCTGGGCAAATGTCACTTTCTTGTCACGGTCTGTGCTCAGTCTTGCACGGCTCTTTCCAAAATTCATCGCTTTCGAATTCGCACCGCCGCCCTGCCGGTTCATCAGACCGAAGATCAGGAAAACTCCGCCCAGTGTAAGGATAACCGGCAGAAATGTGGTTGCTGCCCAGCTGTCCTGAGGGATATCCGGCATCGTATACTCCACATTCTGTTCTTTCAGATAATCCTGAATCTCGTTAACATCAGAGACATACAGATATCTGATCTTATCGGAATCGTCGTCTCCCTTCAACGTAATCTCTACACGTCCCGTCGGGACACTCTTATTCTGATTCACTTCTACCGACTCGATCTTGTCATCTTGAATCAACTGTTGGAAATTTTTCCAGGAAATCTCTTTTTCTCGTTGATCGAACTGATTGGTAAACCATAGTGCTGCGAACAAAAATACGACAAACACCAGGAATACGGCACCGTTCAGTCCTCTCGCTTTCTTATTATTCAATTTTCAGGCTCCTTTCTTATGACGCGCCTATTCTACGCCCTCTACTACTCCGATAAACGGAAGATTTCTATATCTCTGAGCGTAATCCAGGCCATATCCCACAACAAATTCATCCGGGATATTGAATCCGACATAATCTACTTTTACATCTTTTACTCTTCTTTCCGGTTTGTCCAGAAGTGTACAAAGCTTCATACTCTTTGGATTTCTCTTAGCCAGGATACCCATCAGATAGTATAATGTTCTTCCCGAATCAATGATATCCTCCACGATCAGCACATCTTTTCCTTCCAGTGTCTCATCTAAGTCTTTGGCGATCTTAACGACACCGCTTGACTTTGTTCCGTCACCGTAGCTGCTGACACTCATAAAATCCATAGATACCGGAACGGTGATTCTCTTTGCCAGTTCACACATAAAGAATACTCCGCCCTTTAACACGCAGATCAGATGCACCTGCTTTCCCGCATAGTCTTTGCTGATCTGTTCTCCAAGTTCTTTGATTCTCTTTGCAACATCCTCTTCAGGAACTAATACTTTAACTGTCTCTGCCATCTTCTTCTCCTCCGTTAAATTCTATTTCCAGAATCCTTTTGGTCTCATCTGTAATCTGATACGCCTGGTTCTGTCTGTATCCGATAATCCACAGAATGTGGCTGCCATCTGCTGCCAGCCAGATCTTATCTCTGTCTTCCCGCGGGATCTTCGCATTGGTAAAATACTTCTTCAGACTCTGCGTTCCGCCATTTCTGTCGATCGTGATATAGTCACCGGGCTCTTTATGTCTTATTTTTACAGTGCTCTTAATTATATCATAGTCAAACCATTTCGTGTAGGTTTTTTTAGGAAATGCGCCTGTTTCCGCTGTTGGTTCAAACATCCGCATATGCACTACCGGTTCATTGCCGGCGCTCTCTTTTTTCCCTGTTTTGAGATCCGGTCTGCCAAGCAGGATTCCATCATAACATTTTTCCGCTGTCATTTTATAAGGAAGGCTGATCTTTCTTCCGGTCTGACGCTGTGCCAGATCTTCGATCAGTCTTACATGCACCTGCTCGATATCTTTTCTGCGTCCTGCCAGCTCACACAACAGCGCATGGATCAGGAACGAACGTACCGTCTTATCGGTATCCCGGAATAACTCCTCTTTGATCAGCAGTTCCGGAACGCATTCACATTCTTCATACAGATGTGTTTCCGCGCTCCCCCATGGCCGCTTTTCCACATATCGCTCCCTGCATTTTTGCACTTCCCGTTCCATAAACGCCCACACCGCACGCATCTGCTCCATCGTCTCAGACATATGCATGACCGCCTGCGGATTGATCTCCTGTTCGAGATAAGGAATCACATGATTCCGGATCCGGTTCCTCGTATAGTGATCTTCCAGATTCGTCTCATCCGTACAATAACGGATTCCCTTTTCCTGTAAAAATGCTTCAATCTCACATCTCTGCACACAGAGAAGCGGACGGATATACCGGACGGTATCTCCTTCTGCCGGACTGATACCGCCAAGTCCACGCAGACCGCATCCACGGCTTAAATTCCACAAAAGCGTCTCCGCATTGTCGTTCTGGTGATGTGCCAGCGCGATCTTTGTACCGTTTTTCTCTTTGCACACCTTTTCAAATATCTGCCGCCTGACATTCCGGCCTGCCTCTTCCACCGTCAATCCCTGTTCTTTTGCATACTGCTCGACATTCTCATGAAACGCCAGATACCTGACCCCGAGTTGTCTGCATAGCTCCTTTACATATCTCTCATCGGCATCCGCACTGTCACCGCGGATCCCATGGTGGATATGCACCACCGTCAGTTCCAATGGTATCTCTTTTTTAAGTTCTTTTAACATGAAAAGAAGGCATACGGAGTCTGCGCCTCCAGATACGCCTGTGATTACATGATCATTCTCCTGTAACATATGGTATTTTTCCACATATGCTTTCACCCGTTGATACATTCCGGCCTTCCTTTTCCTTTATTCTGTCTGTATAAGCTCTTCCTGCCCGGTCCTTGATCTTCCTCTCACCGATATGGCAAATATATAAGCTATATATAAATTAAATATATAAAATTTCTTATAGAAAGTCAACTTAAGCCCCATATTCCAATTACCATCACCGTCATATCATCCATCGGCATCCCGCCGGAACTTTTCAACACCTGGCTTAGAATCCTGCGGGCAAATTCCGTCGGATTGACAATATCCGTCTCCCGGATGAATTCCACTAATTTTTCTTCCTGTCCGCCTGCAGGCAGGGCATCCATCACGCCATCTGTCACCATGATCACATATTCTCCCGATTCCAGATTCCGCTCTTCCCTGTCCAGTTCTATATTCTGCACAACACCGATCGGAAGTGTCGTCGATTCGATTTTTTCAACTTCTTTCTTCCTCTTAATAAAAGTCGCCGAGGCTCCGGCCTTTACAAATTCACAGCTTCCCTGGTACAGATCGAACAGACAGACATCCAATGTACAGAATTTCACTTCTTCCCGTCCTGTCACCAGCGCCGTATTCATCATCTGCACCGCTGTCTCTGCCGGGAATCCTGCTTCCAACAGCTCTTCCAGCATCTCCACCACCATTGTACTGTCCCGGAATGCTTCCTCTCCGGACCCCATACCATCCGAAAGCGCAACTCCTTTGCGTCCACCCGGAAGATCCTTCATCAGAAACGTATCCCCCGATATCTCTTCCAGTCCTTTCCCGATCCTCGCAACTCCCTGCAGTGTCTGGAACTTTGCTCCCTCCATACAGGCAATGGTGCCGTATTCTTCTCCGACCACAAGCCTTTCCCCCTGTCTCGGGATCATCGTTCTTCCTATACATTTTCCCACCAGAAACGCAACATCTTTTGCAAGGACGACCCGTCCTTTCATGGCTTTTACCGTCAGATGGACTTCGTATTTGCCCTGCTGTGTCATGTAAAATACAACCGACAGCATCTTTATATTTTCTTTTTTCAGTGCTGCCTTTATACGCTTCTCCAAATGGTCATCCTGAAAGATTCCGGCATCCAGTTCTCTGGTTGTATACTGTATCATTTTAGCAAAGCTCGTAAGTTGTCTTGCATATCCCTCTCTCGCCTGCACCAGTCTGTGATTCCACATCAGGATCTGCTTGGCATTCTCGAATTCTTCCAGACTCTCTCTTAAAAAGCGCGGTGCAAACAGGCACTGTCTCTTCAGCCTGCGTTTTAATTCCATATTCAGTTCTGCACCATATTCTTCTGCCGCACACATGATCTCATACATCATCTGATAAGTCACCGAACGCTTTTCTCCCAGGCATTCTCCCCGCCGTTCACAACCTGCACAGACGTTCCCTGTCACCTTTTCAAACATTTCTTCAATTTCTTCTCTTGACAAGGTTCCTTTGTATGCCTCCATATTCAGAAATGTTTTGGATAAATGCTGCAGTGAATCGGCAAATTTGTCCATCTGTACCACATATGGATTTACAAATATTTCCTGTTCCTTTATCTGTGCCAACTTTGTCGTTCCCCTTTCTTCTGAATGCATGACGGAAAAAAGCTTCAGGAATCTCTTCCTGAAGCTTATCATTCGTCTTTTATATTCTTATTTTGATTTAAAAACAATCTCGTTGTCATGTACCAGACCCAGCTTTTCTTTTGCTACATCTTCTACATATTTATCCGTTCCAACGTATTTTTCCAATTCTTTAATCTCTTTTTTCCGATCCTGTTCTGCCTGGATCTGCTCTTTTAATTCCGTCTCCTGCGCCTGATACTCCCTGTTCTTTGCCTTTAATGTCATACTGTTTGCAGACACCATAACTGTCAACATGAGAACAACTGCGCTGATCGCCAGCACACTCCTCTTATGATTCTGAGAACGCTTGCGCTGCCGTCTTCTGCGGTTTCTCTGCTTTACATCATTCATATTAATTTACTCACCCTTGCCGGCAGCCCTGCCGTTTCACTCACCTGTTAATTGTTTTTATTCTATCTTTTTTTCCCGGCTTTTTCAAGTGTTTCGGCAAAAAATCTGCTATGCCGCCGTACAATTTTCCGACACATTTTCCCAATAACCACAAGAAAAACTGACATAATGATCCCGCCGATTCCAACACCTAGTATGAAGTACCACCGCACACTACCACTGCTTGTGTAGTAAATCTGCACAAACAAAAAAATTGCGGTTCCGATCCAATAAACCAGATCCTCCAGTTCAATAACCCAATGAGCATGGTGTACCACTTCCCGCAGGCAGCTGATACAACGGTATGCAAGACGTACGATTGCCCCGGCCAGGACCGCCAGCAGAAATATGAACAGCTCTTTTCCTATCCCCATCTTACATTCCACCTTATTTTCCTTATTCCTCATGGCATTCCCGGTTCACCTGCAGATCACCGGAATAACTTTTCAAAAAGACTTCCTGCCTGCTTTGCCGTTGAATGGATATCCGAATATGAGATGCTGTCAATGTTTCCCGACAGATCGATCTCTCCCTTTTCAAGATTCACACGGTTCACGTGCAGATCTGTTCCTCTCACCATCAGCATTCCCTGCTCTGTCTCCAGTAATATCTCATTCAGATTAAAAGACAGCACATCCAGAACACCTGTCACCAGTCCTGCCTTCCGGTTATTCAATATCAGTTTATGGTTTTTCTGTGCTGCTACCGTCTCCAAAACTATCACAACCTTTCTTACTAATCATATGAAAATAAAATAAAAATTATGACTTTTCATATAATTATATAAGAAAGGTTGTGATGATCCGCTGCTTTTTCACAGGCTTTTTATAAGGTTTATAAATATTTGAAAAGGTCTCCTGCCTCTTCTTTTTTCGTTGTATCTTTAATATCAAGAACTTCTACTTTGACGGTTCTTGTTCCGAACTGGATCTCTATGATATCTCCCGGTTTTACTTTTACAGATGCCTTGGCCGGTTTATCATTTACCAGTACACGGCCGGCATCGCAGGCTTCATTCGCAACCGTCCGGCGTTTGATCAATCTGGATACTTTTAAAAATTTATCTAATCTCATCTATCTGTTCTCCTGTATACTTTACTGTCAGCCGGTTCTTTCGAACGCATAATGTTAAAAAAACCGAAGAGTATCAGGACACTCTCCGGTATAAATCCTTTCGGATAAATATTACAAATTCAGACTACTCGTTGATAGCATCTTTTAATGCTTTACCAGCTTTGAACTTTGGTGCTTTGCAAGCTGCAATCTTCATAGTCTCGCCTGTCTGAGGATTTCTTCCTTCTCTCTCAGCTCTCATGCTTACTTCGAAAGTACCAAATCCAACAACCTGTACTTTATGCTCTTTCTTTAATTCATCTGTTACAACATCAACGAATGCTTTTAAAGCTTTCTCGGAATCTTTCTTTGATAATTCTGCCTGGTCAGCGATTGCTGCGATCAGTTCTGTTTTGTTCATGGATATATCCTCCTCTTATTTACATTTAGAATTCATAATTTCGATTCTTTTTATACAAAGCCACTGTCCATACCCCGTCATATGACATGCCTTTATGTACTGTTATACCTGTTTTCATACGGAATGTCAAGGTAAATCCCCCGTTTTCCCTGTATTTTCAAGGTTTTCCGGCATTTTTAGATGTCCTCAGAGCTCAAATCCAAACAGCTCTTTTAAAAACATTTTTTTCTCTTCTGCCTGCTTTATTGCAGTCTTTAGTTTCTCTGTATTTTTTACCGATATCCACGCTTTATTCATGCAATAGTAGGAATTTGCAATTTTCCAGAACTTTTCCGGATAGATCAGACGGATTTTCAGATATTCTGTTTCACTTCTGGTAAGTGGGTGGATTGCAGAATATGCATTCAGCATGCCATCTCCGAGCCGAAGCTTCCACCCGCTTTTCTCCATTACTTTTCTGAGAAAATAATACAGATCCTCTACCTGGATATCCCGACGGAATTTTTCAAAATTCATTGTCGCGATTCCTTCTCTTGTCATGATGATATTATGGTAATTATACTCTCCATGCGTCATACCGGAACGGTTCATCTCTTCCTGATACAATTGTTCATAATCCGACTGTTCCAGTTCACACACCGCTGCTTCTGCCCACTGATACATCAGTTCGAACTGCTGCAAAAATGCAAATTCAAACTCCCCTTTCGGGACAGCTTTTCTGACAAACTGCCGTACTTTTTTTAACTCCCGGTTATGCCGTCTGTATTTTTCACCGGTCTTAATCCCTTCTGCAATCCCATGCTCCAGCTCATGCCTCATAACAGTATGTAATTTTGCCAGATTCCCGGCTGCTTCTAATATTTCCCCGGTCTTTTTTATATCGCATTCACGTCCTGCATACCATTTTTTCAGCATATACCGCTCACCACTATCCAATGAAGAGATATATTCTCCATTCCGGTTCGCTATCATATAATCGATCTGATGCTCTCCTTGTTCATAAAGCCAGGTATAAAGTTCACATAACGCAGGGATTCTTTTTTCGGATGTTGTAACTTCCTTCAAAAGGAATACCCCTTTGTTCGTTTCGCATAAAACAGCACCTCTGACTTTACGGGTGCTGTTTACTTCTATATCATATTGTTCCAGTATTTTTTGTTCAAATTCCTGCATTCATATTCCCCGCACTTTACACTTGATATTCTTTTTAAATGTATGTAGGAAATATAAAAAATATTCACTGCTGTTATAGCTCTTTATCAGGGGAAATATAATTCAACAGGGTCTCTTTCGTATTCATTTCCGGATTCTCGATCACAAGGTTCAATAATTCGTTTAACTTTTCCCCGATCTCTTTTCCCGGCTTCATTCCTGCCCGGATCAGATCTCTGCCTGTCACAGCTAATTCTTTCAACGAAACACACTGCCCTTTTTCTATGATCTCTGCATATGTCTGTTCTACTTCATCCAGATTTTTTAACTTTTCTGCTCTCTGGTACTCACTTTGCGCCAGAACATCCGCCCTTCTGACTTCCATATAATATGGGAAAATGTCTTCGCCGATCTTATTCATTGCTCTTCTGACATTCTTCGGCACGGCCGGCATGCGGTAATCATGATTCAGCACAAGTCTTGTAACTTTATGCATCGTATCATTATCGAATTTTAATCTACGGAGTACTTCTTTCGCAATGCGTTCACTTCCCGATGCATGCATTTTAAAATGCGCAGTACCGTCTTCATCCACGGTCTTGTATTCCGGTTTTCCTGCATCGTGCAGTAACATTGTTAATCTTAATATCTTATCATTGCGGACATTCATCATTGCATGAATGGTATGTTCCCCGACGGTATACATATGATGCGGTGTTTCCTGCTCCGTCTCCATCATCCGGTCAAATTCCGGCAAAAATACCTTCGTAATCCCAAGTTCATAGGCAGTTCTTATCAGCTCCGGCCGGTCAGATGTCAGCATCTTGACTAATTCAACCTGTATCCTCTCCGCACTGATGTGTTCCAGTGTCGGCGCAAGAAGCCTCATTCCTTCTTTTGTCTCCTCATCGATCTCAAATCCCAGCTGCGCTGCGAACCTGACACCTCTTAAAATCCGGAGTGCATCTTCTGAGAACCGTTCCTTTGCATTTCCCACACAACGGATCATATGCTTTTCCAGATCCTGCATTCCTCCAAAGATATCTACGATTCCATCCTTATCATTGTATGCCATGGCATTGATCGTAAAATCCCGTCTGAGCAGGTCTTCCTTCAGATTCCTTGTAAACGTCACTTCTTTCGGATGTCTGCTGTCCTCATATTTTCCATCGATCCTGTACGTCGTAACTTCGTATCCCTCATGATTCAGAAGTACCGTTATCGTCCCATGTTCAATTCCGGTATCAAATGTTTTGTCGAATAATGCCTTTGTCTCTTCCGGCATCGCCGATGTTGTAATATCCCAGTCACCCGGTTCTCTTCCAAGGATGGAATCTCTGACACATCCTCCGACTGCGTATGCTTCAAATCCATGCGACTGTAAGGTATGAATGATAAACTGTACATCATCCGGTAATTTTATATTAAAGTTATCCACAAATATCTCCTCCGTCTATCCACGTTATCAACATCCTATATCATACCATATTTTTGCCGGTGGCTGTGGATGAAAATAGACGGTGGATTTTTTTATCCACCGTCCATCTTTATAATCCGTTTATTTTTAGTATGATTTACCCCAGTAAGCCATGTGTTTCGCAGGTTTTCCGCAATAGATACACTTATCGGAAATGAATTCTTCATCTTCGATCAGACATCTTGTAGCAGCTCCGCCTGTGTTATATTTTACTTCTCCTTCACATTCCGGATCTCCACACCAGCATGCTTTTACAAATCCACGGTTGGCTTTGAACTTCTCAACCATCTCATCCATTGTAGTAGCTGTATCAATGTGGCTGTTCAGGAATTCTTCTGCTCTGTTGTACATATCCTGCTGTTCCTGCTCTAAGATTTCGCGAAGTTTTACTGCGATCTCATCGAGAGATACAACGATCTTCTCACGGTTGTCACGACGTACCACAACAACCTGGTTCTTCTCGATATCCTTTGGTCCGATCTCGATACGTGTCGGGATACCAAGGATCTCCTGCTCAGAGAATTTCCATCCTGTACTCTTATCAGAATCATCGATCTTCACTCTGTATCCTGCTTTTTTCAGTTCATCAAGCAGTGCGTAAGATCTGTCAAGTACGCCTTCTTTGTGCTGGGCGATTGGAATGATTCTACATTCAACCGGTGCTACGTGTGGCGGCAGTACCAGTCCGTCATCATCACCGTGAACCATGATCAGGGCTCCGATACTTCTTGTTGACCATCCCCATGATGTCTCGTATGCACTGTGCAGTTCGTTGTTCTTATCTACATATTTGATTCCGAATGCATCTGGGAATCCGTTTCCGAAGAAGTGGCTTGTTGCAGACTGAAGTGCTTTTCCGTCATGCATCAGCGCTTCGATCGTATATGTGTCTTCTGCTCCTGCAAATTTCTCGTGTTCTGCCTTTCTTCCTGCTACGAATGGAATAGCCATTGTCTCTTTATAGCAATCCTTATAAACTTCCCACATCTGGATTGTTCTTTCTTCAGCTTCTTCATATGTTGCATGAAGTGTATGGCCTTCCTGCCACAAGAATTCTCTTGAACGGAGGAATGGTCTTGTTGTTTTCTCCCAACGGAGAACGGAGTTCCACTGGTTCCATACCTTTGGAAGATCTCTGTATGATTTTACAGTCTTTGCCCAGAGGTCACAGAACAGTGTCTCTGATGTAGGGCGTACACATAATCTTTCCTGCAGTCTTTCCATTCCACCATGTGTTACCCATGCAACTTCCGGTGCGAATCCTTCTACGTGATCAGCCTCTTTTTCCAGAAGTGATTCCGGAATCAGTACTGGCAGGTATACATTCTCAACTCCTGTTTCTTTAAAACGTCTGTCCAGATCTGACTGGATCAGTTCCCAGATCGCATAACCATTCGGTAAGTAGTTCATGCATCCTTTTACGCTTGAATAATCACAAAGATTTGCTTCACGTACAACGTCTGTGTACCACTGTGCGAAATCTTCGTCACGAGATGTAATGTTTTTGACTAATTTTTCCTTTGCCATGTTTCTCTTCTCCTTTTCAATTTTGGTGGAATCCTTATTCCACGTTATTTTTTTGCCGGGAGTTCCGCAACCTGGCACAAAAAACGCCGGGCCTTTCGACTCCCCGAAAAAGGGACCGAAAAGCTCGGCGGTACCACCCTAGTTAACTGCGACCCTTTCGCAGCTCTCTTCATTGGCCGTTAACGCCGGCTGACACGCTGCACTTTCATACAGTGGCTCCAGGACCGGTTCCATGTGATGAACAGCAGATATCTCACACCATATGATATCCTCTCTGTAGCTGGATTCTCATGTACTAATTCCCTTCATCGCCATAAAAAATGTTGAATTGTCAATTATTTTAATCCATGAGGTATGTTTTGTCAAGATATCACTTCTATCTCAGCTTCCGCCAGTGCCTTCTCACTCATAGATTTCCTCTTTTCTCCCCAACTTCTTGCAGTTTTTCCCCCACCATGATTTAATAAGTATATCATTTGTTTCAGCAAAGGAGAAATACATGAACAGTTTAAATATATTATATGAAGACCCACACATTCTGGTCTGTGTCAAACCACACGGCATCGCAACCCAGAGCAAAAGTATCCGTTACCCTGACATGGTCAGCCTGATCAGGAACCATCTGACGAAATCCAGTGGTTCCAGGAACCCCGGCTCAGCTGAGCCTTACCTTGCCGTCATCCACAGACTCGACCAGCCGGTCGCCGGAATCCTTGTCTTTGCCAAGACTCCGGCTGCTGCAAAGGATCTGAATAAGCAGTTACAGAATCAGGGATTCGGGAAATATTACCGCGCCCTTGTCACCAATGCTCCTTCAGAGGAAGAAGGAACACTTGAGAATTATATGGTCAAAGATGCCAGAACGAACACTTCCCAGATCTGTTCTGCGAAGGAAAACGGAGCGAAGATTGCACGGCTGCATTATGATACAGTTGCTGTTACGGACTGGCTGTTTACCGCACCTGCTGCTTTCCACGGAACTGAGCTGGAAATCCATCTGGATACCGGCCGCCATCACCAGATCCGTGTACAGCTCGCATTTATCGGATGTCCGATCGTTGGAGATACAAAATATAATCCGACTCTTGCTGGTACAAAAGGCTGGCAGACGATCCGGCTGTGTGCTTATAAGCTGGATTTCAAGCATCCGGTCACACACAAAGCGATGCATTTTCAACTGGAAGACGATCCAGAATAATGACTATTGAAAAAGGAGCAGGAAATTCCTGCTCCTTTTTTTTCGCCGATACATATACCATCTATGCTTCTGCTGCATCCTCTGCCAGTGCTTCTTCATATTTCTCAAGGATAAAATTCTGAATGCGCTCTCTTGTTCTTGAATTGATCGGATGTGCAATATCTCTATATTCCCCATCCACAGCTTTCTTGCTAGGCATTGCAATAAAGAGTCCCTTCTCTCCTTCAATCACCTTAATGTCATGTACCACAAATTCCTCATCCATGGTAATGGAAACGACAGCTTTCAGCTTGCCCTCCTTTGCTACTTTACGCACGCGTACATCTGTAATCTGCATTTTTCTAGCCCCTTTCTTCTAGCCTTTGCACCATTTTCTCTTAAAGTGCATACCTCTCATTTTTTTCTACGACTACTCTCACACCATTTTCACCAACATAACGTGTATTTGCCCGAATCGTATCTCTGCTTTCCACAATGCAATTCTCAATATATACATTATCTCCGAGATAGACATCATTCAAAATAATGGAATTCTTAATGACACAGTTGTTCCCCACGAATGTCTTCTTGAAAAGAATCGAATTCTCGACTGTTCCATTAATAATGCTTCCGCTTGCCACAAGACTGTTCTTAACCATAGATCCCGGATTATATTTTGCCGGCGGCAGGTCACTGACCTTGGAATAGATGCTCGGCTGTGTCCGGAAGAAATATTCCCGTACTTCTGGCTTCAGGAAATCCATATTTGTCTGATAATATGCATCCACTGTTGAAATGTTGCTCCAGTAATCTTTTATTTTATAACCGTAGATTTTCTTCAGATTCTTATACCTGATGAGAACATCGGTCACAAAATCATGTCTGTCATCTTCTGCGCAATGTTCGATCAGATCGATCAGCTGGCGTCTTCTGATTACATAGATACCTGTTGATACAATCTGTGACTGTGCCACCATCGGCTTCTCTTCGAATTCTTCAATGCGCATAGAATCATTCATTTTGATCGTTCCGAAACGGCTCGCATCTTCGTTCGGACCAAGTTCTTTACAAACAACTGTAATATCTGCTTTCTTTGCAATATGATATTCCAGCACTTTGTTATAATCCATCTTATATACTGCATCACCTGATGTAATAATAACATAAGGTTCATGACAACGTTTTAAGAAATCCAGATTCTGGTATATGGCATCTGCCGTTCCGCGATACCAGTATCCGTTCTCTGCTGTGATCGTCGGGGTAAATACATAAAGTCCCCCCTGTTTTCTTCCGAAATCCCACCATTTTGAGGAATTCAGATGTTCATTCAGTGAACGTGCATTATACTGCGTCAGAACTGCTACTTTCTGAATGTGAGAATTTGACATATTGCTGAGCGCAAAGTCGATTGCTCTGTAGCTTCCTGCGATCGGCATCGCCGCTACTGCTCTCTTATGTGTCAGTTCACGCATCTTGTTGCTGTTACCACCTGCTAAAATAATTCCAACTGCTCTCATGCCTGTCCACCTGCCTTTATCAATGTTTCGCCACTTTCCAGTACTCCATCCGGGTAATCTTCTTTGGATGTTACGCCACTGACAGCAGTATTCTTTCCAATCTGTACGCCATCCGGTATCACGGATTTTTCACCCACAGCAACCAGTCCAAAGGAATAGATCGCCGGTTTTAATTTGTTCGGCACATCGCTTCCGATACCAAATGTAACATTATCTCCGACAACACAATTTTCAGCAATGATCGCCTTATCTACCACGCAATTCTTTCCGATTCTGGCGTCTTTCATAATAATAGAATCCTTGATAACAGAACCTTCTCCTATGATAACGCCGGATCCTATAATACTGTTATGTACCTCTCCATACACTTCCGCTCCGTTACAGATAATACTTCTTTCTATCACAGACTGTGCGGAAATATACTGTGGCGGCAGGATCTCACTGTTGGTATATATCTTCCAGAACTCTTCATACAAATTAAATTCCGGAATAATATCGATCAGTTCCATATTGGCCTCCCAATATGATCCCAGCGTTCCTACGTCTTTCCAATATCCGTTATATTCATATGCAAATAATCTCTCGCCTTTATTGTGACAATACGGAATGATATGTTTTCCAAAATCACATCCCGGCTCGTCCTTCAATGTCTCAAGCGCTTCCTTCAACGCTTTCCATGAGAAAATGTAAATTCCCATGGATGCCAGGTTACTCTTCGGCTCTGCCGGCTTTTCCTGGAACTCCTGAATTCTTCCATCCTCGTCTGCGATAACGATTCCAAAACGGCTCGCCTCTTCCATCGGTACAGGCATTGCCGCAATCGTTACATCGGCATTATGTGCCTTATGATAATCCAGCATTACCTCATAATCCATCTTATAAATGTGATCTCCTGACAAGATCAGAACATAATCCGGATCAAACTGCTCCATATAATCCAGATTCTGATAGATCGCATTCGCAGTTCCGGAATACCATTCACTGCTTCCGCTTCTCTCATATGGCGGAAGCACTGTTACGCCTCCGTAATTCCTGTCAAGATCCCATGGAATACCAATCCCTATATGTGCATTCAGTCTTAATGGCTGGTACTGTGTCAGTACACCTACCGTATCGATTCCTGAATTAATGCAGTTGCTGAGTGGAAAATCAATAATGCGGTATTTACCACCAAATGCAACGGCCGGCTTTGCAACTTTGGCTGTGAGAACTCCAAGTCTGCTGCCTTGTCCTCCTGCCAGCAACATTGCTATCATTTCCTTTTTCCTCATGTCATCACCCCTTCTCAGTAGTCTTGCTTTTTTTATTATATCATACTTCCTCCCATGTTGCTAACAATTTTTACAATTTTTCAAACATTTCCGCAATCTTTTTGTTAAATTATTACAAAAACTTACGGGTTGGATTTTTTTTGATATATGTTTATAATAATATGAAGAACATGTAGTTTTTATGATGATATTTTTACCAAAATGAACATAAAGGATGGTATATTATGTATAAAATTAATTTTGAAACCCCTATACACGTACACTTTATCGGAATCGGCGGAATCAGCATGAGCGGTCTTGCAGAGATTCTTTTAAAAGAAGGCTTCACTATTTCCGGATCCGATAATAAGGAATCTGCCCTTACAGATCACCTTGAGCAGATGGGTGCAAAGGTATTCTACGGACAGAAAGCTTCTAACATCATTCCTGGTATTGATGTAGTTGTATACACAGCAGCTATCCATCCGGATAACGAAGAATATGCCGAAGCAGTAAGACAGGGGCTCCCTATGCTGACCCGTGCGGAATTACTCGGACAGTTAATGACGAACTATGATATGCCGATTGCAATCTCCGGTACCCACGGAAAGACAACCACAACTTCGATGCTTTCACACATTCTCCTCGCCGGAGAATTGGACCCTACGATCTCCGTAGGCGGAATCCTGAAAGCCATCGGCGGAAATATCCGTGTGGGCGACTCTGAATACTTTGTTACCGAAGCATGCGAATACACGAACAGTTTCCTGCATTTCTTCCCGAAGATCGGTGTGATCCTGAATATTGACGAAGATCATCTGGATTTCTTCAAGGATCTGGCTGATATCCGTAATTCCTTCCACCGCTTTGCGAAATTACTTCCGAAGGATGGAACTCTGGTCATCAATGATAACATTCCTGATCTGGAAGAGATCACTGCAGACCTTGACTGCCGTGTGATCCGTTATGGCAACGACAGTTCCCTTGACTACAGTGCAACCAACATTCTCCACGACAAGAAGGGTGAAGCTTCCTTTGATCTGGTAAAATCCGGAGAATTTATCGACCGTATCTCCTTATCTGTCAATGGAGACCACAATGTATCCAATGCATTGTCTGCAATCGCAGTCGCTGATCTTCTCGGAGTTCCTTTCAGCAAGATCAAAGAAGGTCTGAAGTCTTTCCACGGCACTGACCGTCGTTTTGAATACAAAGGTGAAGTCAATGGATTTACGATCATTGATGATTATGCACACCATCCGACAGAGATCAACGCTACGTTAACAGCGGCAAAGGAATACCCTCACAAAGAAGTCTGGTGTATCTTCCAGCCACATACTTATACACGTACCAAAGCTTTATTCCCTGAGTTCGTAGATGCCCTGACCCATGCCGACCATGTGATCCTCGCAGACATCTATGCAGCCCGCGAGACAGATACTCTGGGTATGTCCTCTGAGATGATCGCAGAAGAATTAAAGAAAAAAGGATGCGATGCTTACTATTTCCCAAGCTTCGAAGAGATTGAATCTTTCTGTCTGGACCGATGTCAGAAAGGGGATGTGTTGATAACTATGGGAGCCGGAAACGTTGTAAACATTGGGGAAAACCTGCTTAACCGCTAGTTATCCACATTATCCACACAATTTTATCCACAAAAAAGTCGGATTTTGGCTCAAAAATTTCTTTTTTCCCCGGCTTCCCGGTGCTATAATGTGTCTACGATGAAGCGAACGATACAAAGGTTCCGGGGAGGACGGGGAATTATTATGAAGGAATTAAAACTCACAAAATATGTACAGACGAATGCAACTGTACTGGATAATGAATTTATTGACCAGTATATGGTCAGAGCGAACGGAGAGTATGTCAAAGTATATCTCCTGCTTCTCCGTCATATGAATCAGTCCTCCGGATGTCTTTCTGTTTCCGAACTGGCTGATCTTCTTGAATGCACCGAGAAAGATATCCTTCGTGCATTGAGATACTGGAAGAGCGAAGGACTGCTCGATTATCTGGATGACACTCCGGATGATCCCTCACCAAAGAGCACGGCTCCTTCACCGGCAGTCTCTTCTGGATTACACGATGTGCAGTCCGGCTATATGACGTCTTCCATACCTGCAGGTTCTGTCTCTGACTCTGCGGCTTTGGCGTCTACAACGAACATCCAGCAGTACCGCAGCCGCAAAGAACGTGCAGAATTCAAAGAATTACTGTTCGTAGCAGAGCAGTACCTCGGAAAGACACTTTCTGCTACTGATATTGACCAGATTACTTATTTTTATGATACGCTGAATATGTCAGCTGAACTCATTGAATATCTGATTGAATATTGTGTCGAGAACGGTCATAAGAGTATGCATTATATTAATAAGGTGGCCTTATCATGGCATGAAGAAAACATAACAACTGTGAACCTTGCCAAGACAAGTTCATTTCTCTATAATAAGAACTGTTATTGTGTCCTGAATGCATATGGTATCAAAGGACGCGGTCCTGCTGCTTCTGAGATTGCCTATATCCGCAAGTGGTCAGAAGAATATGGATTCGCTTTGGAAGTCATCCTTGAAGCCTGTGACCGCACAATGAATTCCATTCATCAGCCAAGCTTTGATTACACCGATTCCATTCTGAAGCGCTGGAAGGACAAGAATGTACGTCAGTTGAAAGATATCGATGCGGTTGATGCTGATTACCGCAAAGAGAAAGAACGTGCAAAAGAACTGGCAAAAGAGCGCAAGAGACAACAGCAGGCTCAGAAGCCTGTAAGCAGCCAGAATAATAAGTTCAATAACTTCGATGGCCGTTCCTATGATATGAACGATCTGGAACGCCGTCTGGTTCAGCAATAAATTATACATATCAGATTTTATTATGTGAATGCAAGGGAGCCTGTCACTGACAGTTTTTCTTGCATACTTAGGTATGAAGGAGTTTCCATTACATGGCACTTTCCAATTCTCAGTACGATCACTTAATGCGTACTTATGAACAAAAACAACTGGATAATGAATTTCAGCTCAGAAAACGCTATGAGAAGGCATACGCTCTCATTCCTGAATTAGAGGAAATGGATCATTCCATCTCCTCTTTAAGTGTGAAAAAGGCAAGACTGCTTTTGGACGGAGACCAGACTGCTTTATCTTCATTAAAGTCAGAGATCGAAGAACTCTCTGCCCGGAAACCTGCACTGTTAAAATCACACGGTCTGCCTGCCAATTATCTGGAAATGCATTACCAGTGTCCTGACTGTAAGGATACCGGTTATATTGGCACACACAAATGTCACTGTTTCAAAAAAGCGATTGTAGACTATTTATACACACAATCCAATCTCAAAGATATCCTTGACAAAGAGAACTTCTCAACCTGTTCTCTGACCTATTATTCCAGAAATCATATCGATCCGCTTACCGGACGGTCTTCTCTGGAATCCATGGAAACCGCATTAAATGTCTGTCACAACTTCGTAGATACATTCTCTGAAGAATTTCATAACATACTATTGTATGGAGACACCGGTGTCGGAAAGACTTTTCTTTCACACTGCATTGCAAAGGAGTTAATGGATTCAGCTTATTCCGTTATCTACTTTACAGCAGCCGGACTTTTTGATATCCTTGCAGAGAACACATTTGGGAAACGGCAGAACAAGGATTCTGATGTATTCGAACATATCTACGACTGTGACTTACTGATCATTGATGATCTGGGAACAGAACTGCCGAATTCATTCACTGTATCCCAGCTGTTCATTTGTCTGAATGAACGAATATTGAGACAGAAATCAACCATAATATCTACCAACCTTGCATTGGATGATATAAAAACTATTTACTCGGAACGGACATTTTCACGTATCAGCAGTAATTACACCATTCTGCGTATTACCGGTGATGATATCCGTATCCAAAAAAAATTATTAAACCTGGGAGGTACTAATGATGTTACGCCGTAACGATCGTAATCTTGAGAATATACCGGTAGGAGCACTTGGACTGATCGCTCTTGACGGTTGTACAGAGATGGGAGCAAAGGTTAATGACTATCTCGTAAAATGGAGAAAAGAAGATGGACATGTTCATAAGAACGATGTTGCTTTCACAGGCTATGAGAAAGACACATACTTAATTGATGCAAAAGTTCCACGTTTTGGTTCTGGTGAAGCCAAAGGTATCATCAACGAATCTGTTCGTGGTAAAGACCTTTATCTTATGGTCGATGTATGTAACTATAGCCTGACATATTCACTGACAGGAAATGTAAATCATATGTCCCCTGACGATCATTTTCAGAACTTGAAACGTATTATTGCTGCAGTAGGTGGAAAAGGACGTCGTATCAACGTCATTATGCCATTCTTATATGAAAGCCGTCAGCACAAGAGAAGCAGCCGTGAATCTCTGGACTGTGCACTTGCTCTTCAGGAGCTTGTCCGCATGGGTGTTGACAACATTATTACTTTTGATGCACACGATCCCCGTGTACAGAATGCGATTCCATTAAACGGATTCGAGACAATCCGTCCGACTTACCAGTTCATCAAAGGTCTTCTCCGTACATTCAAAGACCTTCAGATCGACAGCGAACACATGATGGCGATCAGCCCGGATGAAGGTGCTACAGGACGTGCAATCTATCTTGCCAACGTACTTAATCTTGATATGGGTATGTTCTACAAACGCCGTGACTTCTCACGTGTGGTAGACGGACGTAACCCAATCGTTGCCCATGAGTTCCTCGGATCGTCCGTAGAAGGAAAAGATGTAATCATTCTGGATGATATGATTTCTTCCGGTGACAGTATGTTAGATGTTGCACGCCAGTTAAAACAGCGCAAGGCAAAACGTATCTTCTGTGCTGCTACATTCGGTCTGTTCACAAACGGACTGGAGAAATTTGACCAGGCATATGAAGAAGGTATCCTGGATGCTGTTCTGACTACCAACCTGATCTATCAGACACCGGAACTTCTGGAACGTCCATATTACATCAACTGTGACATGAGCAAATATATTGCACTTGTTATTGATACACTGAATCACGATGGATCTATCAGCAGCATCCTGAATCCAATTGAAAGAATTCAGAATGTTGTTACTAAATATAAAAACGGCGAAGAAATTTAAGCTTCTAAAAATGCTGCCAGGAAACTCCCGGCAGCATTTTTATTTTCTATCTTGCTTCGATTTAACACGTTATAATTCTATTTTATGATAGGCAATTCCTGCTTCCATCATCACCTGTTCTTCTCTCTTCTGACAGGTAAACAACAACACCTGTTTCTTATGTGCTTTCAGCCACTTAAGTGTCTGCAGCATTCTCTCTTCATCGTAATATGCGAACACATCATCCAGAATCACAGGCATCTCTTCTTCGCACAACAGTTCTCCGACTGCCATACGCAATGCCAGATAGATCTGTTCTACCGTCCCCCGGCTTACCTGTTCAATCTCCACCAGTTTTTCGTCTGTCACAAGCGATACATGAAGTTTTTCATCTGTGACGAGCTTTGTATATTTTCCACCGGTGATCTCGCGGATGATCGCAGACGCCTTCTCGTTCAGATCTCTTTTCAAATACCCGCGCATTGCTCCGGACAGCTGCTCCAGATGCTCTGCTGCCATCTGAACCGCCTGACGTTTCATTTCGCATTCTCGGGATTGTTCATTGATCTCATCCAATTCTGACAGCTGCTCTCCCAGATTATCATACTGAATTGTTTTTTCTTTCAGTTCTTCTGTAATACGGGCCTTTTCCCACCGTAACTTCTCGATCGGAACCTTTTCTTCTTCCTGCGTGATCTCTTCCAGAATGATCTCCGGTTCTGTCTTCACCTGTTTCTTTCCGACTTTCATCCGGTTCCATACATACAGGCCAAATGCAAGGAACAGTACAATCGCCACCAGATAATTCCACGGTCTCGAAAACATTATCACTGCAGCCACGATAACCAGTACAAATATCAGGATCTCCATCGGATGGATCCTCCATTTTTCCGGACGTATCTCATCCATGACACCCTTTCCATGTTCTCCTTCCAGCTGCCGTTCTTTCCGTTTTTCTTCCTCTTTTTCGGCTCTGTACTCCAGTTCTTCCCCCACCCGGTCGAGTTCCTCCTCCAGATGATGAATATCACGCCAGATAAACGAGACTTCCTGCTCCAGTTTTTCACGCTTCTGCTGCTTTCTGGACATCTCCATGCGAATCTCATTTTCCAGAATCTTCTTTCTTCCTTTGAGCTGTTCCAATGCCCCATTCAGATCGATCTCTCCATTGCCAGAAGTATAATAATTCGTCGCGTAATTTTTCAATTCCATCGCCATACTTTCACCCATCTGTGCATTTCTCTGGCTTATGGAAACCGTATTCTCATAACGGTCAGCATTCATCTCTCCAAGCAGCATCTGCAGATCCCCGTCCTCTACAGAAAGGATCTCTCCATCCTCTATACAGACAAGTTCTGCCTTTTTGGAATATTTATCAAAATTTCTTTCAATACGGAAATGTTTCCCTCCGCTTGCAAATTTCAATGTTCCGGAATAATAATTGGGATTGTCCCACGGTTCATAGATGCTGAATGTGTCATTCTGTGCCGCTCTTCCTCTTCCCCGTTCGATTCCAAAGAGCATTCCTTTGATAAAGGTATGGATCGTAGATTTTCCCGATTCATTTTCCCCATGGATCAGATTGATCCCTTCTTCCAGATTGATCTGCCGGTCATGAAATTTTCCAAAGTTTTTTAACAATAATTCATTAATCTGCATTTTTCGGTTCTAGCCTCTTCTTGTCTCCATCAATGCCCGTACTCCCTCACAGAGTGCCTGATACTCCAGGCTGTCTGTCGGATATCCTTCCAGGCTTTCAATGTATTGCCCAAGAATATTTCCTTTATTTTCATTTTTTAATTTTATAAAATCATACGCCGGCTTTGTATGATCCGTGATCTCCACTACATTACCATAGGGATCCATATGATCCAGCTCATACCAGATATCCGGATCACGATATCCGGTTAATGTGATCTTGTACATATGCTGCATTCCCTGTTCCGCGATCATGTCTGTGATTTTCTGCCTCAGTACATGACCGGTTACAGATTTATCCACCTTTACCTCACAGCTTCTGTATTCCCGCAACGCATGTGGTACAAACCGGATCTGACAGCCTTTTCCGGTAATTCTTCCCTCGATATAGCCGTGCGTCCCGATATCTCCTGTATCCGTCGGTTCCAGCGAACCGGCATATGCCATCCTGTTTTCCACCAGCATCTGTGGTTTATGAATATGACCGAATGCCACATAATCATAGCCAAGTGTCATGATCTGATTGCTCTTGATCGGAATGTGTTTCTCATCACCGCCGTGTGCAAGCAATATCTCATATTTCTGCCGTCCTTCCGGGACTGCATGATCATAGACCGGATCATGGATTTCTCTGGAATGATAACTGCATCCATAGACAGCCGTCTGGATCCGGTCAAGTTCCACACAATCTATCTCCTGCGAACAGATCATATGCACATGCGGTGCCCAGGAAAATGTCCTGTAATAAGAATTTTTCTTAATATAGTCATGGTTGCCGGCAATCATGACTACCTCCGTATGTTCCAGCATCTCCAGTATGGAATTCATTTCTTTTAATTCTCTTAACAGGGGTTGCCTGTGAAACAGATCTCCGGCAATCAGCAACAGATCCGTCTTCTTCTGGTTACAGATTGTTATGATATCCCGAAAGCTGTCCCAGAGTTCCTGTTCTCTATTTTGACTGTACGCGCTTCCCGCGTCCGGTTTTGCCCCTAAATGCAAGTCTGCGATGTGTATGAACTTCATCCTTGCTTCCTTCTTTCTGTTCTGTCTTTTCCTTCGATGGCAGTGTCACGACAAACTGCGTCTGATTGTCATCACTTTTTGCCAGAATTTTTCCCCCGTGCAGTTCCACGATCTGTTTGGCGATTGCAAGTCCGAGACCTGCACCGCCGGTTCCCGTTGATCTGGAACCATCCACACGGTAGAATTTTTCGAATATTGTCTGAAGCATATCGCCCGGAATCTTATCACCTGCATTGGTAAATGTGATCTCGATATCCCCGTCCTTTATCTTTGCTTCAATCCGGATCTCCGTATTTGCATAGCAGTAAGCAATTGCGTTTCTTAAGATATTATCAAATACTCTTGCAAGCTTGTCCGGATCTCCGTAGATCATCAGATCTTCTTCTACATCCACTTCACAGGTCAGTTTCTTCTCCTGCAGAACTCCGTACAGCTCGTCTGCCAGCTGTTCCAGCATCATCGTAAGATCGATCTCTACCGGTTCCAGTTCAATGTTCTGAAGATTGTATCTGGTGATGTCAAAGAATTCGTTGATCAGTTCCCCCAGCCGGATGGATTTTTCCAGAGCAATGTGTGTATACGCTTTTCGTTCTTCTTCCGGCATGTCCGGATGATCTTCCAGCATCGTAAGATATGCCACGATGGAAGTCAGAGGTGTCTTCAGATCATGTGCCAGAAAAAGCACCAGATCATTTTTCTTCTTTTCACCTTCCGTTGCTTCCAGTTCCTGCCGTTTCAATGTTGCTTTGATCTCATTTAACCGGATCTCGATCGGCTTTAATTCTGTGATCAGGTGGATGGGATCTGTTGATTCCGAGATGATATTTTCAATTCCGTGATCGATCTGGTCCAGATATTTGGTCATCTGGGAAAGTGCCACATAAAAGAAAAGCGCAAAAAGGATCAGATAACCAACGATCATATAGAATGTCTTGTTATCTCCGACCAGCTTCCAATAGAGATGGACCGCCGTCTTTTCATTTACATTCAGAAACACCAGAACATCTACAAAAAATCTGGCAAAACTGTCATTATAAATTCCATCGATCACAAATCTGAGCAGTACTCCTCCTACCAGAACAGTAAGTGCTGTAACCAGCACTGTCTGCAGAAGGATACTGAATTTCAATTTCCGATAATTATTCTTCAACCTTATAGCCCACTCCCCACACAGTCTTGATAAAATCAGACTTGCCTGTCGGTGCACTCATCTTCTCGCGGAGATGACGGATATGCACCATCACCGTGTTGTTACTGTTCTTATAATATTTCTCATGCCATACTTTCTCGAATAACTCTTCCGAGCTTATGACCTTTCCCCGGTTCTCACAGAGAAGCCAGAGGATGTCAAATTCTATCGGAGTCAGTGTCAGCGGCACTTCATTGTATACACATTCATGAGACGTACGGTTCAAAAGTAATCCTCCGAAGTCCAGCACATCGCCTTCTTCCTTGGTTCCTTCGTTGTATTGTGTATATCTGCGGAGCTGTGCTTTCACTCTCGCAACTAATTCCAGTGGATTGAACGGCTTCGGAATATAATCATCCGCTCCCAGCGTAAGTCCTGTGATCTTGTCCATGTACTCCGTCTTCGCCGTCAGCATGATCACCGGGAATGTATACTTCTGCCGGATCTGCTTCAGTATCTGGAAGCCGTCAATATCCGGAAGCATGATATCCAGGATCGCAAGATCGATCTTCGTACTGTTGATACAGTCCAGTGCATCCTGGCCGTTATAAAATTTGAATACCTTGTACTGATCATTCTGAAGATAAAGCTCTACTACATCAGCGATTTCCTTTTCATCGTCTACTACTAATATATTCATACTGTCCTCGATTCTATATAGGGACGGGAGATTTCCAAAAATCCCCCGTCCCCATATATATTTTTATATAAGTTTTTCAAGTGTCGTTATCCACAATTACAGTTCGCAGTTATTGACGGTTCTTGGGAACGGAATCACGTCACGGATATTACCCATTCCTGTCAGGTACATTACGCATCTCTCAAATCCAAGTCCGAAACCTGCATGTCTTGTAGAGCCGTATTTACGAAGATCCATGTAGAACTTGTAGTCTTCTTCCTTCAGTCCCAGCTCGTCCATTCTTGATTTCAGCTTATCGTAGTCATCCTCTCTCTGGCTTCCTCCGATAATCTCACCGATTCCCGGCACCAGACAGTCTACTGCCGCAACCGTCTTGCCGTCATCATTCAGCTTCATGTAGAATGCTTTGATCTCCTTCGGATAGTCTGTCACAAACACCGGACGTTTGAAGACTTCTTCTGTCAGGTATCTTTCGTGCTCTGTCTGAAGATCTGTTCCCCATGTTACTTTGTATTCGAATTTATCGTTGTGTTTTTCAAGAAGTTCAACGGCCTCTGTATATGTCACTCTTGCGAAATCAGAAGATACTACATTGTGCAGTCTCTCCAGAAGTCCCTTATCCACAAATGAATTGAAGAAATTCATCTCTTCCGGTGCATTCTCCAGTACGTAATTGATGACATATTTTAACATTGCTTCTGCAACAAACATATTGTCATCCAGATCTGCAAATGCCATCTCAGGCTCGATCATCCAGAACTCTGCCGCATGACGTGTTGTATTAGAGTTTTCTGCACGGAATGTCGGTCCGAATGTATAAATGTTACGGAACGCCTGTGCATAAGTCTCTCCATTCAGCTGTCCGCTTACGGTAAGACTTGTCTCTTTTCCGAAGAAATCTTTGGAATAATCTACGCTTCCGTCTTCATTCTTCGGTACATTATTCAGATCCATGGTCGTTACCTGGAACATCTCTCCCGCACCCTCACAGTCACTTCCTGTGATCAGTGGTGTATGCACATATACGAATCCTCTCTCCTGGAAGAACTTGTGGATCGCATATGCCGTCAGGGAACGTACACGGAATACTGCCTGGAATGTATTCGTTCTAGGTCTTAAATGTGCGATCGTTCTCAGATATTCAAAACTGTGGCGCTTCTTCTGAAGCGGATAATCCGGTGCAGATGCTCCTTCAACTTCTACGGTATCTGCCTGAATCTCAAATGGCTGCTTTGCCTGCGGTGTTGCTACCAGCGTACCTGTAACGATCACTGCTGCCCCGACATTTAACTTGGAAATCTCTGCAAAGTTATCCATCTTGTCATGGTATACAACCTGTAAAGGCTCAAAGAAGGTTCCGTCATTTACCACGATAAATCCGAATGCTTTGGATCCACGGATACTTCTTACCCATCCCCCGATTGTTACTTTCTGATCCATGTATGAATCTCTGTTTTTATACAATTCTCTGATTGTTGTCAATTCCATACCAATGTTTCTCCTTTTTAAAAACTCACATATATTTCTATTATACCATATCCCCCTGGTTTATGTTATACTATATTTACCGAATTTAAAAAGTTAGGAGATTATCATATGAAGAACTTACTAGTTGCACAGTCCGGCGGACCAACTTCTGCGATCAACGCAACCCTTGCCGGAGTAGTTGAGAACGCACTTTCCAGCCCGTCCGTAGATAAGATTTACGGATCGATCAACGGAATCCAGGGAGTACTGACTGAGAACCTGGTAGATCTGAAAACTAAGATTACAAATGTATCCGAACTGGATCTTCTTTGTCAGACCCCTGCTTCTGCACTCGGCTCCTGCCGTGTAAAATTAAAAGATCCTGCTGTGTGTGCAGACGAATATGAGACCATTATCTCTGTTCTTAGAAAATACAATATTGACTGCTTTATCTACATCGGTGGAAATGACTCCATGGATACGGTAGACAAGCTTTCCAAATATCTGAACGATAAAGGAATCTCTGACATCACTGTCGTCGGTGCCCCTAAGACCATCGACAATGATCTCTGCGGAACGGATCACTGTCCTGGTTTTGGTTCTGCCGCAAAATATATCGGAACTACATTTGCCGAACTGGAACGTGACTGCCACGTATATGCAACCAAAGCAGTAACTATCGTAGAAGTCATGGGACGTGACGCCGGATGGCTGACTGCCGCTTCCTGCCTCGCCCGTGCAAATGGTGCGAAAGGACCGGACTTCATCTATCTCTGCGAAGTACCATTCAGCATTGATACATTCTTAAAAGATGTAAAAGCAAAACTGGAAGAACAGGATGCCGTGATCATCGCTGTCAGCGAAGGCGTGAAGAACAAAGACGGCCGTTACATTTCCGAAGAAGTACAGAGCTCTGCTGTAGATTCCTTCGGTCACAGCTATATTGCCGGTGCCGCAAAGGTTCTGGAAGATGCTGTCAGAAATGAGATCGGATGCAAGGTACGTTCAATCGAACTGAACCTGATGCAGCGCTGCGCCGCACATCTTGCAAGTGCTACCGACATCCAGGAATCCAGAATGCTCGGAAAGACCGCCTGCCAGTATGCGCTCGAGGGTGCAACCGGTATGATGGCTGCTGTGATCCGTACTTCTGATAAGCCTTATGCTACAGAATTCAAGGCGCTCCCTGTATGCGATATTGCCAATGCGATCAAGAGTGTACCTGCGGATTATATTAATGATGCGGGAAATGATGTGACGAAAAAGATGGTGGATTATCTGACGCCGTTGATTCAGGGGGAAATGAATACCATTTTTGAGAATGGGATTCCGAAGTATATTTATTTGTATTAAATTGGGATTTAATTTGGGATTTAACAATACAATATACAAATTTAAATAGAAAGGATAACAAAAAAGATAGTAATTTTCTAATCTGCTTGAATCTATTTATCAGATATGCTATATTGAAGATACGAAGAGGGAAACCACAAGCGGCTACCCGATAATGTAATTAACTGTTATTTATAACAGCCGTCACTATTCCCAGTAGTGGCGGCTATCTTCGTTTGTCCTTAAAAATCTCATAACAAAGACCTACAAGGGCAACAATGAATATACAAAACTGAATCATGTCAGAATATGTAACCATCGCATCGCCCTCCTTTCTTTCGTCTGGAGGGTGTTTTTATCCCTCCGAAGTTGGAGGGTAGCCGCCTGCTTTTGGTTTCCCTGTCCGTATCATATCACAGCATTACCAAACAGGCAACTACATTAATCCCATCAGTATAATTTCCCTAAAATAAATTTGGGACAAATCTTGATTTTTGTTCTTCTCCATGCTATACTATCACCCGTTACAAAACCCGAAAAAACCAAGGTCTTACAAGGGTTTCGCCGATTTCCGGCGTAAAGAAGATGATAGAAAAGACATCCACCGGATTTCTTTCCTATCCGCTACGGCGCGTGTGTTCGTGACCTTCCACACGTAAAACAAAACTAAAGGAGAATTGAAAAATGAAAAACAAAAATCTTAGTTTCATGACCCAGGCAGCCATGATCGCTGCAATCTATGTGGTGCTGACTTACATCTTTGCACCATTTTCTTTCGGAGAAGTACAGGTTCGTATCTCCGAGGCACTCACTATTTTACCAATATTTACACCAGCCGCTATTCCGGGACTCTTTGTCGGATGTCTGATCGGTAATATTCTGGGCGGTGCGATCCTTCCGGATATTGTATTCGGCAGTATTGCAACATTGATCGGTGCATTTTTCACATGGAAACTGCGTGAGCAGAAGCCGGTTATCGCCACACTTCCACCGATTATTTCGAATATCATCATTGTTCCGTTCGTACTGTGTTACGGTTATGGTGTGACACTTCCGATTCCGTTTATGATGCTGACGGTTGGAATTGGTGAAGTGATCTCCTGCACTGTTCTTGGTCTGATCGTGTATGGGGCATTGAAGAAATATAAGGCTACACTTTTCCACACAGCTTAATCTATATCTGAGTGGTATGAAAAAGAGCAGACATATAACTCATTTCATAACAGTTATATGTCCGCTCTTTTTTATTTTCTATACACAACTATCCAATATACGCATTTCCGCTTCCGGATGTCATCTGATCCATCTCTTCATACTTCACGCTGTGTCTTGTACTGTCATTCAAGTCTTCATACACAACATTCGTATCACTGTATCCTACCAGAATAACCGCATTCTGCGAATCCAGCATTGCGATGACCGGTCTGCCCTGATTGATGATGTACAGGATCTCTTCTGTCGTACATCCGGTCAGGTCATAAGCATCACCATCATTTATATCCTTCAGAATATCAATTGGCTTCTCCTGGTTTTTAAGACGGTCCTTGATTGTATTTAATACATCATCTTTCTCTGTGATCGAATACTGCAGGTTACGGTTACCTCGCTCCCATACATAATTCTGTGAGGAATCGACTACCACTCCGTTGTAATCATTTGCTTTCTTGATCGCATCCCCGGCCTTTGTATACACGCCCTGGATCTCACCATGTCCATAGACATAATATTTCTCCGGCGAGTCTTTGTCCGAAAATGTGATCGTCTGCGGTGTCTCGAACAGGATCTGTTTTGGCTTCAGTACTTTTGGTTCCTTATCCGATATACCATCATTGTATGTCAGCCGTACCTGTGTCTGCTTCAGATCTGTCGCATATGTCTCCAGTGTAATATTGCTTTTCGTCTTCTGTTCATTGTTCGTAATATAATCCGGTGCTGTTGCAGTATAGGTATCCCCATCCTTCGATGCACGCTCCAGTGTGATCATATCTTCATCAAATGCTGCATTTAAAACATAAATGCCATCTGCCTGATATGTTTTGATCACTTTTCCTTTTTGATTCCGGATCTCCAATTTGTACATTGGAACGGTTGCCTCTCCGGACACCGTATTTCCGATGTCTTCCGTCTTCGCAATTCCATATACAAAATCACTTCTGACGAAGCCCAGTGGACGGATGCATTCTCCTTCGCTGCAGGTTATTTTCTGCTTCTTTCCTGTCTCTACATTCAGGATCGATACTTTCGTTGCAGTTCCGAGTTCTCCATCTGCCTGATATGCGATCAGACTTCCATCTTCCGACACGACATACTGCTGTGCGTCCAGACCTTTGACCAGTACCGTTTTCTCATCATCTTCTATACTATATTGATATAGTGTACCGTCCACCATGGTGTAGAGCATATCTGTCTTCGCATCATAATAAGACATTTCTCCCAGTTCACTGACTGCCTGCGCATAAGATTTATTGGTAGAGATGAAGACTTTCTCTTCCACGGAATTTTTCTCTATGTCGTAATAATATACGGCCACTCCGACTTCACCTTCATGCTCTCCACGGTTCATATATCCTGACACAAGGAAGGTCGTGTTGCCCTTTGCGTCTACTTTCAAAATCTTGATCTTGTGATCCGGAACCAGGTTTCTCACATCTGTATTTTCCGCATCTGCAAATCCGAATACAAGTGACACCTCATCCGAATCTTTATTATAATTCCAGAGTTCATTTGCCTCGACAAATGATACGATCGTCCCGTCTTTATTCACCTTATAAGACAGATTCGTTGGTGCGATTCCGAGGATAACTCCCTTCTCGTTCAGAACCTTCTTCGTCGCATCAAATATCTGATCCATCGTTCTGTCATAATCTAAGAGGTAGGTCTTTTGTGCATCTGCGATGTATCTGACACGGAAGAATTCTTTGACCGCATACCGGTCGGATTCATTTTCCTCTCCTTTACAGCTTACCCGGTATTGTAACAATACCGACATGCAGGTACTGTTCAGTTCTTTGATACTCCAGCGTTCTTCCTGCTCTACCTGTGGTTTCAGACTGCCCCATGTAACCTGTTCGTAATTCGAATTGATCGTTACATGCTGAAGCGTCGTATTATCCGCATCATCCGTCGGCTCAAGCGCTGCTCCTACACCTGCATTCTCTGCCTTTGCAAGTGCATTTTCATGATAATCGCTGATATAATTCAGACACTGTGCAACATTGGCATCTTCATCACTGACAATTCTGGTGTAGAAATATACCGGATCCGCACCATCCCTGTTCAGACGGATCTCCAGAATCCTTTCTTCATCCAGTACCTTATCTCCACTCAGATCCAGACTGAAGTTCTTTCCTGCCTTTTTGATTTTCTTAGATTCCAGTTCGCTTGTCCCGTCCAGTGTATAGACTTTATAGTTGGCTCCCGTAAATTTATTGCCATATGCTTCTACGTTTACATCCAGACTCTGATCGGCTACCGGAGTGATGGTATTATGCATAGAAGATACATCCATCCTCTTCGCATAGCCTGTAAGTGTATTGATCTTATAATCTCCATATGAAAATGAGATCTGTGGAAATGTTGCGGCTCCCATATCAGCCGTCATATTGTCATTCCCCTTATTTGTCACGTAGCTGAATATAATGACAGCCACGATAAATACCGCAGACAGAACGCCCACATTTATCAAACGTTTCTTTAAAGTTAATGTCATTTATACTCCCTCTTTATTCCGTTTTTCCCTGGTTATCTAACAGACGCCCCAGTGTCGGTGACACCCTGAGTTCTGCTTCACATTTCCGGATAGATGCTTCGATTTGCTGACGCCTTACAGATTCTTTCTGATCTGCTTTCTGGTCCCTTTTTACTGCCCGGATCAGGATATTCTTCGGTGTATGCTCCATGTCGATGAATTCCAGTATCTGTGCTTCATACCCCTCGCGCTCCAGATACTGTGCCCGGAGTCCGTCCGTGATCAGCGCCGCCATACGTTCTTTCAACAGTCCATATCTTAATACCGGCTCTAATACCTCGTTCCGGATCTGACGGTTCAATTCATGCTGGCAGCATGGCACAGACAGGATCACTTTTGCATCCCAGCCGACCGCCTTCGCCAGTGCATAATCCGTTGCCGTATCACAGGCATGTAAAGTTACTACCATATCTACTTTGTTGACTCCGGTATAATCTGCAATATCCCCTTCCAGAAATCTCAGCTTTTCATAGCCGTATTTCTCACTCAGTTCATTACAGTGACGGATCACCTCTTTCTTCAGATCCAGTCCTATGATTCTTATGTCATATTCTTTCAATTCATGCAGGTAATAATACATGGCAAATGTAAGATAAGACTTTCCGCAGCCAAAATCCAGTATCGTAAGTTCTCTTCCCTTATCCAGTTCCGGAAGGATATCTTCGATAAACTCCAGAAAACGGTTGATCTGGCGGAACTTATCGGATTTTGCACGCACAATCTTTCCATCCTGCGTCATAACTCCAAGATCCTGAAGAAACGGCACCGGGACTCCCTCTTCCAGCACATACTTTTTCTTACGGTCATGGCTCATATCAATCTTCTTTTTCCCGCCTTTTTTTATCTTACTCTTTATGGTCACTTTTCCTTTTTTACTTACAAGAACTGTATAATCCGCTCTCTGTGTCTCCATCTGCATCTGGCGCATATTTCCCATATATTCGAGAAGTATTTCACAAGCTTTTTTCTCCTCCACATTCTCGTGAAATGCCTGATTGTTCCGGAACGATTCAAGCTGAAAGTAAAGAACCTCTTTTTTCAGTACAGGTCTTACCTTTACCTTCTGTACATCGTCTTTCTTCTTCGGATTACTCAGCGTTGCTGATATAAATTCTATATTTAAATTTTCCTGTAATAATTTACTTAATTCATTCATAATATTATATTTTACTGTTTTTTAGACAAGAGCGCAAGTATCATGGATGGCAATTTTACCGGACAGAACCGGGAAAATGCAGTTAAGGACGGAGGATTGCATGCAATCCTCCGTCCCCAACTATGAAACCGGAAATTTTATTGTCACTTTAAACAGATCTCCATCCAGATATAATTCAAATGTTCCACCCTGCATTTCCGTCAGTGACTGTGCGATCGACAATCCCAGGCCACTGCCTTCTGTGCTTCTTGATACATCCCCGCGGATGAATCGCTCCGTCAGTTCGGAAGCCGGGATGTTCAGCGGCCGTTCCGATATATTCTTCAGGCTGAAACATGCCATGCCGTCTTTCTTCCCCAGATCAGCATAAACTCTTGTTCCCTGCATCGCATATTTTGCCGCATTGTTATATATATTAGACAGCACTCTCCAAAGCCGTCTTCCGTCTGCGCGGATCACAATCTCCTCATTCGGAAGGTTCATGATCTCTTCCAGATCTCGTGCCTTGAATTTTTCCTCGAATTCCCCACTCGTCTGCTGGATCATTTCCACCAGGTTCAGGTTCATGAATTCCAGCGTAATATTCCCCGAGCTTACCTTGGAAGCCTCCACAACGTCTTCCGTTAATGTCTTCAGACGCTGTGATTTCTGTTCCAGAACTTCAATATAACGCCGTATCTTCGGATCCTTAAAGTCCTCCTGCTTTAACAGTTCTACATAATTAATGATAGATGTAAGCGGCGTCTTGATGTCATGCGAGACATTCGTAATGAGATCTGTCTTCAGCCGTTCGCTTTTCATACTTTTTGCAAGTGCTGCTTCCAGTCCTTCTCCAATAGAATTCACTTTCTCTGCAATCTCTTTCTGCTCTGCCAGTAATCCATTTACCGGAATCTGATACTCCACTTCGCCACCGGCAATCTTCTCGATCCCTGTCTTGATCTTTCCGGTTCCTTTTGCCTTTTTGACCATCCAGACGAATGCTGCGGCATCTGTTACCAGCAAGATGAATGCCCACGCCCAGGTAGTACTTCCGTCTGCAGCAAATATATAGGTCAGCCAGTGGAACAGTAAAAATGCTGCTAATCCGATCATCATCTTCCACAGATACCGGATGTTTTGAAGCAGCTCTTTCAAAAAAAGTAACAACCATCTGCATACACTGTTCTTCCATACAGTCTTCGCCTTGATTCTTCTCACCAGGCTCAGATAACCCAGAAGAAACATCGCACAGCTATACAGCGCACCCAGACATCCTACCACCATTCCTTGCAGATATATCTGCTTATTTTCGGTATAGATGGTCTCTCCATTTACGCTTTGCCATGTAAATATCCCGGCTTTTGCTACTACCAGCATAACTAGTGCCCAGAACAATATTACACCAACCGCTGCCGGTTCTGTCTTTATGTGATCAAACTTTACCAGATGCACTTCTTCGTCTTCCGCAACTCTTCCGGCTCCGATCGTCAATAACACCAGAATCACCAGATAGGCTGCGACTGCCAGAACCGCCCCTATACCGGCCGCTTTGGCCCCGGCCGCATATTGTGTAAAGATCTGTTTCTGCTCGTAAAAATCATCTTTCACAGGATACGCTGTATCCACAACCGATGCATATACATAATCTGACGCATTTACATAACCGGCTACTGTCTTCTGCCATTCCTGTGCCATTGAATCTCCTTTGCCGGCTTTTTCAATATTACTTTCATAGTCTGCAAGCTTCGGTCTTACGATCACATATTTCCCTGATTTTTTTATTTGTTCCAGGCTCTCCTCGTAATGATCATAGTTCTGATATTTCTTTTTATTCGTAATGACCGTTCCGTTATCCCGGTTCACATACAGGTATGTGATATTCGTATTTCCTTCCTGATACTGATTCTGGTTTACCACATAGTTATCAACATCCGAATAGATGATTTCGGCCGCATCATTTATCATTCTGTAGGCATCACTCAGTCTTCCGTTCCATGTCTCGGAATTATTCACAAGCTGAAGTACCGTTTCTCCGTTTACCGTCTTATAGTCTCCGGGAATCTTTGTCCCGTCATAATTCCAGCAATTGATGTAAGCAATCTTTCCATCGATATCCTGAAGTCCCCTGAATCTGGATTCACCGCTGCTGCTTTCCTGATATTCCCCCTGTTTCAGCTCATCCAGAATATCATCCGCAGAACTGTTTCCTGTAATGACAAATGACAGATCCCCTCTGTCGATCATCTGTTTAAATTCCTTATACCGGAAATAATGGTAGCTTCCGTCTGACCGCTGACACACAATGATACCATCCTGTTCGTCCCGGGTATCTGAGACGGAACCATCATCTGTCATCGTTTCTGCGATTAATTTGCCCCAGGAATACATGTCCCCCAGCCGGAAGGACAGTCCGGTCTCGTCTTTCCCCGTTATCCCGCCGGTATCTTCATATTTTGCCACATCTACAATCTTATCCGGATCATATTTTCCATCTGTATCATATAAAGTCTGATATTGGATCTCATCCAGGATGTGATAATTGGCATTGGCCACAGAATTGGCAAATGCATTGCTTTCCTCATACGTCTTCGCAGCATCTGCAGAACACAGCTCCTGTATCAGCACCGGATAACGCGTAGCCCACAGGATGCATAACACCCCTGCGGCTGCAAGTATATGTGCCGCTGCCAGCAAAAAGAGTTTGACTCTTGGCATTCGGTACCATTTCTTCATATATGCTCCTTCCTAAAGCTTCTCTATCTTATACCCGACACCCCAGACCACCTTCAGGTATCTCGGTTCCTTCGGATTGATCTCGATCTTCTCTCTGATATGGCGGATATGTACTGCCACTGTATTATCCACCCCGATAGCATCCTCATTCCAGATACTTTCATATATCTGATCGATAGAAAATACTTTTCCCTGATTTTTCACCAGTAATAATAAAATGTTATATTCGATCGGTGTCAGTCTGACCGGTTCCCCGTCAACCGTAACCTCCTTCTGTTCATCATCGATAGATAATCCACCGACCGCATAAACAGCCTGATTACTTTTATCGATCGTGCTTCCAAGCTGTGTATATCTGCGAAGCTGGGATTTTACCCTCGCTGTCAGCTCCAGCGGATTGAATGGCTTCGTCATATAATCATCCGCTCCTACATTCAGCCCAAGGATCTTATCAGCATCCTCAGATTTTGCCGACAGGATTATGATCGGCATATTCTTCTTCTCGCGGATCTTTAACGTTGCCCGGATTCCATCCAGCTTCGGCATCATCACATCAATGATCAGAAGATCCACCTTCTCCCTGTCCAGCACTTTTAACGCTTCCTCACCGTCATAGGCTTTTAACACTTTATATCCTTCTTGCGACAGGTATATCTCTATTGCTTCTACAATCTCTCTATCATCATCACATACAAGTACGTTGTACATTTCTCATCACCTCCCTTATACTATACAAGAATATCAACTAATTTTTAAGTCCTGGTCTTGTAAATTCTTAAGATATTATGAAAATGCGCTCTTTATCCGTTCTGTCGTCTAAAATAGAAACTGCTAATATTATGTCTAAAAACAATAAACCATATTTCCGTAAAGAAATTTTTTCTATATAATAATCCCTGGTGATTTATAAATCTTTTTTTATTTTTTTTCATACTCCGTGAGATTTTCATCTTGTCGGATTCTTCCAAGCAAAATTTTTAGAAAGAAGATGACATATTATGCATGAGCCAGAAATAGAATATCTTATTCGCTCTCTTGGTATTGGTGCGACTTACCGTGGCTATGGATATCTCATTTATGGTATACGTCTTTGTCTGTCTGATGAAAATTACCTCCTTTTCGTCAGTAAGTATCTTTATCCAGACATCGCGCGTCACTATAATACGACAAGTTATAGTGTTGAACGTAATATCCGCACTGTCATCAAGGTCTGTTGGGAGCACGGGAACAGACCGCTTCTCGAAAAAATTGCATTACGTCCTTTGGATTTGAAACCAACCTCCGGCGAATTCTTTGATATCGTAACTGCTCATTTACGCAAATACACTGAATACCATCCTTTACTTTCCGCTCTTTAGAATCTGTTTTTGTGTTCTTCATTTTTAGTTAAGATTTTTTCGAATTCTTTTATGTTTTTAACATACTTTAGACATATTTTTTGTCTATACTAGATATCAGATAGTTGATAAGCAACAACTATCACCCCCCTCATAAAGTAAAACACCGGAATCACTCTCCGGTGTACACTTTACTCTCATTCCTTTAGTAATTATAACAACAACAAAAAGCTCTCCGTAAAGGGAGAGTTTTTTGTTGCGTTTTTTTATAAAATGAACATACTTTTTTCACATTTTCTGATTATAATACTTTCAGATAGTTGGATAACAACTATCGCCCCCCTCATAAAGTAAAGGCCGCCAGAAGCTCTCTTCTGGCGGTCCACTTTACCGGTAATTTCTGCGGATGCTTTTACAGCTCCGCTTTTGTTTTATTTCTTTCCCTGATCCACGCAAGGATATCCTGATACACATTCTGCCGGTCCACTTCATTCAGTATCTCGTGCCGGTCACCTTCATACAGATGAATCGACACATCTTTGATCCCGGCATCCTTATATTTCTCATAGACTCTGGTCACATTCTTTCCGAATGCCCCTACCGGGTCATCGGATCCTGCTGTAAAGAGTACCGGAAGCATCTTCGGGATCCGTTTCATGCTACCCTTCCGTACCAGAACCTTCATACCGGTAAACATCTGGTAATAGGCTCCCAGTGTAAATGTATAGGAACACAGCGGATCCCGCACATATTCATCCCGTTTCTTCTTGTCGGATGTGATCCATTCCTTCGATGTCTCACCCGGTTCGAATTTCTTATTGAAACTTCCGAAGCTCAGACTATCCACAAATGTACTTCTGTATTTCCATCCTTTGAACGCTGCGAGGATCCTGCAGATCATCCTCCCTGCACAAAGCGTCAGCATTCCCTGATGACCGGTTCCCATAATGACAACTCCCGCAAGGCCTTCCGCATACATCGTCAGATACTGTCTCAACAGGAATGACCCCATACTGTGCCCAAGCATAAAATACGGCACATCCGGATATTTTTTCCGTGTCATCTCCTGCAGCCGGTAAATATCTCCGATCACATACTGATTCCCTTTCCGTTCATCAAAATATCCCAGATCGGCTTCTGTCTGTATGGATTTCCCGTGTCCCAGATGATCATGCCCGACTACATAATATCCGTGCTCCGACATGAATTCAGCAAATTCATCATAACGGTCAATATACTCCACCATTCCATGACAGATCTGTAAGACACCTTTTATCTCTCTATCCGGAATCCATTCGATCGCGTGAATCTTCGTCACGGAATCTCTGGACGTATAATAAAATTCATGCTTCATCATCTATCATCCATTCTGACATACTCTTTGTATTCGGCCAGCGGTTTATATGCCGGACGAATGATCTTATCTACATTCTTAAGCTCTTCCAGACGGTGCGCACTCCATCCGACGATACGCGCCGCTGCAAAGATCGGTGTATAAAGTGACGGCGGAAGATCCAGCATGCTGTATACAAGTCCGCTGTAGAAATCGACATTCGCATTTACACCTTTGTAGATCTTACGCTTTTCTGCGATGACCTCCGGTGCCATGTGCTCTACCTTTTCATACAGTGCATATTCCTTCTCACAGCCCTTTTCTCTTGCAAGCTGCTTAACGAATTTCTTAAAAATATCGGCTCGCGGGTCAGACACAGAATAGATCGCATGCCCCATTCCGTAGATCAGTCCCTTCCGGTCAAATGCCTTCTTATCCAGCAGATCGGTCAGATACCGGCGTACCTCGTCATCATCTTCCCAGTCACTGACTTTCTCCATCATATCGTCAAACATCTGTGTCACTTTGATATTTGCTCCCCCGTGCTTTGGTCCTTTTAAAGATGCCATAGCTGCCACGATCGTCGAATATGTATCCGTTCCGGATGATGTTACCACATGTGTTGTAAATGTGGAGTTATTACCGCCGCCGTGATCCATATGAAGAACAAGTGCCATATCCAGGATCTTTGCCTCTAACTTCGTATATTTCTTATTCTCACGCAGCATCATCAGTATATTCTCTGCTGTTGATAATTCCGGTGACGGCGCATAGATGAAGAGATCTTCTCCCATACGGTAATTATATGCATGATAACCATAGACCATCAGCATCGGGAACTGACTGATCAGATTCAGGCACTGACGCAGTACATTTGGAATCGACGTATCGTCTGCATGAGGATCATACGTGTACAGGCTTAAGATTGATCTCGACAGGCTGTTCATCATGTCACGGCTTGGCGCTTTCATGATCACATCACGGACAAATGTCGGCGGCAATGTTCGTCTTTCCACCAGTGTCTCATGAAATGTCTGCAGCTGCGTCTTATCCGGAAGTTCACCGAATAACAGCAGATAGGCGATTTCCTCAAATCCATAGTGCTTATCTTTCAGAAAGCCCTGTACCAGATCTTTGATATTGTAGCCGCGATAGTAAAGATTTCCTGCACACGGCACTTCCTCTCCGTTCACGATCTTCTTCGCACATACATCGGAAATGTTCGTAAGTCCCGCAAGGACACCTTTTCCGTTCAGGTCACGGAGTCCCCGTTTGACTTCGTACTTCGTATACAGCTCTTTGTCTATCGCATTGTTCTTCTCGCAAAGTTCTGCGAAATGGCTGATTTCCGGTGTTACCTCAAATAGTGTCTGTCCTTCTTTTCTGTCCATCGTCATCATCCTTTCTTATATGGAGATAATAAATCACTCAATCTTGCGAATTCTTCCAGTGTCAGTGTCTCACCTCTCACACTTGCACCCTTTCCAAGTGCATCAATCGCTGCTTCCACTTCTTCTTTTGTAAAATCTAATGTCGCCGCATTCTTCAGGCCGTTCGCCAGTGTCTTCCTTCTCTGATTGAAAGATGCACGGATGATGTTGAACATCAGCTTCTCATCCTTCACCTGTACCGGCTTCTCCTGATGGCAGGTCAGACGTATAACCGCTGATCCGACCTTCGGTCTCGGCATGAAACAGTTCGGCGGAACATTTGCCACAATATACGGGTCGGCATAATACTGTACTGCTAATGACAGTGCGCCATAGTCCTTATTACCCGGTCCGGTCTGCATACGGTCCGCAACTTCTTTCTGCACCATGACCGTGATACTCTCTACCGGAACCTCATTTTCAAAAAGCCCCATGATGATCGGCGTCGTAATATAATATGGCAGGTTCGCCACTACTTTGACCGGCTTTCCGTTGTTCTCTTCATCTGCAAGCTTTTTAAGATCCAGTTTCAATACATCTTCATTGATAACACGTACATTGTCATATCCGCTTAATGTATCCTCCAGGATTGGGATCAGGTTCTTATCGATCTCAACTGCGATCACTTTGCCTGCTGCCTGTGCCAGATATTGTGTCATCGTACCGATTCCCGGTCCGATCTCCAGTACCATATCATCCTCCGTGATATTCGCCGACTGTATGATCTTATCTAATACATGTGTATCGATCAGGAAATTCTGACCGAATTTTTTCTGAAATGAAAAATTATATTTCTGCAGAACTTCGATGGTGTTCTGCGGATTTCCTAACGTTGGTTCCTTCATAGATCCTCCCGTATCTGTTATATGGTTTCTTGATTATTCCTCATTATACAATAATTTGGCCGGGATTGACAGCGATAAAAAATGAAATATGTATAAATAGAACATTGTATTCTACAGCCGGTACATCTCTCTTGCATTTTTCTCCGTCTGTTCAACTACTTCTTCATATGTAATGCCTTTTAATTCTGCAATCTTCTCTGCCACATAACGGATATAGGCAGAATTGTTGCGCTTTCCACGATTCGGTTCCGGTGCCATGTACGGGCAGTCCGTCTCGAGTACAATAGATGTCAGCGGAATATTTTCTGCTACTTCTTTCAGCTTCTTCGCATTTTTGAATGTTACCACTCCGCCAATGCCGATGTAGAATCCCATCTTGATATATTCCTGTGCCATTTCTTTGGAATAAGAATAACAATGGATCACACCGCTTAGTCCTTTCGCATGTTCCTTCATAATCTCCATAGTATCCGCTGCTGCTTCCCGGCTGTGGATCAGAACCGGAAGATCCAGTTCCCTTGCCAGTTCCAGCTGCCGTATAAACCATTTTTTCTGCACTTCTCTCGGCTCATTATCCCAGTAATAGTCCAGGCCGATCTCACCTACCGCAACCACTTTATCCTCTTTAAACAGCTCTTTCATCTGTGCAAAGGTCTCTTCATTCAGGCTTCCGACCTCATCCGGATGAATCCCGACTGCCGCATATACAAATGGATATTCTTTTGCAAGTGCAATAACCTTCCTGCAGGAATTATATGCTGCACTGACATTTACAATTGTGCCAACGCCCTGCTCTTCCATCGAGTTCAGCAATTCTACTCTGTCTTCGTTAAACTGCTCATCATCATAATGTGCATGTGTATCAAATATCATATATCCTCCGTTCCAAATCAAAAATGTCCTGTCTTCCATATCCCAATATTTATCCCATCTTTTCCACACGTTATCCCAAGCTTTTTTACTGTTATCCCACCCTTATCCCAAGGTTTTCCACATACTTATCCACATCATGTGGATAACTTACGTGACAGATACTGTATATAGATGTCGGATATTGAGAGATAATGAAGTTCTATATCAAACAAGGACGGTGATTTTTTTAAATCCTCCGTCCTCATTTTTATTCTTTCTCGTATACTTACATTAGCAGATTTCTGCCCCTGCCGGCATATTCTTCTCCGGTGTCATAAGTGCCAGATTACCTTCTGCGTCTTCCGCACACAGCAGCATACCCTCAGATAATACTCCGGCAAGTTTTGCGGGTTTTAAGTTCACAAGGACCATAACCTTCTTACCTACCATCTCTTCTGCAGAGTAATGTTTCTTAATTCCGGATACGATCTGCTTTACTTCGCTTCCGATCTTAACCTGTGAGCAGAGAAGCTTCTTTGATTTTTTCACTTCTTCGCAGGCAATGATCTCACCAACCTGGAACTGCATCTTTCCGAAGTCATCGAATGTGATCTCCGGCTTTGCTTCGATGTCGATCACTTCTTCGTCAGCTTCTTCTTTTGCCTCTTCCTTCTCTTCTACATGTGGGTGAAGTTCTTCTACTTTCTTCATTACTTCATTGATATCCAGTCTTGCGAAAAGGATCTCCGGTTTCTCTGTTACTTTTCCGTCTCCAAGCTGGGCAAGAATCTTCTCAGATGTTTCTGGCATGAATGATTCCAGAAGTTTTGCTCCTGCTTTGATGCTCTCGATCAGGTTATAAAGAACTGTCTCCAGGCGGTCTTTCTTAGCTTCGTCTTTTGCGAGTGCCCATGGCATTGTCTCGTCGATGTATTTGTTGCAGCGTTTGAACAGTACGAAGATCTCTGTGATCGCATCTGCGACACGCAGCTCATCCATCTTCGCATCCACTCTCTTCGGAGTATCTTCTGCGACAGCCTTAAGATCTGCATCGACAGCTTTTTCTTCTTCTGTCTCGGCAACACCCTTATCTGTTACAACACCGCCAAAATATTTATTTGTCATGGAAATGGTTCTGTTAACCAGGTTTCCAAGTGTATTTGCAAGGTCAGAGTTCATACGCTCTACCATCAGTTCCCATGAGATCACACCATCATTTTCGAATGGCATCTCGTGAAGCACGAAGTAACGTACTGCATCTACTCCGAAGAAATCTACCAGCTCATCTGCGTAAAGTACATTTCCTTTGGATTTACTCATCTTACCGTCGCCCTGCAGAAGCCATGGATGTCCGAATACCTGTTTTGGAAGCGGGAGATCCAGTGCCATCAGGAAGATCGGCCAGTAAATGGTATGGAAACGGATGATATCTTTTCCGATCAGGTGAAGGTCTGCAGGCCAGTTCTTATCAAACATCTCTGTACTGTTACCGTCGCAGTCATATCCGATTCCTGTGATATAGTTGGTCAGCGCATCGAGCCATACATATACAACGTGTTTTGGATCGAAGTCTACCGGGATTCCCCACTTGAAGGATGTTCTGGATACACACAGATCCTGAAGTCCCGGAAGCAGGAAGTTGTTCATCATTTCATTCTTACGTGAAACCGGCTGAATGAACTCCGGATGCTCATTGATGTGGTTGATCAGTCTGTCAGCGTATTTGCTCATCTTGAAGAAATATGCTTCTTCTTTCGCAGGCTTGCACTCACGTCCGCAGTCCGGACATTTGCCGTCTACTAACTGAGACTCTGTCCAGAAAGACTCGCATGGAGTACAGTACATTCCTTCATAAGCGCCTTTGTAAATGTCTCCCTGATCGTACAGTTTTTTGAAAATCTTCTTAACCTGTGCTTCGTGATCTTCGTCTGTTGTACGGATGAATTTGTCATAAGAAGTATTCATCAGATCCCAGATCTTCTTGATCTCGCCTGCTGCATTGTCAACGAATTCCTTTGGTGTAACACCTGCTTCGTCTGCTTTCAACTCGATCTTCTGCCCATGTTCATCTGTTCCTGTCTGGAAGAATACATCATATCCCCGACTTCTTTTATATCTTGCGATGGCATCTGCCAGCACGATCTCGTATGTGTTACCGATGTGCGGTTTGCCTGATGCATAAGCGATTGCTGTTGTAATATAATATTTTCCTTTATTACATTTTTCACACATGTTTTTCTCTCTCCTTCTATGTTTACCGGATATATGAAATATAGAATGTGCCCTGGCACATTCTCGCGCTGAGCGCGGTCGCTTGCGACATCCTACTTCTTCGCGCGAATGCGCATCCTGCCGGAGGCTTTTTATATAACAGGAAACTCAGTTTCCTGTTATATAAAAAATCTCCCCTGCATTCACTCCTCATAACTTCTGTTACAGTTCGTAAATCCCAGGGAAGACGAAAATCCGTGTTACCACTTCCATTCACTATCAGTCTCGCAACCGACAGTCTCTGCGGGTGAAGTCATTACTCCACCTCTCCGCTGTAAAGGGCGGAACCCTTCGTGAACTTACATTTTCCATGCTCATCCACACCGCTCAGTAAGCCATCTTCTGTAACGTTCCACCTGTCCCTCTCAGCATCACACTGCAGTATTCTCACTTGCAGTTCACGGGATTCTCTGTAAGATTTCCTGTTACATACTCTCTTCATCAATGCGTTTGTCATATATCCATTCGTAATGTAAATCGTAGCATATAAGCGGGCGGGATGTCAAGGTCTACAGGCTGTACGTATCAATCTTCTGCAATTCTTCATCTGTAAACGGTGCACTGTGGATTGCTTTTATATTATCCAGGATCTGCTGCGTTTTTGATGCACCGATCAGGACACTGGTAACCTCTTTTTTCTGAAGCAGCCAGGCAAGTGCCATGTCTGCAAGCTTCTCACCTCGCTGAGCTGCCAGTTCATTTAACTTGTGGATCTGTTCCATACGCTTTTCCGTAAGCACACTTTCTTTCAAAAAAGCGGTTATATTCCTATTTATGATTATATTTCGTGCCACGCTATTTTCTATCCCATATAATATTTCCACTTTTCACATCATTGACGCAACCAATCAGAGCGCTTATAATATTCACGGTATTTACAGAAACTATACATAAGATTGGGGAATTTATTATGACCAGAAGACAATACTTCACCGCTGGTTTCAGGGACGGAATACCGATCTGTCTTGGATACATAGCGGTTTCATTTACATTTGGGATCATGGCGAAAAAAGTCGGAATTTCAATCTTTGATGCGGTTCTGATCTCTCTTACAAATGTAACCAGTGCCGGGCAGTTTGCGGGACTGTCGCTGATCGCATCGACTGCATCTTATATAGAGATGGCTGTCACACAGCTTATCATCAACTTAAGATACTGTCTGATGTCCTGCGCACTTTCGCAGAAGATTGATCCGGAAGCACCACTGATCCACCGGTTTTTCATTGCTTATGGTGTAACCGATGAGATCTTCGGTGTCACAGTCTGTAAGGGTGGAAAGCTGAGTCCTTTTTATTCTTACGGGGTTATATTTATCTCTGTATTCGGATGGGTGTTCGGAACATTTCTTGGGATTCTGTCCGGAAACATATTGCCAGCCCGTGTCGTCAGCGCATTAAGTGTCGCACTTTACGGCATGTTCCTTGCGATCATTATCCCGCCGGCACGTAATAACCGTGTGCTTGCGGGTGTTGTTGTCATTTCCATGGCAGCCAGCTTATTATTTGATAAGACACCTGGTCTTCGGAATATTTCATCCGGATTCCGTATTATCATTATTACTTTAGTCATTGCCGGAATTGCGGCTTATTTCTTCCCGGTGAAAGAGGATGAGTATGACGAACTGGAAGAATCCGGAGAACTGCGTGACACTATAAAGGAGGCTCACCATGAATCATAATATTTATATCTATATATTTGTAATGGCGGCAGTCACCTACCTGATCCGTATGCTTCCGCTGACACTGATCCGCAAAGAGATCAAAAGCACGTATATCAAATCATTTTTATACTATGTCCCTTACGTGACGCTTGCGGCTATGACATTCCCGGCAATCCTTAGTGCCACCGCGAATATCTGGTCTGCTCTTGCCGGATTTATTATCGCTGTATTCCTGGCTTACCGGGGAAAGAGTCTGCTGAAGGTATCTTTGTTTGCATGTCTCGGCGTCTTTATTGTTGAACTGATTACCGGATTATAAGGATAATACATATTTACAGAAAATCCCCATATAAATACTACAAATGATTTATATGGGGATTTTTATGCAAAAACTTCTGAAAAAATTCCGGCAGAAACCTCTGTTCCTGCTCTTTCCATCTACCGCTGTATTTCTGATTCTTTCCATCTTGTTCCTCCACTTTCACCAGGACGCAGATCAGGCATTTTCTAAATATACATCCGAACTTTTCCGTCAGGAAATCAGCGGGAACACGATCACTCTCCACTACACCCTGAAAACTCCCGAAAACTATGGCATAAATAATACGCCCATTTCTTATGGCCAATGCACCACCGACCCCGGACTCGTCCGGTCAAGTGTCGATGCGGAACGCACCAGACTTCAGTCTCATAACAGAACTTCTCTTTCCAAAGACAACCGTCTCACCTATGATGTGCTGGATAACTATCTGACTTCTGCTTATGATCTGGCTCCCTATACGCTTTACGATGAACCGCTTGCGCCGCTCACCGGAACCCAGTCACAGCTTCCTGTTATCTTATCCGAATACCGCTTTTATAAAATTTCAGATATTGAAAAATATCTGCAGCTTCTTACTAAAACGCCGGAATACTTCCGATCTATCCTGAATTTTGAACACACAAAATCCGAATCCGGCCTTTTTATGGCACCCTACACTGCTGACTCCATCATCAAAGAATGCCGGGATTTTGTTAATTTAAAAGAGAGTAATTATCTCTATTCTTCTTTCGTGGAACGACTGGAAGAACTTGCTTCTGCCAAAGACGGTATCCTTACCGAAAAGCAGCGGGAAGCCTATACCCGGCAGAACAATGTCTACATAAAAAAATATATTTTTCCGGCCTATGAACAACTTATTTCCGGCTTGTCCGAACTCCGCAGTTCCGGCAAGAACAATAACGGGCTGTGCTATCTTCCGAATGGCCGGACTTATTACGAATACCTGGTAAAAAGTGAGACCGGCTCCTCCCGCAGTATTGCAGAGCTGCAAAATCTTGCAACTGCACAAATACTTTCGGATCTTACAGTTATGCAACGGGTGCTGACTGGTGATTCCTCTTCCGCCTCATCCTCCGTAACTTCTGACATTTTCAGTTCCCAGGGAACACTGCTCACCGAATCTGAGCCGGAAAAGATTTTATCCACATTGTCCGGCAAGATTACGAAAGATTTTCCACCATATCCACAGATTCATACACAGATTAAATACGTCCAGAAATCGATGGAAGACTACTTAAGCCCGGCTTTCTACATGATCCCGGCCATCGACAACACTTCTGAAAATGTAATCTACATCAACAACGGGCACATCACCGACAACCTCTCTCTCTTCACCACCCTCGCCCACGAAGGCTACCCCGGACATTTATATCAGAATGTCTATTATGCAAACCTTCATCCCGATCCAATCCGCTGCGTACTGAACTACGGCGGTTACACCGAGGGCTGGGCCACTTACAGCGAGATGATAAGCTACTACTTTTCCACACTGACGAAAGAGCAGGCCACATTATTTCAACGCAACTCCTCCGTCATTCTGGGACTGTATGCACTTGCCGATATGGGAATCCATTACGATGGCTGGAAACTTGCCGATGCGGCAGCATTTTTCCACACTTATGGGATAACGGATGATGCGACTATTGAGGATATCTATGATCTGATCATTGCCGATCCGGCCAATTACCTGAAATACTATATTGGGTATCTGGAATTTCTGGAACTTAAGAAAGATGCGGTGGATAAGTGGAAAGACAACTTTACACAGATGCGGTTTCATAAGGCGGTTCTGGATGTCGGGCCGGCGTCGTTTGATGTGATTGAAAAATATGTATTATATCTATAGAGATACCTGCCACTGACAGCTTCTTACGAACGACTAAAAGAGGATTCCTTATATGGGAATCCTCTATATAGCCTCACTGTTATCATTTATAAGCTTTTGTATGACCACTATATCCTCATCTAAATCTTTAGCAATTTCTTCCAGCGTCATTCCCTTCCTTAATCGTTTCTCAATAAATCTTTTCAGGACGTTCTCTTCACCAACTTTGATTCCTGCCAAAATTCCATCCTGACGCCCGGCCTCATACTCTGCCTTCCGCAGTTTCTTTTCTTCAAATTCTTTATCATACTCATAGATGCTCATCTTGATCACCTCTGCCTTATTCTTCACCAAAAATTCTTCCAGAATTCCTTCTTTTATACACTCTTCAACCGCCCGCTCTACAGCTTCTTCCAGCGCAATGTCCGGCTCGGCAGCATACTTTCTCACTCTGGCCACATACTGTGCATATTCCTTCAATGTCCGGCAATGCTCCATCAACTCATTATTATGTCCCTCATTCACATTCAACATCGTAACCCGTAATTCTAAATCCGGATCTTCTGTCGGGTTCTCGTAAGCTGATGATAATCGGAATTCACTGCGGTCTTCTACCTTCTTCGTTCCATTATAGAATACAATAAATCTTGGTGTCGGTATCTTCTGTATGGCGGTCGAATATAATGACTTTTGGACAACAAGCCGCTGATATTCATCTGCAATATAGAATAAATTTCTAAGAGGGATATTCGGATTATATGTTGACTGATGCTCATACAGATATAAATTCATATCCATGATAAATGCCAGATCATTTTTCATCCCCATATAGATTGCATTTTCTAAAGTTACGATCTGCAATTCTTCCGGATTCGTATAATTCCGGTCATTTACCGCATTATATAACGACAACAGATTTTCCTTGTCATGGTACAACATTCGGAAGACTGTATCTTTATACTGATGAGTTGCTCTTAACCTCCGATTATTCACCCGATACTTTTTGTTACTTCTCTTCTGGTTCTTTCTCTTCGCCATATTCAATTCTCCTTTACCACAGGAGTCCGCATGTTCTTTTCAGTCCTCTCCTGCTTTTCTATCATTGATTGGTATAAAAGCATAGATTTCTGAAATGTAATTAGAATATAGACGGTGATGATCACCTTGGATTTCTTTTGAAATATGCTTTGCTATAGTTTAACACATTAGTAAATATGTCTGCAATATTTTATACATTTATTTATGTATTTTTTATATAATCTACAGAACTTACCACTGGCATCTTCTAAGCCAGCAGGGACGGGGAAAATTCCATTTCCCCGTCCCCATTGGCCTTAATTTGTATTACTAGCCGCAATCTTCACCTTGCTCCAAAGATTACTGATCTCTTTCTTCGTCTCCTCATTATACTCAAAGACTTCATCATTCTTATTATCTGTTCTTGGTATATATGCATCAATTCCTTCGAACTCTCCGCCCTTGCCATACAGATCTTTCATAACCTTCTTATTCGCCGATGTATAACCTACATAACTTGAATTGTCATAAGCTCCGTCATAATCGCTCGCATAATTGATAAATGCATGTGCGAGTTCCGGATTCTTCGCATTCTTCGGAATGACCATGGCATCAGACCACTGGTTGGTTCCTCCTTCCGGCAGGTAGTATCCCATGTTCTCATTCTCATTGATCACATATGTCGCATCTCCGGAATAGATCAGACCAAGCGCCTTTCTTCCCTGCGCCATGTTATCAATAATCTCATCGGTAACAATTTCCGGCTTCATGGTCTGTACGCACTGTACCAGCCAGTTATAAGCCTCCTGGATCTGACTTTCGTCAGACGTATTCATCGAATATCCCAATGCCTTCAACGCCATCATGAAGGAATCTCTCTCTGAATCATACAGGTAGATATCCCCTTTATATTTCTGATCCAGGAAAATGTTATAGCCTTCTTTTTCCAGATCTTTGATGTCGACTTTTGTCTTATCGTACACGATTCCGACTGTTCCCCAGAAATACGGAACAGAATATTCATTCTCCGGATCATATGGAAGTCCTTTGACCGCATCATCTAATTTATCCATACAGTTCAGTTTCGACTTATCCAATTTCTGTAAATATCCTTCGGAAATAAGTCTCTGGATCATATAATCGCTTGGTACGAGAATGTCGTAAGCTTCTCCATTTGCGACCTTAATATACATCTGTTCATTCGAATCAAAATTTTCAAGAAGTACCGTTGCCCCTGTCTCTTTCTGGAAATCCTGGATAATATGTTCACCTACATACTCGCCCCAGTTGTAGATACGAAGCGTCTGCCCTTCGAACGGCAATGGCTCTTTCTTGTTATTATATGTTACAACTCCGGCTACGATCGCCAGTACACATACAACCGCAACTGCCGGTACCAGTACATTTCGTCTGCCGATGCTGTTTCTCTTCGCACGTTTTGCAAAAAGCGTTGGTGCCACGTTGATGATCACCAGTACGATCGTGATGATCACAACCACCAGTGTCGAGATCGCATTGATACTCGGGTTGACACGTTTACTCATCGTATACACCATGATACTTAAGTTCTTCACACCACGTCCGGTTACGAAATAAGAGATGATGAAATCATCCACCGACATGGTAAATGCGATCAATGCCCCGGCTACGATTCCCGGCGTGATCTGTGGCACAACAACTTTCGTCAGTGCCTGCCACGGTGTTGCACCTAAGTCCATTGCCGCATCGGCAAGGTTCGGATCCAGTGATTTGATCTTTGGCATGACCGATAACATAACATATGGAATACAGAATGCGATATGCGCCAGAAGCATCGTTACATAACCTTTTTCCACATGAAATGTAATAAATAATAACATAAATCCGATTGCCGTTACAATCTCCGGATTCATGATTGGAAGATTGTTGATCTGCTCCATCAGGTCACGCACAATCTTCTTTGATTTACTGATACCGATTGCTGCAATTGTTCCTGTCACCGTTGAAATAAAGGTCGCAAGCAATGCAATACTGAAGGTTGTCGACAGTGCATCCATCATATCTGATGAATCCAGCATATGTTTGTACCAACGGAGTGAAAATCCTGTAAAACTCGTCAGTGATTTTCCATCGTTAAACGAGAATATGATCATGTACAGGATCGGAAGATAGAAGAACACAACCGTCAGTATCATAAGGATCTTCCCTATCGGACGTTTTCCCTTATTATTCATAACGATTATACCCCCTTTCCGCCCTGGTTACGAATCTCGATCTTACGGACAACCATCATAAGTACCATCATGATGACCGCCATGATCATGGAAATGGCACTTCCGAAGTTCCACTCTCCAACCGTAATGAACTGGTTCTCGATCATATTTCCGATGAGGAAATACTGACCGCCGCCGAGCAGCTTCGGTATGAAGAAAGAACTGACTGCCGGAAGAAATACCAGCGTAATCCCGTTGATGATTCCCGGCACGGAAAGCGGCAGTGTCACACGCTTAAATGTCTGCGCCGGGCTTGCCCCAAGGTCTGCGCTTGCCTCCAGCAGGGAATTGTCCATCTTACTAAGTGACGTCTGGATCTGCAGGATCATAAATGGCAGGAAGTTATATACCATTCCCAAAAGCACCGCCTCTTCTGTGTAAAGAAGAGAACCCTTTCCCAATCCCACCAGTTGTAAGATCCTCTGGATCAGACCGCCGTCACTTAATAGTCCGATCCATGCATACGTTCTTACCAGCATGTTGATCCACATCGGGATCGTGATCACAAGAACCAGCGCATTCTGTTTTTTCTGCTCACTGCGAGCAATATAATATGCGATCGGATAGCCCAGTAACAGGCAGATCACTGTTGTCTTTACCGCAATCACAATGGAACGCCAGAGGATTAATAAGAAATCCGGGTCGGTAAAAAATTTGGCATAATGTTCCAATGTAAATGTGAACGACAGGATGGTATTTCCCTGGTCTGTCACTGAATAAAGTGCGATCAGAACCATCGGGAACACCAGCATCAGTACCGCCCACACAATGTACGGAAATGCTAACTGTGAAAATTTCTTCATCTTAGAATACCACCTTCGGCATAACATGGATATCTTCCGGGAAGAATGTCAGGCCGACCTCCTGTCCTTCCTCCGAATAATCCGTTGTATGGATCTTGAACTCACGTCCCGTAGTGGAAAATGTAATCTCATACACGCCTTCTGTTACTTCTTCCGGATCAAAATCATAGTCTACACTGATGTCCACGCTCTGGTCTTCATCCGTCAGTTTCCATCCCTGTGCATTTGCCCATGTCTTAAGATCTGTATCCAGTGCCTGGGATTCCGTGATCTCATCTACCGTCTTGAAGAAGTTGAATGCCATAACACCTTCATTTGCCTTCTCATTCTTAACGAACGGCTGGTTAACTACAAAGATGGTTCTCTCGATGCTGGTTCCGTTCGATGTGCTGAATGTAACCGGATACTGGCCTTCTTTTGCTTCCAGTTCATATTCAATATTTGCAATGGAAATGTACTCATCACTTTCCGTCTCCCATGCCTGTGCATTCGACAGAGCGACAATTTCCTTATCATCCAGATTCTCCACATCTTCCAGATCCACATAGAAGTTGTTGGCACTGATCTTCTCACTTCCGTCTTCACTGGTCACATCGTGATTGCGGATGACACGCATATTAACAGTAACACTTGTTCCCGGAACCGTCTCCACCATGATCTCATAATGTACACCCTTGAACAGGACACTTAAGACTTCCCCTGTCATCTTACCGTCTTTTACATCCACGATATCGATATCTTCCGGACGGATCACAACATCCACCGGCTCATTTTCCTTAAAGCCCTGATCCACACAGTCGAACGTGATATCATCAAAACGGACTTTGTAATCTTCGATCATTCTTCCGGAAATGATATTGCTCTCTCCAATGAAGTTTGCAACGAAACGGTTCGTCGGCTCATTGTAAATCTCCTGCGGGGTTCCGATCTGAAGGATCTCACCTTTCTGCATAACGACAATCTTATCCGACATCGTAAGTGCCTCTTCCTGATCGTGTGTTACAAAGATAAATGTGATGCCGACCTCCTGCTGGATGCGCTTCAGCTCATACTGCATTTCCTTACGAAGCTTTAAGTCCAGCGCTGCCAGCGGCTCATCCAGAAGCAGTACCTTCGGCTCATTGACCAGTGCTCTCGCAATCGCAACTCGCTGTTGCTGACCACCGGAAAGTAATGTCGTATTCTTATCCTCATAGCCTTCCAGACCAATCAGTTTCAGCATCTTCATAACCTTCTGATCTATGATATCTTTACTCATTTTCTTAAGCTTTAATCCAAATGCGATGTTTTCATATACGCTCAGATGTGGGAATAATGCATATTTCTGAAATACGGTATTCAGTTCTCTTTCATACGGTGGTTTTCCGGTGATGTCTTCATTGTCAAAGATCACCTTTCCTTCATCCGCATCCAGGAATCCTCCGAGGATTCGGAGCAGGGTAGTCTTACCACATCCACTTGGACCCAGCAGGGTTACGAATTCATTTTCATATATGTCCAGGTTGATTCCTTTTAGCACAACCTGCGAATCAAAGCTTTTCACAATATTGCGAAATTCGATTAGTTTTTTCTCTTCCATGGTTCTCCTTTCCATGGGGACGGGTTTTCCGGCTTTTTTACTGTCCCCTGTGGTTTATTTTTAAAAGATTGGCGGTGTCGTGATCCACAATATCTTTGCCGGGCTATTCCCGTGATTATAAAGATAATGACTCTTCGCACCATCCATATAAAACGTCTCATGCGCCTTCACTTTATATTTTTTACCGCCGCGCACAATCGTAATATTTCCCTTCAGTACATAGCCAAATTCCTCGCCCGTATACGACGTCTGGATATGACTCTTTTTATGCGGATAGAGTGTCATAAGAATCGGCTCCATCTGGTTCTTCTGCGCATTCGGAATAATCCATTCCACCTGATAATCTTCTTTCTCATCTACGAAGAAATCATCTGTGCCGAACACGATCTGCTTTTCTTCCTCTTCATGAAAGAATTCCGACAGGTTACTTCCCAGTGCTTCTAGAATGTCCTCCAGTGTCGCAATACTCGGTGCCGTCAGGTTACGCTCCACCTGTGACAGAAATCCCTTCGTAAGTTCACTTCTCGAAGCCAGATCTTCCAGCGTCAGATCGTTCTGCTTTCTAAGCTCTCTCAGCTTCTTTCCGATATCCACGCTTTCACCTCCATATTTTCAAAAGTTTTCTATTACTATACTTTTTTTTCAAAAATACCGAACAAGCTTTATTATACACATGTATGTAGATAATGCAAGTGAAATGCATGTAAAACCTTGACATAAATAAAAAATATACTATAAGGACATTGCTTGCCCGGAAGTCTGTGGTCCGCAATGCCGTTTACGGAACTTGTGATTGCGGTATATGTGGTGTATCATATGCGGAAATATACGTGTGCACTACCGGGATAATGTGTTATCATTAACCATAGAAAATTTTTCAGAGGTAACTACATGAATACATCAACTACAGCAAATATTCAAAATAATAATCCTACTGCCTTTTACCACCTCCCAGGCCTGTTCGAATTTTACGAATTGTACCGTATATTCCTTCCGTTATTCCGGGAACACAGGGAATATTTTTACGACTGGTGTGAGATTGGCTCAATCTATGGCGCTCCCTCGGATTGTATCTGGGGCGGCGGGCGTACTTCATTTGGATATTCTGATCCGGAAGACGTGCTTAATCTGATGCGGGAATACGGCATCTCGGCCCGGCTGACGTTCAGTAATTCGTTGCTACGGGAAGAACATCTTACGGATAAGAAATGTAACGAGCTTTGTAAAATGTTCGAACACTCTCATTCCCCACAATCTGGCGTGATCGTGCACTCCGATCTTTTATTGAACTATTTACAAAAAAATTATCCTGATCTCTATCTTGTCTCTTCTACCACAAAAGTTCTGACAGATTTTCAGGATTTTCTAACAGAAGTAAACCGCGAAGAATTCCGCTATGTTGTATCGGATTTTCGTTTAAATAAACAGTTCGAGAAATTAGATCTGATGTCGCAGCACCAGAAAGATAAAGTAGAATTCTTATGCAATGAATGCTGCTGGTTCGGCTGTAAGGACAGAAAGACTTGTTATGAATCCGTCAGCCGAAAGAATCTCGGAGAAGCTGTCCCTGAATTTCACTGTACCTCGCCAGACGACGGTGATGGCTACCGATTTTCTAAAGCAATGGAGAATCCCGGATTCATCAGCGTGGATGATATCCAGAATATTTATATGCCAATGGGATTTTCTAATTTTAAGATTGAAGGACGTGGACTTGGAAGTGCTTTGATTCTTGAATTTCTGCTTTATTATATGACGAAACCGGAATATCAGATTCATGTGAGAGAGCATATATATCTGGATAATATGTTGGATCTTTTTTAGCCATGGGGACGGGGTTTTTGGCTTTTTTATTGTCCCTTTCGGATCAAAAGCGAACGCAAGAAAACCTGCCCATCGGCAGGTTTTCTTACATTCTAATCTATATTCTTTTGCTTTTCTATACCTCAAACGTCTCCAGATCATCCGGCACATACAGATTGCCATGATAATACTGCTGTCCTTCCTCCGTATACAGCTTCTTCCTCTCCGCCAGATGTGTCTCTTCTGTATGATACAACAACAGATTTGGCACACCCAGTTTTTCCGCAAGCTGGCATGCTTCTTTTACCGTACTGTGATGTTTCTCATAAGGCTTGAACTTATCCGCCTCACCGAACAGGCAGAATGCCTCATGAAGCAGCCAGTCACTGCCTTTCACATATTTATAATTCACCTCATTATATGGCTCATCACCGACGCAGGTGAATTTCTTACCGCTCTTAAGCTGCATGGTGAATCCGAACTGTTTCGCCTTTGTCGAAGCAATGTCGAAGAATGTCACTGGACATCCGAGAATCATTCTGCTGTCTCCGTCTTTCACGACATCAAACTGGATTCGCTCACCCATATGCTTACAAACTTTCTGCTGGATCGTCATATTTGCAATTGCCTGGATCTTCTCTGCCAGTTCCTCATGGCAGTAAATGCGAAGGTCTCCTTCATATTTTCCCTGGTTCATTCTCTGCCCGATCATGCGCACCAGCCAGATAATTCCAAGTACGTGGTCTACATGCTCATGTGTAACAAAGATATCGTGGATATCATTCATGTCGATTCCAGTATCTTTCAACACTTTCAGAATACGGTTGCCGCCGCCTGCATCTACGAGGAAATGTTTTCCCTCATCACTGATTGCATAGCAGGTATTGTAACATTCGCTTACTGTTGCATTTCCGGTTCCTAATATTGTTAATTTCATAATCTGTCTCCAATTCATCTCTGGTTTTTGTACTACTTTTTCCGTATATCTATTCAAAGTATAACATACTTTCCCTTGCAGGTTATGTACTGGATTTTGAAATAATATTCATTTTTTCTTTTTATAATATAAACATACTAAATATTTGCAACACTACTGACAATCTCACCAAAATCTATCTTACACTCCCCGCCATAGATAGCAACCGGCACTTCCCCATCCATTCCATAAATTGCCAGATCCATATCCTCGCCAAAATTTTCTCCCAGATCATACACGATCACCTTCTGATTTTTCACATCTACGATCCAGTATTCCCGTACTCCTGCATCCACATATTTCTCCAGTTTCTTACCAAAATCCTTTTTTCTGGTAGACGGCGAAGTAATCTCTATGACCATATCTGGAGCTCCATAGATACATCTGCCTGTATTCTTATTCTGGTCACATAAGATAAAAATATCCGGCTGTACCATCGTCTTATCATCCTTATCCAGCTGTACATCAACCGGTGACATGAACACCTTACATTTCCCACCTTTATCTTTGATATATTTCCGCAAAGCCACCGCAATCTCGAAAGCGATCTCCTGATGTGTAACAGCAGGTGCTGCCATATCATACAAGACGCCATCAATCAATTCATATCTCTGGTCATCCGGCAAGGCATAGTAATCCTCTAATGTATATTCCCCTTGCTTTTTTACCCGATATGCTCCCAGTGCTTCTGCAACTTTGTTCTCATCTGCTTCTACAAACACCTTTTCCAATTCACGGATTTCGCTGTAAGTCAGCAGGTCATGGAATTCCTTTTGCCCAATCTTTTCTTTTTTATAAAATACTTTTGCGATCAGTTCTATATCAATGCCTGATCTGTCAGTAATTTCTTCCAGTGTATAGCCTTTTTGTTCTTTTAATTCTCTCATTTCGGTGATTGTCATATCTCTTACACCTTCCGTTTCTCAATTTTGTATGTTTGAAATATTCCAGCGAGTTACCAGTTTTTGATATCGATTATCTGCTGCCAGCAGTTTTTTCAGTCTAAGTTCAGGATAAAAATTCATAGTAAAAAGCGAATGCTTTTTTGAAGTAATTGCATTGTAGCACATTTATTTTGTATATTCAATAATTAATATATTTAATTTTATTCTTAACACTTCTTTAAGATTATTTATTCTTTCTTATACAGAAAATCTGCCACCGAAAGCTTCTTTCAAATGCATAACAATAAAAAATGCAGAGCTCTCCGATTGAAACAATTCTTTTTCAACTGAAATCTCTGCATTTTCTCTATTCTTCATCCCAACAGACGGGATTTTTTTACCTCGGCATCCCTTTCTCTTCATCCGCAACATACTCAAAGAAATCAAAGTCCGCATAATGCTTATGCAGCACTCTGTCCGCACAGGTAAGTCCCACGAATGTTCCCGTGAACTCCCCGTACTTGCAATATTCATCTGAGAATTTTGTTGTGTCAAATGGTCCGCCGATCTTCACATACTGCTCGCCGTCATAGCTCCACTCGAACCATGATTTTCTTCCTTCGATATTCAGGCGTAAATAGATCGGCACATCCTCTACCGGGATTCTGGTGTTCAGAAGTTCTGTCTTGGTTCCATTTTCCAGATGGATGATGGAAAGTGCGCTCTGTCCCAGTGTCTGGCTGTAATATTTCCGAAGGTTGATGTAATTCATGTTGTCGTAGTACATGATCAGTCCCGCACTGTGCTGATGCACTTCCGGCTTGAATTCCATCTTGGTCGTCACTCTTGCGTAGACACTTGTAAGCTTTCTTGCAAGGATGCTGACTTTATTCAGTGATGTTCTGGACTCCTGTCCACGGATTCTGACATAACCCGGACGAGCCTTCACATCGGCAAATCTCTGTGGCATGATTCTTGGTGCATAATACCAGTTGCCAAGTTCCTCATCGTCAAAATCATCAAAGTCAGGAATCTGTGGAACCGGATATTCCGGAAGCTTACTTTCTTCTACATACTCTTTCGCAAGATTGTCATCGTCATACATACGAAGCCATCCGTCATCTGTCCATTTCATCTTCTGGATCGCAGTCTCGCGGCCTAATGTACAACGAAGTTCCGGTGCAAATGGTCTGGCACACAGATGTACAAGATATACTTCTCCAAATGGAGTCTCTACATAACTTCCATGTCCGGATTTCTGAAGCACACTGTCCGGATTGTAATACTTTGGTTTCAGATGATCCGGATCCTGGCGTTCATATGACACACCCGGTACACTTGTCACGATCGGGTTTGTCGGATCGCCTTCATACGGTCCCCATACATTTTTCGAACGTCCCATTGTAACACAGTGATTGTATCCTGTTCCGCCTTCTGCACACATAATATAATAATAGCCGTTGCGTTTTGTCAGATGCGGTGCCTCGATACATCCACGGTCTGTGCCGCCGCTCCAGATACGCTTCGGATAGCCGATGACTTCCTTCTTCTCCGGCGAATATTCGACCATGCAGATCGCACCCGGTTTTTCATATCCTTCACGTGTCTCCCACTCAAGCGAAACCACCCATTTTCTTCCGTCATCGTCATGAAGCATCGAAGCATCGAAGCCTGCCGAATGCAGATACACCGGCTCGCTCCATGGTCCGCGGATATCCTTTGCTGTGATCACATAATTATCTACGTCGAAATATCTCGCATTCATGGAGTTCATCACTCCATATACCACATAGAACATATCTTCCTGTTCACAGTAAGTTAAGCAAGGTGCCCAGATTCCTTTTGCGGACGGAAGTTTCTTAAGATCAACTTCCTCATCGTCTGTCAGCACGTGTGTATACAGTTCCCAGTTCTTCATATCTTTCGAATGATACACTGGAATTCCCGGCATCCATTCAAATGTTGATACTGCTATATAATAATCGTCCCCTTTTCTGCAAATGCAAGGGTCCGGGTTAAATCCTTTAAAAATCGGGTTATGAATCATGTTCGTCTCCTCCTTACTCTTCAATTACACCCTCGGAAACCATCCGAAATCTACACATCTTCCAAGATCCCAGCTGTCCCATCCGATCCATCCTTTCGTATTGACCGTATCCGTCAGAAGCTTATAACTCCAGTAGAAATATCCGCTTCCGGTATTCCATGCATCAAGCTGCGCCTTTGCCACTGCCTGATAGATCTTCTTCTTTTCTTCTGCAGTTACGGCACTTTCGACTTCTCCGTCCAGTCCGTTTAATACCGACTGTCCGCCTTTCGTGTCCCATCCGCATGCCAGCGAATTGAACAGACACCATTCTCCACAGATTACCGGGAAATATTCTTCCATCTCTTCGATATCTTTTTTGAAATGTTCTTTGATATATTTCGTGTATCCTTCTACCGTCTGCTCACATCCGTTCGACTCTGCAACCATCAGATACTGATGCGTATCCAGAACGACATTCTTGTACTTCTCTTCCTGCATGTAGCCTTTCCATGCTTTTAATTCAAATCCGTCATGGATCACTACATATTTTTCTTCCGGCATGTATGCACGGATTCTGTCGTACGCTTCTTTGTAGAAATCTTTTAAGAAATCAAGTGTCACAGGACCGGAGCCTTCTGCCAGTTCAGGATCGACCGCCGGATATCTCTCCGGCACATTCATGATCTTCCACATGTTTTCCGTTACCGGCTCGTTGATGACTTCGATGCCCCATAAGCCTTTTCTTGTTCCGTAGCGCTTAGCCAGACGTTCCAGAACAGTTAAGACGAATTCTACTTCTTCCGGATTCTGCGCCCATTTACACACTCCGCTGATACCACCGTTGTCGAATCCGTTCTGGCTTAAAGGAGCCGTATGAAGGTCGATCAGTACCTGCAGTCCGTAAGCTTCCGCCCAGTTGAATGCTTTATCTAATTCTTCGATACATCCAATAAATGGTTCCCTGTCTCCGAAGATAAAATACGGAACCGGAATTCTCACTGCTTCCATTCCCATGGATTTGATCGTTACAAAATCACGCTCTGTGATATATTCCGAACGGTGGATCTTGATCCTTGCTTCATATACTTCTTTTGAAAGCTGTCTTGGCAGGTAATACTCATCTTCCGCTGTCGTGCCGTCAAACAATGCCGGGCTCATCCATTTTTCCAGTACCAGCCAGTTTCCTAGATTGACTCCTTTTACTTTCATGATTCGTTTCCTTTCCATTTATATTTCTGCTTCTTTATCTGCTTACAGGAAAATCTGCCTTTTGCAGACTTTCCTGTATCTTTCATTATCTGATTCATCCAATTATCTTACTTCGCCTGACGTGCCTTCAGATCCGCAATAATCTGCGGGAACTCTTTATCCAGTTTCCAGAATTTCATAATGATCAGACCGCTTACATATACTGCAATCGGAATCCACACGAAGCAGATCTCAATTGAACGAAGTGCTGATGCTGTCTGGACTGCCGCATCTCCTACATATCCGCCAACTTCCAGGATCATACCAAGAAGCGCAGATCCGATACCATTTCCAATCTTATACCCGAAGCTGCAGGCACTGTTTACCAGACCTTCGGTACGGTATCCTGTCTTCCACTCACCATAGTCGATCGTGTCAGATACCATCGCCCACATCGTTGCCCCGCCGCACGCATTACCGATACCACGGATCACACTGGATACTACGATTCCGGCCATTGAACCGCCGGCAAAGTTCAGAAGCAACATTCCCACGATATCCAGTACCAGACCGATTGCAAATACATTTCTCTTACCGAGACGTTTTACCAGCATCGCAATGAAGAACATTCCAAGGATCTGTACCACATTGAAGATTCCGTTGATCGTTGACACCAGGTTTCTGTCACCTAAGATATCTTTTGCATAGTAAACGGTTGCTCCACCATTTACTGAATACATTAAGAAGAATAATGCAAGCATTCCTGTCATCATGATCCAGTATTTGTTCTTGAATAATGCTTTGATACCTTCTTTGAACGGTACATCCTGCGCTTTACCGTCTTCGCCTGCAGTTGCCGGTTTTACTCTTTCTTTTGTTCCGAAGAAGTTAAGAAGGAATGCCACAACTGCTACCAGACCGAACACACAGAATGTCTTAGTCCATGCAGATGCATTGTTACCGAATTTTTCTACCAGTGGTAAGGTAAATGTGTTGATCGTTAATGTTCCTGCCGTTGCTAACAGGTTTCTGAAAATACTTAATACCGATCTTTCATACGGATTCTGTGTCATCAGAGCATTCAGTGCCGAATATGGCACGTTGATTGCTGTGTAAATGACTGTGGATACCAGGTTATATGTAATGAATACATAGACAAGTTTCGGAGTTGCTGCCCAGCTTGCCGGTACGGAGAAGAGCAGGATTCCTGAAATTGCAAACGGGATACACATACGCAATATCCATGGTCTTGCTTTACCGAATTTTGACTTTGTACGGTCAACGATCACACCCATGATAATATCGCTGACGCCGTCAAAAATTCGTGATACCATCATAATTGTTCCGACTGCCAGTGCGCTTACTTTTGCATAATCCGTATAGTAGAACAGTAAGAATGCTGACATAGCCGTATAAATAATGTTACATCCGAAATCCCCACATCCATAGGAGAATCTTTCAAATACTTTTGAAAAGGTCAATTTGTTCTTTGATTCCATCGTATCTTTCCTCTTTCATAATAGATTTACTATATACGTTTTGTTCTTTGCGCACTGAACAACCTTTTGTTTACACTATTATAGTACCATATGCGATATGTGCCGGATAGGTCATATCATATGCAAAATATAGGTCGATATTCTCTTTTTATTTTATTTATGTTATACTACACTCATATCTGCAGATCCCGTCACTTGCATATATTTTTTACAGCATTGCCAGAAAGGAGCCATTAATCTTATGCCAAAGCTTAGTTCCACACATCTCCGGTTTACACCCAAAAAGAAACCTTCTCCTTCAGATTCTCCCGATAATAGCACTTTCTCCTACGAAGTCATCTCCACTCTGGAATCCACGGGTGTCCACTTCCGTACCTCGATTGATCCGGGAAGTTACATTCCCGCCCATCTCCATCACGCCGTGGAGATTATCTACTTATTAGAAGGAAACCTTACCGTCACCATGGAATCCTCCGTCCGTGAATATCACGCCGGAGAATGTATCCTGATCAATGCGGACATTATCCATTCCACCAAATGTACCGCACCGAACAAAGCGATTCTCTTCCAGATACCGCTTTCGTTTCTGTCTCTGTATCTGCCGGATGCCGAACAGCTGGTATTCAATCTGGATAATCCGGAAGGCAGTGACATCCGGCGCACCAAGTTAGATATTTTCAAAGACACCCTGACACAGATGCAGATTGTCAACGATATCCGCCCGGAAGGATTCATCCTGCGCTTTAACAGCCTGCTATTTGAAATCCTCTTCCAGCTTTTTCACAGCTTCAGTGTCCGCGTTATACACACCAACCAGTCCCAGCGTGACAAAGACCGCGCAAGGCTCGACACTATTCTGGATTATATTAACCGGAATTATCGCCGGCATATCAGCATTGAAGAAATCGCCGGAGTTGCCTACCTGCAGTCCGGATATTTCTGCCGTTTTTTCAAAAAATGTATGGGAATTACGTTTTTAGAATATCAGAATGAATTAAGACTTTCTTATATTTATCAGGATATTATTGCGACCGATGATTCGATCAAGGATATATTGGAAAGACATGGTTTTACGAATTATAAGCTGTTCCGAAGGATGTTCTCTGAACACTTCGGGGCTACGCCTACGGAAGTGCGGAAGATGCGGGAATAAGACACAGGGGCACTGATTCATTGCAGCTCTGAAATTGATACAATGAAACGGCACCCCTTATTTTCTGATTTCCCGGTAAATTATTACACTTTTATAACCCCGACAGATCTACCTCATAAATATAATGTTCCGGCTCTTTTTCTCTCTGATAAAATATCACCATATACCACGGGAAGTATTCAATTCCCTCTTTTTGCTCAACATTCCCCTTGCAAAATACAATTTTTCTTCCAAACTTCCAGTTTTCTACTGCTGATACTTTATTTAAAGCAGAATGTTTCTGATAATCATTTCCTGATTTTATCTCAAGAAGGTCAATCTTCAATCCATTCTGTATTACAAAATCCAGTTCTCCGTACTTTTTCGACTCAAAATAATTCAATGAAAATCCACCGCTTTTTATTGACTGGGCAAATACATTTTCCAATATACTTCCCATATTCACATCCATATTTCCCTGCAAGAGTTCAAACTGAATGTTCTCCATACAGGAAGCACAGAGCAGGCCTGTGTCTCCCATAAATAATTTGAACAGATTTCTCTTTTCATTAAGCTGTAACGGAGCCTGTGGTTCTGTGACATTATAAGATGGCAAAGCAACACCTGCATCACTTAGCCACATAAATGAATTCTCATAACGATTCATTCTTCCATTTTCATCAATCCTGTTCAAAATAAATCGTCTGTTCTTATCATCCAGTTGAGATGCAATACTGTCAAAGATGGCCTTAATCCTTACTTTTTCCGCACCTTCGGAATACTTCGATATATCCTGTCTGTATAATTCCAGAATATTTCTCTGAAGCCTGACCACCTTTCCGATATCATGCGAATCTACATAAGTCTGGACAACATCCGGCATTCCACCTACAACAATATAAGCTGCAAAAAGTTTCAACAATGTTTCATGCATTACTGTTGGAACTTCGTTATGATTTTCATAGCAGGACTGTAATGTAGCAAATGTTGTATCCTGCACTCCATTAGCCCGGAGAAATTCCCTGAAATTCATAGGATACATAGAAACAATCTCTTCAAATCCAACCGCATAAGAAGGTACTTCTTTATACCTGACACCAAGAAGTGACCCGGATTCTATATAATCAAACCGTCCATCTTCGACCAGGAACTTGATTGCACATCTTGCATTAGGGCATTCCTGTATCTCATCCAGGAATACCAGTGTCTTTCCCGGCTCCATCTTCTGCATCTTGAAAGCAGTCAGGTTCTCAATAATAGTATCTGCATCTAATTTATCTTCAAAAATTTTCTCGGCACCCTTATCTAATATAAAATTAATTTCTATAAAATTTTCATATTCTTGTTTTGCAAACTCTCTGATAATTGTTGTTTTTCCAATCTGTCTTGCGCCTATAATGCAAAGTGCCTTTTTATTTTTCTGAGTTCTCCATAATTTTAATTTTTCCGAAATCTCTCTTTTAAGCATTGAATCGCCCTCCTGATATTAGTATTGTAACATTATTCTCGTGTTATTCAATGTTTTTGTAACATTATTCTTATGTTTTCTATTATATTTTGTAACATTATTCTGAATATTAAAGTCGGAATTTTATTATTTCTTATACCAGTTTTTTATGCACAATGCACACCGATCTTCTTTGTTTCATGATACTGCATCAAAAAAGCTGCCATCCTTATGGATGACAGCTCACTGTCTGTTTCTGATATTGCCATTAACTGTGGCTTTGTAAATCTATGCTTTTATAAATTAATGTCTTCTATAATTTTCAGGATAATATATACTTCCACCCAGCATTAAGATTCCTGGTGCGATATAATTTACATTTTTAATCAGATAATCCCTGATTCTGTCCTTTAAGCTTTTCTTTGTTGTATTCATATTATCACCTGTCAGTATTATACTGACTTTCCTTTCATAGTTACTATCTATTTTTTCCAGTCACATATTACCACTGTTCGGTGATTCTTACAATATTTCATTTCATTATCTCAAGTTTTTAATCTGCGATTTTTCACAAATTCTTCCTATCTGTTAGATGCCGCAACACGTCTTGCATCTCTCATGATCTGTCCTGCTGCATAACCATTTCCGGTCATCATTGCTGAAGCTGCCGCAAAATACTCTGCATTATCCAGGACATATTTTTTGAAACGCTCCACTAAACCAGCCTTTTTCTCTGTGTTATTCATTACCATTGTATTCTTAATTGCTACTGTACTCATATTGACCTCTCCTTTTTTACTATCTATATATTTATTTTCTTTGTTTTCCGTTTACATCTTGCATTTTAGCCTTGTTTTCACTTTCAAACCAGCGCTATAATTATCTTATTTTAAAACGATATTGACATTTACTATTCATATAAAGGAGGATATTATGGCAAAAGCATATCACGAAGCACTCCATCCACTTGGCAATCTTGGAATACAGGTATCTATGGCAGCACTTGAAAACACACATATTCCGGCCCACTGGCATGAAGCTATGGAGATTTTATTCTGTCTGAATGGTTCTGTCCGTATTCATATCGAGCACGAACATCTTACCCTTCAGCGCAATCAACTAATTGTTTTTGATTCAAAAGAAGTTCATTCTATTCATTCTGATTCTAAGCTATATATGTTCTTATGTATCCATGTTGATAAAAAGCAGCTTTCTGTTTACTGTCCGGATTTGGAACTATATCACATCAAATGCCGCCCGGTTCCTCTGGATGATCCAAAATCCACCCAGTACATCCACATCTGCCAGCTTGCCCACGACCTGACACGTATGAATGTAGAAAATGCAAGCACCAGCGCCATGCGTTCGGACGGCACGGCATTGCTGATGCTTGCAGATTTGATTCGTTATTTTTCTGTGTACTCACTTCCGGGAGTAACTATCGGAACCAGCCAGTCTAATGATACTCTGCGGGAAATCATCTCGTATGTAAATGAACATTATACCGAGAAACTTTCACTCGAAGAAGTAGCAGATCAGGTTGGATTCAGCAGAGAATATTTCTGCCGTTTCTTCAAAAAACATATGGGTATTACGTTCCTCCGCTACCTGAATGAGGTACGGATTTCTCATGCGGGACGTCTCCTTATGAATACAGATATGTCAATCTCTGAAGTGATGAACAAAAGCGGTTTTACCAATCAGACAATTTTTAATCGGCTCTTCAAAGAAATCTACGGACTGACACCTCGTCAGGCACGTAACAACTATGCAGAAAATACCACTTCATAAAGCCATTGGGGAGAGGAAAAAAGCCACTTTCCCGTCCCCTTCTCTTTTTTCAAAAAATATATTGCCATTTTATTTATTCATATGTTAAACTATGACAAAGCATATTTCAAAAAAATCTAAGGTGTATATCACCATCAATATTCTAGCTACATTTCAAAAATCTATGCTTTTATACCAATCAATTGTAAAAAAGCAGGAGATTTTACTGAAGCAGCTAAGTTCTCCTGCAAAAGGAGGAACTGAATATGACCAAAAGAAACTCTCAGAAAAAGCTTACCCAGAAGTATCAGGTAGGTAACCATCGATTAAGAGCGAATGTAAAGTACAAAGATACCATTTTCCGCATGTTATACAAAGAAAAGAAAAATCTATTATCTTTATATAATGCAGTTAATGGAAAAAACTATACAAATCCTGATGATTTGCAAGTAGTTACCTTAGGCAATGCTATATATCTCGGTATGAAAAATGATCTGGCATTTATTTTAGATATGAATTTGTACCTGTATGAACACCAATCAACCTACAACCCTAATATTCCTTTACGGAATCTATTTTATATAGCAGATGAATACCAGAAATTAGTTGTCCGTAAGTCACTTTACTCGACTTCACTTCAAAAGATTCCAACACCTCGTTTTGTTGTATTTTACAATGGAACTAAAAAAGTAGAGGATTTAACTATATTTCGCTTATCTTCTGCCTACGAACATCCTTCGCCAGACCCTGATCTGGAATTACGCGTTACAATGTTCAATGTGAATGAAGGGCATAATAAAGAATTAATGGATCATTGTCATACATTAAAGGAATATGCACAATACGTAACAAAAATTCGTAAATACACATCCCTATCAGAACTATCCCTTGAAGATTCTGTAAAAAGGGCCGTTAATGAATGTATAGAAGAAGGAATCTTATCAGAATTCTTATTAAAAAATAAGGCTGAGGTGATTAAAATGAGCATATATGAATATGACAAAGAATTTGAAGAAAAGAAGTTAAGAAAAGCTGAATTTGAATACGGCCAGCATGAATTATTGAAATCTTTAATTCAGAAAAAACTTGCCAAAGGAAAATCCGTCGATGAAATTGCGGATGCTCTTGAAGAAAGTCCTCTTGTCATCCATAAATTCATCGATGAACTGGAATATGAAAAGGCACATCCGGAATTGAACTTATAAAAAGCCAGCAGGGACAGGAAAAAACCACTTTTCCCGTCCCCTAATAAACTTTTCTCTTTGCCGCCGGCAGGATGCCCATCTGCTCCCTGTATTTTGCGATCGTTCTTCTTGCCGCAACAATTCCCTCTTTTTTCATTAATTCTGACAATTTCTGATCACTCAATGGATGCTGTTTATCTTCCGATGCAATTAAAGTTTTTATTCTTTCTTCTACACAATCTTTACTGTCCCCATTTACCGTTTTACTGATAAAAAAGTATTTCAATGGAATTTCCCTGTTTTTAAAGCGCACGGATTTATTTGAAATTGCTCTGGATATGGTTGATTCGTGCATTCCAAGTTCTTCTGCAACTTCTTTCAGTGTAAATGGTTCCAGCCTGCCGTCCTTAATGAAAAAATTCCTCTGATGTTCTGTAATGTTCGAAACAATAGAAAAAAGTGTCCTCTCCCGTGCATTCAATGTGTCTACCAGCAGACGGATTCTTTTCAGATATGGTTTTACAAACTCCGTCATCGCTTCATCCGTTGTCATATAATATTCCGGCCGCAACTGCAGTGCTTCATAATTATTCAGCATTTTTACAGTCAGACTTTCATTCTCTTTCAGGACCTCTACTTCACATTCCATATATGATGCATCAGCGGCATACTCTGCTCCTGGTTTTGGATTCAGACATCTTATTATTTTTACACATTCTGTTATCTGTTCAAGTGTACTGTTTTCCAGCCTGCTGATTTCCGGCAATTTATTGTCAGCTAACAATTGAATATGATTCTTCACGATTTGAATACATTTTGTTTTATATTTTGACTCCGATTCCTGCAGCTGAAGCAGCATACATTCCTGCAGGTTTCTTGCAAATACTCCCGTCGGTTCCATCTGCTGCATACATCTGATAAAATCCTCTACTTGTTCTTCCGTATATTCCGGGAAGAATTTTATCACTTCATTTATACTTTCCTCCCGCAGATATCCATTGCGGTCTAAAGAATAGATTAAAAATTCTGCAATATGTTCCGGAATTTTTTTTGAAAGAAATCCTGTCTGTTGCAGCAAATGATCCTGTAACGATTCTTTTACGGCATTATTTTCGATATCCGACAAATCCTCCTCAAAAGACACACCTTCTTTATTAAAAACGCGCCGGTCAAAATCAATCAATGGATTTTCCTGATATTCTTTTTCCAAATAATCCATCAATTCTTCTTTATTAAATTTTAAAATATCCAGAAAAAAGCTTTGCTCTTGTGTCAGCTTCTGCTTTTGCTGCTGACCCTGTTTCATCGAAAGAATCATAAAGTTCCCCACTATAAACTCAAAGAATATATTTCCAAACTTCCATCTTCATTATCTGCGGTTGCATTTATCCTGAAATCCAATGATCCGACCGGATATATTCTGCTCGAGAATACATATCTTCCATCGTTGATAAACACTTCAAATGTACTGTAATCCATATAAATCTGCATTTTCCGCATGATATCATCATAATAACTACAGGTACGGATCTGCCATCCGCCTTCTCTTTTTTGCTTTAACACTATATTATCTTTTTTCAAAGTAAGTTCGAGCAACGGTTCATTTTTATCAGCTATTTCAAAGCATAATTCTTCATATCGGCCGGTCAGCAATAATTCCAGCGGCTGATTTTCGATATTACAATTCCATGATGCTCCAGGTACCATTTTTTCGAGAACTTTTGTACGTAATTTTTTCAACTCTTCAATCGGAGTCATGAGAAGACTGCCATCTGATGATATTTTTAATTCCCTTGGCAATGTCAGTAAATGTCTCCATCCGTCTTCCATCTCTTTTCCTGGCGAATCCGGAATTGCAAACCATGCAAAAAGAATTTTACGGTCTCCACACTCCATCACCTGTGGTGCATAAAAATCAAATCCATGATCTAATTTTTTATACGAAGCATGGTTGAACACCCCTTCTTCATAATTCATCTTTCCGGCCATATACCCACTTTCAAACGAAGCAGAAAATCCATTTTCTTTTTTTAATCCTTTTGGTGAAATGATCAGAACATCTGTATTTCCTATCTGCACAAAATTCGGACATTCCCACATATTTCCGATGGATCCGTCAGAATCTGCAAGCACTCCGCAATATGTATACTCCTGCAGATCCCTGCTTCTGTAATATACAACTTTTCCACAGTTATCTTCTGTCTCCCCACCGATAACTGCATAATAATTTCCATTCTTTTCCCATATTTTAGGATCACGGAATCTCATTGTCGTATCTACCGGCGGTTTTTTTATTACCGGATTCCCGTCATATTTTTCAAAATGAATTCCATCTTTACTCACTGCAAGATTCTGTGTTTCTTTATATCCATTTTCCTGATTCACATGACCTGTATATAACAGATACATCTTATCATCTTTGATCACTGCACTCCCGGTAAAGCATCCGTCTCTGTCATAACTTTGATCAGGGAGCAGTGCCGGCTGGCACTCCTCCCAGTGTAACAAATCAGAGCTTATTTTATGTCCCCATCCAATATTTTCATTTATCAGATGCTCCGGATCTGCCTGATAAAACACATGATATACACCATTATATTCAACCAGTCCATTCGGATCATTCATCCATCCCTTTTCCGGTGTAATATGATAGATTGGTTTATTCATCGTCATCTCCGCTTTCTTCTTCTGCAAGTATCTCTCTTAAAGTTTTCATTGCCGCAGCTTCTTTTATCTGTGGAATTACCGTTTCCATACTGCTTTCGTCTTCCTGACAATTCACAGCTTCTACAAGTGCCGGCAGATTTACACCTGTAATAATTTCCATCTTTCCGGCATAACCGGCTGCAAGCTTTGAAAATTCATTAAATGGGCTGCCAAACAGAAAATCAACCATTACAAGAACCTCTTCTGTATCCTGTTCATCTAACAGCCTCTTTGCCTCTTTCGAAAATTTACTGATTCCTTCTTCATCAAGGCAGAGTGCCGTTACATTTTCTGCCGGTCCCATAACAAATTCCAGTGATTTCTTCATTCCTTCAGCCATTGGGCCATGACTTGCTACAATTATTTTATACATTTCCAACCTTCCTTTTATGCCAGACTGTCTTTTAAGTAAGATTTCGGAGCACTTGGTACTAAGATTGTTGTAATATCTACTCCTTTATCTAACAGTTCCTTAAATGCTTCTTTTTCTTCCGGTGTCACACTGATAGTCGGACGTAAATGTTCCGTATTTTCTCTTGCTGACATATTTCCAACATTCACAGTCTTTATATCTAATCCCTGATCGATCAGATATAAGATGTCAAACGGAGATTTTACCACTACCAGAACTTTCTGTCCGATATATTTTCCTGCTTTAATATTGGTTACTGCAGTTTCTCTTGTAATGATCGATGTACTGACATTCGGTGGTGCAGCCATACGAAGTACGGTTTTTAATGTTGGATTTGTTGCAACTTCATCATTAATTGCCATGATACGGGTTGCTCCAAGATCATTCGTCCACTGTGTTGCTACCTGTCCGTGAATAAGACGGTCATCGATTCTGATATGTATAATTCCTTCCATTATATTACCTTCCCTTTTTCTTTATTATTTTAAAATTCCAAATACTGCACATAAGATAGATGCAACAATGATCATTAAGATAATCCATACCGGTTTTACTTTCTTTCCGAGCATCCAGTATACAAGTGCTACAAGTGCTGCCGGAATTAACCCTGGCATAATCTGATCCAGGATCTCTGTACCTGTCATTTTCAGATCTCCCTGTTTAAAGGTAAGCGCAACATTTGCTTTTACAACTGTTGGCATCAGTGCACCAACTACAGTCAGTCCAAGTACAGCAACACACTCTTTTAAAACTTTCATCTTTGTTTCAATTGAATTTACAAGGCTTGTTCCAGAAGCTATACCTGCCTTAAATAACGGATATCCGAGTCCCTTTAAAATCCATGTTACAAGAATCCAAATGAAAATTCCAGCCACACTTCCGTTTAATGCCATATTAGCAGCAATTGCTCCAAATATTGTCCATGGTATTACAACAAATACACTGTCTCCCAGTCCTGAAAGAGGTCCCATAAGTCCTGTCTTAATTGCCATAACCGCATCCAGGGAATTCTCTTTTCCCTGTCCTTCAATTCCCATGTTAACTCCCATAACATACGGGTTCATATATGGACTGCAGTTGTAATACTGTAAATGTGTCTTTACTGATTTTTTCAATCCTTCCGGATTTCCTTTATAATTTTCTTTTAACCATGGAAGCATGGAATATGTATATGCCATACTCATCATACGTTCATAGTTCAGTGATGCCCCTCCATTTAAAAACCAACGGAACAGAGATCTTTTCTGAGTCTTTGTTAAAACTGTCTTTTCTTTCTTACTCATCTTCATCCATACCTCCTGCTACAACCGGTGAAACAGCTTCTACGCTTTTGTTTTTATAAATGATCAGTGCAATAGCAAAACCAATCAGCGCAACTCCAAGAATCGGAACATCCAGATATACTGCTGCAACAAAACCTACAATCAGATAGCCAAAGTAACTCTTAACAGGCAGATAGCGAAGTAAAAGTCCGATACCTACTGCCGGAAGCAGACCACCTGCGATTGACAGACCACTTGACAGCCAGTCCGGGATGTAATTGATGATTCCACCAACAAGCTTTGGTCCGAAAATAACCGTCAGCAGTACCGGAATTCCTGATGTACACATCGTACACAATACTCCACAATAGTGCATTCTCTCAATTCCTTTGTAATTCTCAGCTTCAGCAAATTTTTCTGCTTTATTCTGGAAAAAGATATTGATAGACCATTTCAGCACATCCAGCTGAACCATTAACATAGCAACCGGGATTGCCAGTGTGATTCCGATAGAAGCATCCTGCTTTGTCGAAATTGCAATATAACTACCAACCAAAGCGGCGGTCTGATAATCCGGTACAGAAGCCCCTCCAAAACTACTGATACCAAGAGTCATTAACTGAAGTGTTGCTCCAATATAAAGACCTGTCTTTAAATCTCCCATAATCAATCCTACGATCAGTCCGGCTGTGACCGGCTGTGACGTTCCGATCATTGTTCCGTTTTTGTCATAGTTGATAAAAAATCCATAAGCAATGATCAATAACATTTGCCATAATTGTACATGCATTTTCTCTTCCTCCTTAGATTCTATTTTGCATTCTACTCTATTACATGCAAGAAGCGTGCCAACTTTTTCTCAAATTAAAATATTAAAAATTTCCTTTATTTTCAAGATTTTTTCTGATTTGTACAAAAAGAAATAGTGTCTAATGATGCATTGGACACTATTTTTTCTTTAGACACTATTCTATTTTTGAATGACTGACTGTAATATCTGATATAACAATAAGTATTCCGCATCGGAGATTTCTATTTTATATTTCATCATAATGGATTTGAAAATATCTTTTGAAACTTCAATAAATTTTCTGCTCTCCTCATTAATTCCTTCTGTATCAATACTGTCTATTTTTCCCGATTCTTCTTTTACCAATACTCTTTCAATCATTATCGACGTATGTAAAAACAAATTAATCCGAAGGAAATTCGGCAATTGTACATAATAGTAATTTTCATACCCGCGGATTACCTGATCCACTTCCTGCATAACTACTTCCGGATTCAGAAATCTCAGACGGGATGCCACACCTTTTAACGTGAATAACTTTATAATATCATTTGTAAATTCCCTGACATTTTCTTTATTTAACATGAATTCCGGAAAAGACGGATTTGTAAAACCATTTACCAGATCTTCCACATTCATTACCGGTACCACCGTACTGCTAAGCGGTGTTGTTGTAAAGACAACTATCGTATTATGGAAATCTTCTGCCGATCCTCTGTTCAGCTGTTTTTTCAATTCCGAATAATCCATCGTAAGAATATCAATTTCATCAGTATTGACATATTTGCTCAGAATTTCCTTAATTTCTACCGCAATTCCTTCTCCCGAAATACAGGATACAATAATATTCGGCTTCTGGGACAGTCCTTTATAATATTGCATTTTCATATTAAATTGCGACATATCCATTTGTGTAATACGATAAATATCCGCTTTATCAAAAAGGCTAAATCCAAGTTCCAGTGCAAATGCCGTTGAAACATTGTTAACGATTACCAGATCCCCGTCTACATTACGGGATATCTTATCATACATTCTTTCCAGTGATCCCATATCTACCAGAAGCACCAAACCCTCATTTGTCTCGATATCTCTTACATAATCATTCACTTTAACGATCAGATCTTCCGTATGTACCTGTATTGGCATATCAAATGCTTCATAGACATAATCTCCGATCATTTCATTTGCCAGACTTGCCATGCTTGATGCGCTGTGCTCGCCATGCATTAAGATCAATGCATGGATCTTCGACTTTACCTTCACCTTGTCTGATAACCATACCGTTAATATCGTCTGCAGGAATTCCCTTATATTATCATTATAGTCTTCCAGCACAGCATCCAGTATCCGGCTGATCATCACTTCATATTTCCGGTATTTTTTCTTTTCATACCCACTGATTTTAAATGCCACTCCAAAAAATGTCTCATCAAACAACACTGCTATGACCATCTTATAAAATTCATCTATCTCTAACTCATTTAAGCGGTATCCATAGCTTTTCAATATTTTATTGATATTGTTTCTGCATTTTTCTTCATAATGCCTGAACGGAGGAATCTCACAGAAATTATTTTCTTTTTTATTTTCTTCAAGCCTTCTTGTAATAGTCTGTAAAAACAGATCCAGCACTTCTTCTATTTTTGAGTAATTCATCCCCGGCACAAAACATCCGGTAATATTACTGAAAATCTGATAAGATGACATCCATTTTTTCTTTTCCGGACGATTCCAGTAAAAGTGAAAACTATCGGATGATTCTTTTCCCGGTGTACTGATTCTTAATTCTTCTGCCCTCTGCTGACTATATGCCTGTGCACACAAGACTTTTATCTTACTTTTTACAGCACCTATATTTCCTTCCTCGTGCAGATTCAACATCCTTCTGAAATACTCTGAATCCACACATATATCCTTCTTTAAAATCTCTGCCTCATTCTGAAAGAAAGATGATACCAACAGGAATCTTTCACCATATGACCGCTCCAGAAAATCCGGGATCCGGATTTCAAACGGAATCCTTCTTCTGAATGTTGCAAGTAATGTACTATGAATATCTTCTGTTGTTGCAAACAATAACCGTACCTTTGCTGTCTGCCAGTTTTTGCTGTCACCCAGCATTCTATATTTTTGCGAATCGATAAACAGAAATAATTTTTCCTGATTTTCTGCGGACAGGTTGTGTACCTCATCCAGGAAAAGATAGCCCCCGTCCGCCTCTGCAAGCAGTCCCTGCTTTTCTTCATTTGCACCTGTAAAAGCACCCTTTACATATCCAAATAATACAGATGACAATAACTCCGAGTTATTCGCATAATCCGCACAGTTTAATACAACGAACGGAGCATTTTTTTCTACTGCCCCGGATTCTACCGCATACTGGTGAATCAATGATGCAAGATAACTTTTTCCTACTCCGCTCGCACCACATATGATCATCGTCAATCCATTTACCGGATAGTTCACAGCTGCTTTACATTTTTCGATCACCTGTTCCATCGAACCGTTATAGCCTATGAATTTTGAAAATACAGATACTTCTTTCTGAGCAGCCGGCCTTTCATCTATCATATTATTATACTCTTCCGCTTTCTTTTCTGTATCTGCCGGAATTGAAAAATGTACCGGCCGGTTGGTTCCTTTTTGCAATTTTCCTTCTTTTTCCAGCAGGTTTAGATAATGTGATGCAACATTTCTTTTTATTTCGAATATTTCCGCTATACTTTGAGCCGTTACACCATCTTCTTTTATATTTTCCCTGATATACTGATAGATTTCTTCTTTTGCTTCCATTTTATATCTTCCTTATTCTTCCTCAGCCAGCTCCCCGAACTCCGTCTTCTCAAATTCCTGAATGGAAATGTGTCTCTTATTCGGGTTCGCATATACAAATGTCTTATCTACATTCTCCAGATAGTTCTGGATCTTATCATTCGTCGCACTGATAATTGCCTGAAATCCAAGCCCACGGATCAGCGAGATACAGCTTGCAACCTTCTCCGCATCCATCTTCGAAAATGCCTCATCAAGCACGACCAGACGAAGTATCGGTGTCCGCTGCATCTTCGGCGACAGATTGATCTTATAAAGCTGTGCAAAACTTGCCAGAAGTGCCACGTACAGCGGGTTCTGCCCCTCTCCGCCGGAGTTCTTCTTGATCATCTTGCTCAGCCCGATCGTCATCTCCTTATCACCATGTACGATCTGCTGCATATCGAATGACAGATAGGTCCGGTAATCCGCATACTTGTCCATGTTACGTTTCGCCTCATCCATCTCATCCTTCGTCGCATTCTCCGGCGGGATGAAGATGTTGATCAGCTCATTCATCATCTCCCCATACTGGTTCTCATGCTCCATCGTGAACATATCAAGCTGGTTATCCATCGTGTCATCCAGATCAGACGGACGGATCTGCAGGGAATCATCCATGAACATCTTATAATATTTTCCGTCTGCACCTTTATTCTTCGTGATCACAAACTGATACTTATCCTTACCGAAGTCCAGCTTACTGATGATCCGGTTCAGCTCATCCCTTCTCTGATAAGCCTCCAGGATCGCACTTCGGATCTTGAAGATAAAGTCATCTTTAAAATGCTCCACCGCTGCTTTCGCCTGTGTCTTCGCCGACTCCCTGTAAGTCTCCAGATGATCGCATGACAGCGAATTCAAAAGCTTCTCATACGGCGCATTGTCCCGGATAGAAGTTGAGAATGTACGGTTCGGATATTCTCTGATGTAACTGCTTCTCTCTTCCACCATCTTCTGGTAAGCGTCTTCTTCTTCTTCCCTGAGCGTATATACCCGTGAAACCATCTGGCGTCTCAGATAGTCATAATTCTCGGATTTTCTGCCCGCCAGATATTCCTGGAATTCCTTCTCGTAACGCCGATCTTCTACTTTTTTCTTTACGTCCTTTATCTGTTCTTCCGATTCGAGAACTTCCGTGTTCAGACGCTCGATCTCTTTCTTATTCTCCCAGATTGCTTCCTGCACCTTAGATACCGATTCTTTCTTCGCATCCTGCGCTGCCTGCACTTCTTTCTTCTTGTCTTCCCACGCCGCAACGGATTCGTCCTTTAACTTCTGCATCTGTTCCAGAAGCTGAGCCTTTTTCTTTTCTTTGGAAATGATTGCCTTGCTGTCAGCCAACCAGCCGAGATAATCCTCTGCCGGCTGCTTCAGCATCTCCATCTGCATTGCCTGGCGGATCTCTTCTAACAGTTCCTGTACCGGCATTCTCTCGCCATTTAACTTCTCACATTTTTCTTCCAGCTTGCGGATTCTCTGGCGCATACTCGTCTCACCGATGTAGGCTCTTCTGGTGTAATTCTCCGGATTCATGTGCTGCAGTTTGTAGCTCTGATACAGCATACAATCCGGTGTCACACCGATCCTGCACTCACGCAGTTCATCCAGTGATTCGCATTTCTTTACATTTCCAAGGAAGAAATTAATGTATTCCTGCACATACGCTTCTTTCGCTTTTACTACTTCTGCCAGCGCCCCCGGCTGTACCTGATGCTTATCCTTCGTAAGCTTCTCCGTATCCAGGACTGCTGCCCTAAAGAACCGCTTCGTATCCATCTCCTGGTAAATGTCCATCGCAGCCCTGGCATACTTTGGTTCCACGATCAACTGCAATTTATTATTTCCAAGATAACCCTCCACTGCATTGTGCCATCTCTCGTCCTTCACATCCAGAAGATCCGCAAGAATATGCACATTCACGAACTTGCCGCAGCATTCATGCAGGCGGTTACGCAGCTCAAATCTCGCCTCTTCCAGCTCTCTTGGATAAGCCTTCTTTCCCTGCTTCAGTTCTTTTAATTCTGCTCTTGCCTCTTTCTCTTCTTTCTTGATCCTGCGAAGGTCTGCATCCGCTTCCTGTCTCTGGTCTTCCAGTTCCTCCTGCAGATCTTTTAAGCCTTCCTGCAGGCGCACAAGTTCTTCTTCGGAAATGCTTCCGTCTGCGAATTTTTCAATATCCCAGATTACCTGATTTGGCGTAATGTCTTTCTCCATCCATACCTTCAGATGCTCTGCTGTCTGCTCCCAGCGGACTTTTCCGTTATTCAGACGCTCCAGCGTCTCATTTAATGTATCCAGATCTGATTCCAGTCTCGCATACCCGCTGTCTGCGATCCGCAGGATGATCTCTTCATACTCTTTCTGCAGATCCTTTTCTTCCTGCTCCAGCACCTGTTGCTGCTTCTTCAGATCTTCGATGGCTTCCTGTCTTACCTTGATCCGGTCTCTTGCTTCCTGACTCTTTGCTTCATGGTTCATGATCTCCAGACGGTCGATCTGATAAGAGCACACCTTCTCCTCATCAGATTTTTCTGCATACTGCTCATACTTTTCACAGATCAGTTTCAGTCTTCTGATCTCCTCCATCGTCTCTTCGATCTTACTGCGCATGCGTCCATACTGCATGACACTTTCCTGCAGATCCTCAATATGGATATCCTGCTCCATACAGATATATTCCTTTACGAAATCTTCCAGTTTGATATTCATACGGAACGAGATCGCACGTTTGAATAGCTTTGGAAATTTTTCCATATCCAGACCGCCAAGATAGATATCGTATAGCTGTCTCCGGAATCTTTCATTGCTCGGACCGCAGTAGAACTGTTCCGGCGTAAAGGAACGCTGCAGGTACTCACGCATTTCCGCAGTGGTAAGGCACCGGCCTTCCGAACGGTAATGATTCGGAAGTAATTCTCCCGTATGCCAAAAGAACAGGCGGCTTACGTCATTATTCGACGTATCCACGTCAAACACAACACCGACACACTGCTTATCCCTGGTATTCGTCTGTGTCAGCTCCAGCACGATCGTACTGGAAAAATTACGGTTTCTTAAATACTGTGATTCATTATTTTCACTGATATTCACCATACCTCTTAAGTACTCGATCAGTGTACGGTCCGAATCATCTGCTGCCGCCTTGTTGAAGAATCCACGGCCGTCCGTATTGGCATACAGCACGATCTGGATCGCATCCAGAACCGTCGATTTACCACTTCCGGAATGTCCGGTGAAGAAGTTGATTCCTTCATTAAGCGTCAGTATCTTTTTATCTATGTAATGCCAGTTATTCAGGCATATCTTCGAGAGTGCTTTGAATGGCTGCTTCGTCTCCAATTTGATCCTCCTCACTGAATGTTGCTAATAATTCCCTGATGTCATCTCCTAAAAGTACCGTATGGATACAAGGGTAGATGACCAGGCGGGTCGACTCGTTTAATTCTTCCAGAACATCAAGCGGCTCGATGATCTGATACTTCTTCAGAAGTGCGATCGTCCGTCTCATTTCCGTAATTGACGGAAGACTCTTCAATACATGAAATTCTCCCGCTTTTCCGTTTACTGCACCAAGTGTTGTCACCACATGGCTGCTCGACGATGCAGTCTGCATCTGCTCGTCATAGATAAGCTTCAGCACCAGTAAATAGATCGTCGCCAAACGCGGCAGCTTCTCACCCCATAACTGCTCTCCCTGGATATAGATCACACCCATATGTACATTTTCCCGCAGTGTGATCCCCGCTACCTCAAAATATGCTTTAAAAAATTCCAGATGCTTCGTACAGGTACGGTATTCTTTTGTATACTGCATCCTTCCCGCACGTTTATCAAATTTTCTTTCCAGGAGAAATGTCTGACGGTACAGTGTCTGGATGACCTCTGTGACCTCTTCTTTTTCTTCCTGGGTTAACTGTTCGTAGTAATCTATCATTTATTTTCAGAACTCCTTTTATCTATTACACTCGCCGTTTCACAAACCTGAGTGCCGGATACCGGTATCCGTCCTTTTCCACCATCTCCGGTTCTTCTTCCAGCACCATATATCTGCTGTTCTTACGCGTACTGTAATCATAAGCAAGAATCAGTTTTTCAAATTCTTCCTCGTCAGCAATATTGATCTTCGACGCATCCATCACTTCATCTTCCATATTATTCTCGATGAATTCTTCAATCTGCTTCTTGCTGAACCGCATCTGTATCCGGTTCAGTCTTAAGATATCGTCCTTATCCAGATCACCCGTCGTCTCATCCGGAAGCAGCTGACTGATGAAGTCTTTTCTGGATTTTCTTCTCTTATATAAAGACTTCTCTGACAGGATCTCCAGAAGTGACAGATTCATGCGCTTTCCGGTCTCTGTGATGATCTCTTCCATCTGCTCCGGTTCTTCCGACATCTTATTCAGAAGCTGTACCACCAGGCCCTTCGTATCCGTCTCACCGCTTAACAGATAATTCATTCTCGTTACCGTTGCCCGGACATATTTCGTATGTTCTTTGTCCATATTGGCAATGCGGTGCTCGATATCGTCAAATCCACGCTCGATCAGATCCAGCAGATCCAACACATCATCCTGGTTATCTCCCAGCATCTTCGACCGTGCCTGTACCTTCATGATAAATGCTTCATCATCCCGGATCTCTCTCAGACATTTCTTAATATCCATCTTATAGATATAAAAGTTGTCCGATGTTTTCAGAATATGATACTTCTTCCATACGATTTCTTCCACATAACTGTCCAGATGTTCCCGCAGGATTCCACTGTAAGAATCCTGCTGCAAGAGCTTCGCAAAGAATTTATTCATATTATGAAGCATATCCTGCAGTGCCTTATTCAGACGCCTCGTATTCACCAGAGCCGTCCTTAAGAGCCCGACACTTGCCCGCGGATCATTGCGGAACGCATACAGCGTTGCATACACATTCTGAATATAAATGTCCGTCTCCGATGCATCTTCCGAATTCAGCTTTTCAAATGCATCGATCATCACCGCCGCATAATCCGGAATGACAATATTTGTCACCAGTGTATTATAATCCTCGATACGCTTCAGCCATCCTGCCCGCAGCAGCCAGTTTAAGATCCTCGAAGACGGTGTCTCCAACATATCAAAGTCTGTATCATTTTCCTCCCGCTGCAACTCAAAGCGCTTTTTCGCATTCATATCACTTAAGATCTGGATGCACACCTCTTTCGTCAGGAAATAGTTATTATATTCGTATTCTTCATTAATACATAAAAGTGCTTCAATATAAATATCCCGGTTGACCGAACGGAACAGACTCCAGAACGTATCCGGGATTTCATTCATTAACTGCATCTTGTTTTCCTCCAAATGATTCCTTACAATTCTACCATTTTTAGGGGAGTTTTTCTACTGCAAGTTATTTTCCACCATTTTATGTACTCTTTATTTGTTTTTTGCCTTCATAGCTGATATGATAAAATAAAAGATAAAATAAAAGACAATATACAATATAGAAATGAAGACGGAGGTAAAATTATGTCCGAAAATATAGAAAAATCAGTACAGACCAAAGAATCGCCTGAGACTAAAGGAGCTGAAACTACCGCACCTGCTGCCACTGACAACGTTGTGCTTTATCCTGTTTCTGATGAGCAGAAAACTGTATCTGCTGCACAGGAAACTTCAGATACTGACAGCAAAACTACCGACGGTAAAACTGCCGATAACACAAACAAATTCAGTGACACCCAAAATACAAAAGAATCTTCAAAAAAAGATGCGGAAGAAGAAGACGATGACGATGATCTGGAAGAAGACTTCTACGAACAGCAGGAAAAATCCCGTTCCAAAGATGAGCATCCTTTCCGCGAATTTTTCTCTAATTTCCGTTCCAAACGCAAGATCGAGATGAACCGTGATGAACAGATCCTTTCCCGCATCAGCGATGAAGATCTGATGGAGTATCTCCGCATGGAACAGAAACGTATGGAACTTCTCCAGCAGGCAAAGGAAGTACGTGAGAAAAGATTCTGGACTACACTACAGCTCGCCATCTGTCTGTTATCCGTTATCCTCGTCATTTATTTTCTGAAGGATAACCCGGTAATATTAGTCACCATTCTTTATACGGTTGGAATCCTCACCGCCCTCCGTCTCTGGAGTAAATCCCAGAATGGAAAGGGCAGCAAGGACAGCAAAGATAAAACGGATGCTTAATCCCCACAAGTTATCCACCATTACCCGATATCCTGTGGATAAATCTTTTTCTGCCGCAGTTTAATGTAGACAACTTCCCGGAACAAAGCATAGAACACGGACATCAGCGGAATAAAGATCAACATTCCAACGATACCCATCAGGCTTCCGCCTATACTTACCGCAGCCAGCACCCAGATAGACGGAAGTCCAACCGAATTCCCCACCACATGCGGATAGATCAGATTACCCTCTATCTGCTGGAGTACCAGGAACAGCACGATAAATATCAATGCCTGGACCGGACTCACCATAAATATCAGAAACGCACCGACCGCACAGCCGATAAATGCTCCAAAGATCGGGATCAATGCGGTAAATGCGATCACAATTCCCGTAAGAAGTGCATACGGAAGCCTAAGCAGTGTCATCGCAATCACGAACATGGATCCCAGGATCAGAGCCTCTACACACTGTCCCGTCAGAAAACTGGAGAATGTCTTATATGTCAATGCAAGAACCTCCAGCGCAGCCTCTGCCCTTCCCTTTCTGACAAATGCAAATAACACTTTTTTCGCCTGTTTTCCCAACTTTTCTTTCTGCAGCAAAATATATATTGCAAATACAAATGCGATAAAGAATGTTCCCACAGCACCAATGATATTTTTCGCCGTATTGATCGTGGATTCCAGCATACTTCCGGCTCCGTTCTTCAGGAACTCCATCGCAGCCTCCATCACCTTGTTCCAGTCAAATTCCAGATTGTTGACTACATTCATAATCTCTTTATTGTTATGGAACCAATGATCTGCCCATTCCTGCAGCTGCGGGATAAAATCCTGGATACTCTTTCCAAGACTGGCAAATGTTCCGGCAAGCTGCGGAATCAACCCGAACATGATAAGTGCAAGAAGCCCGATCACACCGGAAAGAACGATCAGAAGACTGATCCCTCTGGCATATTTTCTTTTATATTTTTCAGGAAGCGTTCTCTCCGTGAATAATTTTCTTTCCACAAAATTCATCGGAACACTTAAGACGAATGCAATCGCACCACCAAGCAGAAATGGATATAAAATATTCAATACGAAGCGGAACGCATCCATCACAACATCATATTTCCACAGACAGACGATCAATAATGCCGTAAATACGATCAGCCCCCTGATCTGTTTTACTGTTTCTTTTCTCAATTCCATTCTCTGTTCCTATCTCTCTTTCATATATTTCATTCCCTGGATCACAGGAAGATTCAACAATGCAAGCCCGTATACCGTCATCAGCTGCTTCAGGTCCAACGTAACTACTTTGAACATTCCATGTAGTCCCGGAATCATAAGAACACTTGTGATCAGGATCATACCCAGAACAAATGCTCCGATCAGATACTTGTTATTAAAGAATCTCTTTGTAAATATTACCGGCTTATCATCCTTACAGTTAAATCCGTGCACCAGACGGCTCATGCACAAGGTTCCGAATGCCATCGTACTTGCAAGAGCTGCATTCTGGCTTGTGTATCCGATCAGAAATGCCGCCATCGTCATTACGCCGATACTCACTCCTTCTGTTGCGATACTCAGCAGATATGGCTTTGTAAGGATTGACTCGCTCATTGGCCGCGGTCTCTGCTCCATAACCGCTCTGGAATGTGGTTCTACTCCCAGTGCAATTGCCGGCAGACTGTCTGTCAGCAGGTTGATGAACAACAGATGCACCGGTGCAAACGGAACCGGCAGTCCGGCAATGGATGCACATAATACAACCAGAATTGCCCCGAAGTTACCGGACAGCAGGAACTGAATCGCATTTTTAATATGCTGATACAGATTTCTTCCATTTTCCACAGCTTTTACAATCGTTGCAAAATTGTCATCCGTCAGGACCATCGCAGCTGCATCCTTGGCAACCTCGCTTCCGGTCACTCCCATCGCAACGCCGATATCGGCCTGTTTTAATGCAGGTGCATCATTCACACCGTCACCTGTCATTGCTACGATATTCCCCTTCTCCTGCCATGCACGGACAATTCTGATCTTATGTTCCGGAGAAACCCTCGCATACACAGAGATCCCTTCTACAAAATCCTGCAGCTCTTCGTCCGACATATCTTCAATTACGGCTCCCTCGCAGGCCTCCGATTCTTCTTTTAAGATGCCGATTCTCTTTGCAATAGCCGCTGCAGTAATCTTATGATCACCGGTGATCATGATCGGACGGATTCCCGCACGTCTGCACTCCTCCACCGCAAGTCTGGATTCTTCTCTCGGCGGATCCATCATTGCGATCAGACCGATAAATATCAGCTGGTCTTCATCCTCCGTACCGATCTCTTTTTCTTCCTGCATCTGCTTATATGCAAATGCAAGAACCCTTAATCCCTCTCTGGAAAATTGCATGTTCTGGACGGCAATGTCCTCCCGGTCGGAATCTGTCATCCTCCTTACAGTATTCCCAACCCGTATTCTGTCCATACGCTCCAGCAGGACATCTACCGCACCTTTTACGATCATCATATGTCCTTCCTTAAGGAGTGCATCATTCATATTGTGCGCAGTCGACATCAGCTTCCGGTCACTGTCAAATGGCACTTCCGACAATCTCGGGTATCTCTCCCTTACCTGCATCGCATCAATGCCAAGATTCGTTCCAAGATTGATGAGCGCCGTCTCTGTCGGATCACCGATCTCCTGTCCGTCCGTATTCGTAGAATCATTACAAAGGATACTGAATCTTAAAAGTAATTTTTCATTTTCATTCTTCAGATCAATCTTTCCTGCCGGGATCCTCTTCCCATTTACATAATAATCCTCGACCGTCATCTTATTCTGTGTAAGCGTTCCCGTCTTATCCGAACAGACAACCGATACACTTCCCAGACCTTCCACTGCCTGCAGCTTACGTATGATCGCATGTTCCTTTGCCATCTTCTGCGTTCCGAAGGATAACACGATCGTAACGATCGAGCTTAATGCCTCCGGTATTGCCGCAACCGCAAGTGCAACAGCGAACATAAATGCCGAACCCCACGATTCACCCTGAAATACATTCACTCCGAATATCACTACGGAGAACGCCAGGATCAGCATCGATAATTTCTTTCCGAAATCATCCAGATTCACCTGAAGCGGTGTTCTCTTTTCCGAAGTATTCTTCATAAGATCTGCAATCTTTCCGACTTCTGTCTTCATACCGATCGCAGTTACTTCATATCTTCCTCTTCCATATGTGACAAAGCTTCCGGAGAATACCCGGTTCGTCTGATCTCCCAGTGCCGCAGTTTCTTCCACTTCATCCATATTCTTCTCTATGGAAATGCTTTCTCCCGTCAGCGCACTTTCATCTACTTTCAGACTTGCACATTCGATCAGTTTTCCGTCTGCAGGGATACAGTCTCCTGCTTCAAGGATCACTTCATCACCGATCGTGACTTCCCTGGACGGGATCTGGACCACGCTGTCATCACGCACAACCTTGGCTTCCGGTGCCGATAACTGCTTTAAACTGTCCAGTGACTGCTCCGCCTTTACCGTCTGTATCGTTCCCAGAACCGCGTTCATCGTGATCACGACGAAGATAACAATTGCGCTCTCCGCATCTCCGAGAATTCCTGATATGACCGCCGATACGATCAATATAATAACCAGAAAATCTTTGAATTGTTCCAGAAATATCCGGAGTACACTTTTCTTTTTTCCTTCCGTCAATTCATTGAATCCATATTTTTCCTGATTCTTCCTTGCCTGTTCACTTGTTAACATCTTATTCTCCTCTCTGTTATACAAAGTTATAGAAAACTGTTGTGCAAAATAAAGCGTAAATCTTAATATAAAAAAGAGACCTTTATTGCACAAAAACTATGCAATAAAAGTCTCACCATTTCATTACGATACGGATGACCTGTCTGCCATCGTACTGACGTCATCGTAAACATCTATCCATAAAAATAATAGATGCCGATTACTCCCTTTTATTAAAATATAATATAAACATTTTTCTGACTTCTGTCAATCATTTTTAGCAAAAAAAAGAAGCAGTACTTATATACTACTTCACTCTCATTCCATGAGCGTGCGGGGATTCGAACCCCGGACAACTTGATTAAAAGTCAA
>CAKRCY010000003.1:0-87032 GCA_934309195.1 uncultured Dorea sp.
TCCTTTGCTTTTAGGAGATTCTGGCTCTCTTAGTTTTTCTTAGAGCATGGAACCTGAACCAGAAGCACTTTATACTGCTTTCTTCAAGGACCGAGAGGCCAACTACGTTAATAAATTAAATCCCAATTCAAGCTCTTCCTGCATCTCCCGGAAGAATTCCGATGTATGCCACCCATCCATCGCCGCATGGGCAATCGTAAGCGTCAGCGGAAGTGTCAGTTTCCCGTTATCTTCTGTGTATTTACCGAATGTAATGATCGGAAACAGCGGCACATAATCAGATGCTGTCGATGCCGCATATCCAGTGTAATCCAGCCATGGCACGCAGGAAATACAGTAAAAGTTCGCCGGTTGTCCTGCTTTTGCCTTGATGCCTCTGACTTTCTTTGCAGCTTCTATATCCGTTTCGATTCTCTCATAAAAAGTCGCAAAGTCTGTATCGTATTCGCTCCAGCAGTCAGAAAATGTGTGATCTTCTTTGTGAAAGATCGTATAATTTGGATGCACAACATCCCACACTCCCGGATTGCCTTCCGTATCCGTCATCATTTTCATGAAGGGCAGGCGGTTCACAACATTGGATGTACACCAGATAAATGCTGCATAGAAATGAATTCCATGCCTGTCACATTCCGCTCTTAATCTCGTTACATCCAGGCGTGCTGTCATACTATAACTTACTTTTAATTTTTCTGTATAATACTTATAGTGATCCTGTCGCGGCCAGGCTGACAGGTCGATTTTTCTATATGGTGGAAGGCTCATAATGTCACCTCTTATTGTATATTATTTCGAATTAATAAATATTAAAGGAACCCACAAAATAAATAGATAAGTATATATTGTTTTATCGAGAGTTGATGATATAATTAAAATCGGGTGTTACCATAAAACGGTAGGCGGTTAGTCCTTTTAACAGAGGGACTGTGATCGGACTAGGATATACATTTGGCAAAAATAGCAATAATTCACAAAAATAGCCGCCCGATGTCTGGTAAACTAGGCGACTAATTTTGCTTAAACTATTGGACTGACCGTCTATCGGCAGTACCCTTTTTCTATAACTATACTAACATCATCTTATGAATATGTCAATTTCTTATTTCACCCCAGAAAGATTCCCCATCTCCCCGATATTTACTTCCAAGAGCTTCCGCTATCGTCGCCGCCATATCAGCAAAACCTTTTCTGGTGTGCAGATTCACCCCTGCTTTAATCCCTTTTCCGTAAATGAGGCAAGGCACATATTCCCTCGTATGATCCGTTCCGGTATATCCCGGATCACAGCCATGGTCTGCCGTGATCATCAGCATATCGTCATCTCGCATATTTGCAAGGAACTCTCCTAACTGTTCATCGAATCTTGTCAAGGCACCTGCATAACCTTCGATATCACGCCGGTGTCCATAGATCATATCCCCGTCTACCAGGTTCACATAGCAAAGTCCATCGAAATCTTTCTTCTGTATCTCGATCGTCTTTTCCATATTCTTTTCGTTTCCCTGATTCGGATAAGTCTCTGTCACGCCCTGCCCTTCAAAGATATCGTAGATCTTTCCAACACCGATCACATCTTTTCCTTCTGCTTTTAAGGCATCCAGAAGAGTCTGTCTCGGCGGTGCAAGTGAAAAGTCGTGCCGTCTGATTGTCCGTTCGTAATTTGGCCATGTTCCAATGAACGGTCTGGCAATTACTCTTCCTACTCCCAGATCTCCGGTCAGCATTTCTCTGGCAATCTTGCAATATTCATATAACTGCTCTACCGGAATTATCTCCTCGTGCGCTGCAATCTGACACACACTGTCCGCAGATGTATACACGATCAGTGCTCCCGTCTTTTCCTGCTCCCGTCCATAATCATGAATGACCTGTGTGCCCGAATACGGCAGATTACATAGAATCTTTCTTCCCGTCCTTTTTGAAAATTCCTCTATGAATGCTTTTGGGAATCCATCCGGGAATTTCGGCAGTGGATCCGGTGTAACGATTCCCGCCATTTCCCAGTGTCCGGTCGTCGTATCCTTTCCACAGGATAATTCCTGCATTTTCGCAAAACTTCCGATTGGCTTCTCTGTACTTTTTGCATATTCCATACCATCAATCTGGTAGATTCCTATCTTTTCCATATTCGGAATATGAAGTTTCCCGCTGTCATAGCAACTCTTCCATGTATTACTTCCGACATCACCAAACTTATCTGCATCCGGAGCTTCCCCAATGCCGGCACTGTCCAATACGATCCAGAAAATACGTTTCATAGAATCAGTCCTTTCGGTCTTTTTCTTTTATTATAAGTCTATATAAGAAGACTGTGCAAGATACAGGAATCTACAATTTGTTATTCACCTATCATTAGTTTCGGCTTATCATGCTTCAGCATCGGATATACCATTGGCAAGGATAATCATAAGACACAAAAATAGCCGCCCACAGTCTGGTAAACTAAGCGACTATTTTTACTAAATTATTATCGGGCTAACCGTCTATCGGTAGCACTCTTTTTCTATAACTCTACTAACATCATCTTATGAATATGTCAAAAGATTTTTCAACAATGAATCTACTCTACTACTGATTTTCTTACATTCACCTTCGTACGCTCTTCCCGGTCAAAGAATTTCTTAGTTTCACTGATAACCACTTTTCGAAGTCCAAGTAATGCGATCAGGTTCGGAATGATCATCAGTGCATTGGTAATATCTGCCATCAACCAGATTGGTTCCAGTGTAAGGAACGGCGCTGTTGCAATTGCCAGGATATAAACAATCTTAAAGATCTTAATACTTCCTGTCTTTCCAGTGAGATACAGCACACATCTTTCTCCATAATAGTTCCATCCAAGAATCGTAGTAAATGAGAAGAAGATAATTCCTACTGCTACCAGATACATACCTATATTAAATGGAAGTCCGGCATTATATGCCTTTGTAACCAGAACACTTCCGCTTAAGTCTGTCTTATCAAGCAGACCGCTTGAGATTACAACCAGTCCTGTCATAGAACATGTCAGAATTGTGGTGAAAAATACACTTGTCATGGAAATCAATCCCTGCTTTACACAAGAATCTGTCTTTGCTGCTGCCGTCACGATTGGTGAACTTCCAAGCCCAGCCTCATTCGTATATACACCTCGTGCCACACCGGTTCTCATAGCTGTCATGAAAGAGATCACAGCCGTTCCGGCTGCTCCGCCAAGTGCAGATTCCTTAGAAAATGCACAGGAAAATATCTCTGCAAATGCTCCCGGAATTGCGGAATGGTTCACGATCAGAATCACCATTGAACCACCAATGAAAGAAATTGCCATAAATGGAACAACAAACTGTGCAACTTTCGAGATTGCCTGAATTCCACCAAGTGTTACAACTGCTGTTAATACAGTAACAATAATTCCAATAACAATGACCGGGATATGGAACGAATCATGCACCGACTCTGTAATCGCATTTACCTGTGGAAAGGTACCACATCCAAGAAGTGCTGTGACAACTCCGAAAAATGCAAAGATTTTTGCCAGCCATTTGAATTTATCTCCCATTCCGTTCTGGATATAATACATCGGTCCACCGGCGATTTCACCTTTTTCATCTTTTACACGGAATTTTACAGCCAGAAGTGCCTCAGCATATTTTGTTGTCATTCCCAGAAGTGCAGATACCCACATCCAGAACATCGCTCCCGGTCCGCCGATACGAAGAGCTGTAGCCACACCTACGATACTTCCGGTTCCGATATCGGCTGCCAATGTTGTACAAAGTGTTGCAAACGGAGATACATCGCCTGCTCCTTCTTCTTTTTCAAAAATACTTTTCAGTGCTCTTGGAAACTTACAAATCTGTATTCCCCGTAGTTTATATGTAAAATACAACCCTGTTCCCATCAAAAGCACCAGTGTCGGCGGTCCCCAGACAAATGTCTGAATTGTTTCCAGTAACTTCATAAATGTTTCCATTTTCTTCCTCCCAGTTGTTAAATTCCTGTCAATAAATAGCCATTTTTTTGGCAACGGATTGCTTCATCCGTTGCCGTTATAAAAAGTTTATCAGTTGTATTTTTAGCTGTTATATTTTTCTTTATCCAGCTCTTTTTCTTTCGCATTTACAATTACGTTTACTGTGGCATCACCGATAACATTCAGTGGCAGGAGTGCCATCTCTACCGGACGGTTGATTGCAACAACTAATGCGTAAGCGATCATACATGCATCTGATGTCCATCCAAGTCCAGAAAGGATTGTTACGATCAGTGTGGTACCTGCGATCGGAATAGCAGGACATCCCATAGCTGCACAGATTGATAAGAAAGCGATTGTTGCAAGGTTAGCAGGTGTTACATCAATTCCTGCACTTGTTGCGATAAATGTTGCTGCGAACATATGCATAACGGTTGTTCCGTTCATATTGATCGTCATACCTGTCGGTAATACAAAGCTTGTGATCTCTTCGCTACATCCAAGTTCATCAATACATGTCCTTGTATTGAGCGGCAGACATGCTGCTGATGAGTTTGTTGAAAATCCGAACACACCAACTTTTGCAATTTTCTTGATAAACTGTATCGGATTCATTTTTGTTGTTACCCAGATACCGATAGGATAAATTGTAACAACCAATACGAACAAGGTTATCATTGCAGCTACGATATAAGCAGCAGCCGGTGCAAGGTACTCTGTTCCGTAAATTGCAAATGTTCTTGAGATCAGGCAGAAAATTGCAATCGGACCAACTTTGTTAATTAAGAATGTAAGGTATAACTGAATGACTTCGTTGACACTTTCCAGCACTTTCTTCAGTGGGTCAGCTTTTTCTCCCAGTGCATTCATGCAAAGTCCAATGATAATTGCTACTACTACAACTGCCAGAATACTGTTGTTGCTGCTAAATGCTGAAGCAATATTGGATGGTACTGCATTTACAATTGTTGCCAGTGGGTTAAATGCATCCAGTGTTGCTGCATCTGTAACTGCCTCACTTGGAAGTGTTACATTGAAAAATCCTGCTGATTTTACTGCATATGCTACGATACCTGCTAAGAATGCGCCACATACATAGAACAGAAAGAATCCGATCAGTGTACGTCCTGCAATTCTTCCAAGCTTTGTAGAACTTGAAATACTGCACATCGCAAGGCTGAGGGATACTAATACAAGTGGTACGATCGCAAGCTGTAATCCTCTCATAAATAACTGGCCTATAATATAGAAAAGACCAATTGCACTAACACCATCTTCTGCTGTAATGTCCTGGAACAGGATCTTATTGAGTATCGTCCATGCACCCTCATTACCAGAAGAGATCAACTGCTCTCTTAATAAAAGAAAAGCAATTCCCACCAACAGACCACCGACAAGAGCGATCATCATTTTCTTTACAACCGACATTGGCTGTTTTTTCGTTGTGTTACTCATTGTTGTTCTACTCCTTTTCCTTTTTGTTTGTTTTCATTAGAATTTACTAATTTTTTCTATAAACCGCGCGTTTATTTATGAACTACATACAATGTAACATGGATGCAGTCGTAAGTAAAATTAATTATTTGTCTATAAAATATCAATATCTTTTATATTATCTATATTATCAAATATTAATATCGTTAATATTATACAGCAACATTATTCATTTCTCTTTTCACAACAACATTGATATAATAAAGACAACCAATAGATTCAAGCCAATAAGGAGGAAAAATTATGGCTACTAAATATGGGGAATTATTTTCAGATGAATATCAGAAAAGCTTAAAAGAACAGTTTTGTTATGCCGATACAGATCCGGATTATGGAGACCGGCTCTTCTTCGAGAACTCCGGCGGATCTCTCAGACTCAGAGCTGCTGTAGAAGCCAAAGCCGGACTGGAAGAATATCCAGACTGTCCGGAACGTGTACGTGGAAAAGGATATGATCTTTCTTATTATGTAAGTGAAGGAACAAAAGAAATCCTTGAAGTTGTGTTTGGTGCAAAGAGTGGTGCTCTTATCACTGAACTTTCTGCTTCCCAGACAATGTTCCATGCTGTCGGAACAATCATGGAAAATGTTAAATGGGGAAAAAATGCAGTTACATCTGCACTGGAACATCCGTCTGCTCATGATGCGGTAGAATACTACTGTAAGCAGACAGGAAGAGAATTCCGTGAAGTTCCTGCAAATCAGACAACCGGTGGTCTTGATCCTGATACGATCATGCAGTACGTAGACAAAGACACCGTTTTATTAAGCATCATGGCTGCTTCCAACATTTCCGGAAATATCATGGATATCAAGGAAATTGCAAGACGTGCCAAAGAAATCAATCCTGACATCTACATTGTAAGTGACGCAGTACAGCATGCACCACATGCCGTTATAGATGTTGAAGACTGGGGTGTAGATGTATCCAACTTCGCACCTTACAAATTCTTTGGTGTACGTGGATGTGGATACTGTTATGTATCTGACCGTGTTGCAAGCATGACGCACAGAAAACTCACATGTAAAGCTCCTGATGTATGGGCTCTCGGAACTCCTACACCTGGTAACTTCGCATCTATGATGGCAGTCATCGATTATGTATGCGATATTGCAAAACATTTCCTTGGAGACAAAGCTGAAGGAATGAGCAAACGTGAGCTCTATGTAGAAGGTATGAACAGAATCCATCTGCAGGAAAGAGGACTTCTCTACCGTATGCTGGAAGGAACAGAAGAAGTTCCTGGTCTTCGTCATATTCCTGGCGTAGAAGTCTATGTCGATATGGAAGATCTTACATACAAGGATTTAATCATTGCTATGGGTATTAAAGGTATTGAATATGCTGACTGTGCTCAGAAATATTTGGAACACGGCGTAACGATCTTCGAACGTGTGAAGAGCAGTCCATATTCAAAACGTATCGTAGAAACACTTGGTCTCGACGGAGCACTCCGTGTATCTCCTCTTCACTGCCACGGCAGAGACGATGTAGACAAGTTCTTAAAGATCACAAAGGACATTGCAGAAGGGAAATAACCCCCATTCCTCATCTTTTGAATAGCGGGAAGCTGTTATCTGGCAGCTTCTCTTTTTGTATATAAATATATCCGGGAAGTGTACCAAAAAAGCCTTTCACAGAGTTTTTGATAACTCTGTGAAAGGCTTTCCTTTGTCCTATTTATTCTATTTGTTTACCTGGTTTACTGTATTTCCCTCAAGGAAGGCTTTAATATTATCTACTGTGATATCCATGATTCTCTGTCTTGATGCCTGAGCTGCCCATGAAATATGTGGAGTGATGATGCAGTTCTTAGCTTTTAACAGTGGATTATCGCCTTTGATCGGCTCTGTAGACACAACATCAAGTCCTGCTGCGTATACCTTACCGCTGTTCAGTGCATCTGCCAGATCCTGCTCTACAACAAGCTGTCCACGGCTGTTATTGATGAGGATTACACCGTCTTTCATCTTGGCGATGTTCTCTTTGTTGATTATTCCTTCTGTAGCCGGGAATAATGGGCAGTGAAGGAAGATCACATCAGAACGGGCAAATAACTCATCTAATGACACATACTCAGCCAGTTTCTTTCCTGCTTCGCTTTCATGTGCATCATATGCGATTACTTCCATGTCTAATGCATTCAGAAGTTTTGCCGTAGCCTGTCCGATTCTTCCAAGTCCGATGATTCCGGCTGTCTTTCCATAGAGCTCGATCATTGGGTAATCCCAGAAGCACCAGTCCGGATTGTTCTCCCATTTTCCTTCTTTTACACATTCGTCATGATGTCCGTAATGTGAACAGATCTCAAGAAGAAGTCCGAGTGCGTACTGTCCTACGATCTGTGTTCCGTATGTAGGTACATTTACTACCGGAATTCCTTTTTCTTTTGCGTATGCATAATCAACAACATTGTATCCTGTTGCAAGAACAGCGATCAGTTTGATATTTTCACATTTATCCATTGTTTCTTTGGAAATAGGAGTTTTGTTGATCACTACGATCTCTGCATCCCCGATACGCTCTGCGATCAATGGCGACTCTTCATAAGAAGTTCTGTCATAGACTTCTACTTCTCCTAATTCTTTTAATGCGTCCCAGCTTAAATCTCCAGGATTCTCTGTGTAACCGTCTAATACTACAATTTTCATAACATTTCTTACCTTTCTCTTTTATTAGCATTTTGTTTTATTTCATTTCCATGTGCAATCCTGCATGACCATCACTTGAATGGCACTTACGCATTCAGCTTTTCATCCAGTGCCTTCATCGACTCCATTTCTCTGATATAAAGATCCTGGGCCAGATCCAGACTTACATTGACAAAACGTACTTTCTGTCCCGGCTGTGCCTGTGCAATCTTTGCAAGATCCACGGAAATTACTGTTCCTATCTTGGCATATCCTCCGGTGCTCTGTCTGTCCGATAACATGATGATCGGCTTTCCATTCGTTGGCACCTGGATGGATCCGACGGAAATACCATCTGTATTGATATTACCATCTCCGACATGTTCGATCGGCTCCCGTTCGATACGACAGCCCATACGGTCAAATTCATTGGTGATCACACCACTGTTCCAAAAGAAGCTCTTTACTCCTGCTTTTGTAAATTCATCATCCTGTGGTCCCAGTACCACACGAAGAACGATCTCTTTCTTTGGATATACACTTGCCGGTGCTTTTCTTGCTTCCATATTCGGAAGTATTGTCTTCGCTGAGACAAATCCAATCTCATCACCTTTTTCAAGTTTTCGTCCCTTTACTCCTCCGAGATGATTACGAAGCAGTGTTGATTTACTTCCCATCACGATCGGAATATCCAGACCACCTGCAAATGCAATATATCCACGGCATCCATTTCTTGCTCCTGCGAAGGAAAGCGTCTGTCCTTCTTTCACCAGAACCGCCCGATACATCGGAAATTCATTGCCGTCAAGCATCGGAGTCAGATCTCCGCCCGTCACTGCAATGATATTATCACTGGTAAACTTTAATGTCGGACCGATAAATGTCATCTCCAGTGCGCCTTCTCCCATATCGTTTCCTACCAGTATATTGGCGATGTGAAACGAATGATTATCCATGGCTCCTGATGTAGATACTCCGAATGCCTGATATCCGAATCTTCCTTCATCCTGTACAGTCGTCAGGATTCCACCATTTTCAACTATTATTCCCATATCATGACCTCCGATTCTATGCATCACCTTCCGGCGTATATGTCTTCACCTTATATGTACCTTTTTCCACATCTCTGCGGATCTTGTCGTATTCCGACTTCGTTACCGGCACATGTTTTACCCAGTCACCGGCATGTACCAGGAATGGATCTTCGTTATCAAAGTTACAGATATCCAGCGGTGTGCTTCCGATAATATTCCATCCACATGGCTGTTCAAACGGAATAAAATCTGACAGATTCTGCTGTACAACAATGGATCTTGCCGGAATCTTTACTCTCGGTGATTCTCTTCTCTTGAACCCGAACGGCTCATCAAATCTTGCCATATATGGGTGTCCCGGTGCAAATCCCAGCATATATACATAGTATTCATGTTCGGAATGCTTTCTTATGATCTCTTCTACGGTTGTATGCTCCAGCTCTGCACAATATTCCAGATCCGGTCCGGTCTCACCGCCATAGTATACCGGCACTTCTTTTACTACTTTTTTCTTACTACTGTTGTCGACTGCATGCATATTATCAAGTCTTTTCTCCAGTTCTTTCACCAGTTTTCCATACCGGATCACTTCCGGACGGTAGTGAATGATCAGTGCACAGTATGTAGGAACTGTCTCGATCATGCCTTCGATCGGATCTTCTTTCAACTTCTCATCCAGCATACGTACTTTTGCATTCGTCTCAAGGCAGATTGTTTTCCCAAACTCTACGGAAACCGCCCGGTCTCCCGCTGTAAGAAATCTTACCTCCATTTTCATACCTCCATTTTGTATGGAGAAAGGCCTGTCCCATGTTCTGACAGACCTTTCTGCATATCATTTCTTATCGTTCGTCACTTTAGATTCATTATAACATATACTGATATTTCTAATATACAGTTATCTGCTAGTCCACAAATTCGAATCCAACTTTTTTCAGGGAATCCTGTACCCATGGGCGAGGCCATTCACCACGATTTATAATTCCGTCCAGCTGATTTTCTTCCCCTTCATGATAAGCTTTTGCAATTTTAGCAAGCTCTTCCGCATTCTTTGGGTCTATTGCGATCAGTCCATCAGAATCTCCAACAAGGATATCTCCCGGATTAATAATAATTCCTCCAAAGGAAACAGGAAAATTCATCTCTCCAGGTCCGTTTTTATACGGTCCGTTTGGCGTAATCCCTTTTGCATACACAGGAAAATCCATCTGGCTGAGTGTATAACTGTCACGCACACATCCATCAATGATGATACCTGCAAGTCCACGTTTCTTTGCGTAATTGCTCATAATCTCACCACAAAGTGCACGGCTCATACTTCCTTTGTTTGCAAGTACAATAACGTCTCCAGGCTGTGCCATATCAAGTGCTGCATGGAACAGAAGGTTATCTCCTGCCGGTGCGTTTACTGTAAATGCCGTGCCAAGAAGACGTGCCTTAGGATTTAACGGAAAAATACTTGCATCTACCGCTGCGATCCTTCCGCAATTATCGTCAATATTAGCAACCGGAATTCCACGGAATGCCTCAACTAACTCCTTTGCCGGTCTTTCAAAATTCCTTCTGATTCTACATCCTGCTGACATATAAAAAACCTCTTTTCTTTTATTCTGATTTCATCATAGCATACAAGTTACTGATTGAAAAACGAATAATTTCTCTGTATAATATAAACAACTTTTATATTCAGAATAACTGCAAACTATGAAATATAAATAACAAATGAACGAGGAGGAATAGCATGAATCTCGCTGAAATCGAAACATTTTTAACGATTGTCAACACCAAAAGTATTACCAAAACCGCAGATCTCTTATTTCTTTCCCAGCCTACGGTAAGCCACCGGTTAACTTCTCTGGAAAACGAGCTCGGATTTTCTCTGGTCATCCGCAACAAAGGCCACAAGCAGGTCGAACTCACCCCAAAGGGAATGGATTTTATCATCCTCGCCGAACGCTGGATGTCTCTTTGGAAAGAAACACTTGAACTACAGCATAATCAGGAACAGTTGCTGCTGAATATCGGCTGCACTGACAGTCTGAACATCGCCGTATTTGTCCCTCTGTATGACAAGATCCTTATGAATTATCCACATCTGGATCTGAGCATTCAGTCACATCATTCTTCCGAATTATACGGTATGCTCAGTGAACATAATATAGATATCGGCTTTGTATATCACCAGCTTCATTACAAAAACATTATTTCAGAAAAATTATTTGAAGAAAAACTATATCTTGTACAGTCCGAACATCCGTCTGTTGAGAAACCAATCGTACATACAGATGAACTGGATTCAACAAAAGAATTGTTCTTAAGCTGGGATGACAATTTTCAAATCTGGCACGACCGCTGGCTTTCTTCTGTATCCAGACCACATATTTCCGCAGATACGATCACATTGCTCGATCGTCTCTGGAAAAATGCAGACACCTGGATGATTGCACCGGAATCCGTCATCCATGAACTTTCCCGGTACCGCAAAGTATATGTGAGCGAGCTGAAGAATCCGGCTCCAAACCGCATCTGCTATAAGATCAAACACAAATATCCAAAAACTACCAGCAAACGTGCTGTTGAGCTTTTTGAAGAGATTCTGGAACAATCTCTTCGTCTTGAACGCAAGGAGATTCCGATTGGTGAAATATGGGGCGGACGGTAACTGTATCCCTATTTTCCTGTTTCATCGAAAAAGCAGTATCTGACGGACAGATACTGCTTTTTCATTTTGGATACGTTATACAATATTAATTGGTAGTGTCAAATTGATTTTTCTATTTTTATCTGGCTTTCAGTTCTGCAACTGCTTCTCTGATTCTCTTAGCTGCTTCCTGAAGGTCTTCATAACTGCATGCATATGAAATTCTCAGATATCCTTCCCCTTCAGAGCCAAATGCTGATCCTGGAACCAGTGCTACTTTGGCATGTTCAAGCAGATATTCTGCAACTTCCATCGATGTCATTCCCAGACTCTTTACATTTACAAAAATGTAGAATGCTCCCTGTGGGTTATTGCAGCTGATACCATCAATATCATTCAATGCTTTTACCATGAAGTCTTTTCTTCTCTGATACTCCTGTCTCATTGCTTCTACATCATCTGCACATTCATTCAGTGCGACGATTGCCGCATCCTGTACAAATGAAGAAGCACATGTGATCGTATACTGATGTACTCTGACACATGCAGAGATAATTCCTTCCGGAGCACACATATATCCCAGACGCCATCCGGTCATAGAATATGCTTTTGAGAATCCTCCAAGTGTGATCGTTCTCTCTTTCATTCCCGGGATGGAAGCGATGCTGACATGCTCTGCACCATCGTACACCAGCTGACTGTAAATCTCATCCGATACAACCAGAAGATCATTACGGATTGCGATCTCACTTAATTTTTCCAGTGTCTTTCTTGAGAAGATACCGCCGGTCGGGTTGCTTGGATTAACCACTACGATCATCTTGGTTTTCTCAGTAATCTTAGATTCCAGTTCTTCAAAATCTATCTGATAATCATTTTCTTCTTTCAGGCTGTAAGTAACCGGAGTTGCTCCCAGTGAGGACGGTACATGAATGTAGTTCAGCCATACCGGATTCGGAACCAGCACTTCATCGCCTTCTTCCAGAAATGCTGCCATAGACGCATACGTTGCCTCGCCGACACCGACTGTTACAAGAACCTCCGATGCTTCATAATTCACATTGTGATGTTCGTTTTCCCATTTTGCGATTTCTTTCCGGAGTGCAGGAGTTCCATAATTGGATGTATAAAATACATGTCCCGCATTCAGGCTCTCATACGCTGCATCCTTGATCTTTTTCGGTGTATCAAAGTCCGGACGACCAATCTCCAGATGAATGACTTTCTCTCCTGCCTGCTGCATCTTTGTTGCCTTTTCCATAACTGCCCTGATTCCGGAGAATGGAAGGCATTCCATTCTTTTTGCTGTTTTGTATTCCATGTCTGTTCCTCCTGCTGAAAATGATTATCTGTTTATCTCTATATTTTATAAATGTCTGATCTCGATGCCTTCTTCTGTGAATTTCTCACGGATCTTCTGGACAAATGCGAGTGCTTTCGGTCCGTCACCGTGAACGCAAAGGGTATCTCCTTTGATATCCAGTTCTTTTCCGTTGATAGAAGTAACTTTTCCTTCTTTGATCATCTTTACACATCTCTGGATTGCAATGTCTTCATCTGTGATCATAGACCCTTCCATCTTTCTCGGAACGAGTGAAAGGTCATCCATATATGCTCTGTCTGCAAAGATCTCTGAAGCTGTACGAAGTCCCTTGCTCTCGGCGATATCTCCGAGAACTGCTCCCGCACAGTAGTAAACAATCAGGTCTTTGTCATATTCACAGATAGCTTCTACGATTGCGCTTGCAATATCTTCATCATACTGGCATGCATTTCCCATTGCCCCGTGAGGTGCCACATGCTGCAATTTCATTCCATAACTCTTCGTAAATGCTGCAAGTGCTCCGATCTGATATCTTACATAATTTTTAATCTCATCATGAGACAGAACCATCTTTCTGCGTCCGAATCCCATCATATCCGGATATCCCGGATGTGCACCTACCATAACACCTCTCTCTTTAGCCATACGGACAACCTTGTTCATAACCATCGGATCTCCTGCATGCCATCCGCAGGCAACATTGGCAGTTGTCACATATTTGATGATTTCTTCATCTCCTCCGATCTTATATGCTCCAAAACTTTCTCCCATATCACTGTTCAAATCAATACTATACATGAGTCTTTCTCCTTTCGGTTATTTCCGTTTCTTTTTCCTTGTTGCTTAAAGTATAACACCGCAAGAATAAATAATAAAATAAATAATTTCACTTTAATATATTAACTTTTTTTATTATCAAATATACTTTTTCATGTTTTAATATGAACGGATTCTCTGCTATAATCTCAGATATGAGCTTTTATGAATATGTACTTTTAAGCGAATCAGACAAGCAGGAGGGATACCAATGATCACACAGATTGGAAAACAGCTCGCTACACAGATTGTAGATACCGTCCATGACGTTTGTGGACACGATATTAATTTCATCAATAAGAATGGCATTATCTATGCCAGTACCAATACTTCCCGCATCGGCTCTTTTCATGAAATCGGTAAAAAAGCTGCCGATACGAAAACTGTCATTGAAGTACAGGAAAATGACCACTACGAAGGAACCAGCAGCGGGGTCAATATTCCCGTTACACACAACGGATATCTCATTGCTGTTATCGGAATAAGCGGTTCACCGGATAAGGTCCGCAAATTTGCTTATCTTGCAGAAAAAATCACCCGGCTTCTTATCCGCGAACAGGAATTGAATGCTGCTTCCCGCACTTTGTCAGAAAAGCGCACTTATCTGGTTTCTTATCTGCTGTCCGGAACCGGAACTTCCAACGGAACCTGCGAATTTGAGTCTTTCCCGGATAAAATAGCAGATCTGAACTATATTCATGATCTTCTTGATGAATTTGAGATCAATATTGAGAAGAAAAAACGTGTACTGATCATCCGCATGTTATCAGACCATTCTACGATTACGATCTCGTCTGCGGAAGAAAAAATTCTACGGATGTTCACAGAACATTCCATACACTTATATAAGTTTCAGTATCCTCATGAATATGCTGCAATCATCGACAGCTCCTTCCCTCTGGAAGAATTGGAAGCATTCTGTTTGTCCCTGTCTGATTCCATCCAGATGGGTATCGGACGCCCGGCGGAACTTTTTAAGCTTTCCACCTCCTACGATACTGCCCGGATCGCATTAAATTCGCTTACGGATTCTTCTGATCATTATGCACTGTTCGATGATCTGACACTTGAAATCCTCCTTGGATCCCTAAATGAAGTCACCACGGCCGAATTTATTACAAAGACGCTTTCCCGCCTGGATGAAACAGACTGTTCTATTTTACGCAGTTATTTTGACCATGAGCAATCGCTTTCCAAAACAAGTGAACATCTCTATCTTCATAAGAATACCTTACAATACAAATTAGACCGCATTCATAAGATCTGCGGTCTGAACCCACGTAGTTTCAGAGACGGGGTTATTCTTTATCTTGCTCTTCGTCTGAAAGAAATGTAGATAGAACTGCTGCTTTTTGCGCAATATATGTCACACAAAACATATATTGCGTTTATTTTTCCTTTTTTTCATTCTTCGTACTATATATTTTTCTTTTTCTCCTATGCTATACTGCATATTAAGAAATCAATTCTATATTTTTATTTCTATATACCCAAAATGTATTTCAGGAGGTTTATTCACATGAAAGTTGTAATAGCAATCGATTCATTAAAAGGAAGCTTAAGTTCCATGGAAGCCGGAATGGCAATCAAAGACGGGGTTCTTGCAGCAAAACCAGACGCGGAAGTTATCGTAAAACCACTCGCAGACGGAGGAGAAGGAACAACCGATGCACTGATCGAAGGAATGAACGGGGAACGCATTGACCTTACCGTTACAGGTCCGATGCACACACCGGTAGGCGCTTATTACGGATATCTGAAAGATACCAACACTGCTGTTATGGAGATGGCATCCGCAGCAGGTATTACTCTGGTTCCGGACGAAGAGAAGAACCCACTTCTCGCAACCAGTTATGGTGTCGGTGAAATGATAAACGATGCCATCCAAAGAGGCTGTCGTAACTTTATCATCGGTATCGGCGGAAGCGTCACCAACGATGGTGGTATCGGAATGTTAAAAGCTCTCGGCGTACGTTTTCTGGATGAAAATGGCGAAGATGCCGGAGAAGGCGGACAGGCCCTGGCTAAAGTTGCCCGTATCGATGTATCCAGTCTGAATCCGCTTTTAAAAGAATGCCACATTCAGGTCGCATGCGATGTGAATAATCCGCTCTGTGGTGAAAATGGTTCCACATACGTTTATGGACCTCAAAAAGGTGTAACCGAAGATATGAAAAAAACATTAGATGAAGCGATGGCACATTTTGCCAGAGTTACTTCTGAAACTCTTGAAAATGATTATATGAATACACCAGGTGCCGGTGCTGCCGGAGGACTTGGCTATGCATTCCTTGCATATACCGGCGCAACACTGACACCTGGTATTGAACTGATCTTAGATGCTGTCGGACTGGAAGAAGAGCTTTCCGGCGCAGATGTGGTCGTTACCGGTGAAGGCCGTCTTGATTTTCAGACCGCAATGGGAAAAGCTCCTGTCGGAGTTGCCAGACTTGCAAAAAAATATAATGCAAAGGTTATCGCATTTGCAGGAAGCGTCACAAAAGAAGCGACTGCCTGCAACAAAGAAGGGATCGATGCATTTTTCCCTATCTTACGTGGTGTCTGCACACTTGCGGAGGCTATGGATCCTGTCGCTGCGCGCAATAATATGACCGCAACTGTAGAACAGGTTTTTCGTTTACTTTAATGTGTATCAGTAATGATTAATTCCCCCTTAATTACCGGCTCTATCGTCTGTTCCATCAGGCGATGGAGCAGATCAATACCTCCGTTCTCCCTGATACGGGAATAGATCGGATGCTTAGTAACCTCTGTCGTGATGGACTCCATTCCTTCCATGATCAGAGCCTTACCTGGTGATTCGTACCATTTTATTTCTATCTCTTCCGGTGGTATTAAATCCCGGTTATTCCCTGTATTCTTAACAAATGTCACATATAACTTTCGTCTCATTGCTTCTTCCAGATACACAATTTCCACTTTCAAAACCTGGTTATCATCTGCATCTGAGGAAAGTTCTCCCTTTACTGCAACCAGATATGTCTCTCCATGAATAGTCAGTTTATTTTCTATATATTCTGACCAGCCCATTTCAAGTTCTATCGATTCTTCCCCTTCCTGAAAGCAGAGTATCATTCCTTTGCGGAAACTGATTTCCGATATCCCGTCTGTCATATTATTGTGCATCACCTGCATGACCAGTGGAAACAGACCGGCACTTGACTGATCCAGTTCATAGTGTGCACCATCCAGCAGATCCTCCAGTAAATGCATCTGTTGTTTCTGTGCTTTTTGTGTTTCTATATACTTCCCGCGGGCTCTATATTTTTCTGAGTTCTTCTTCCATCCGCCTTTGCAAATTGTGAGAGGATTATTATAGTATTGCTGCTTCTTTAAACAGCTTTCCGTCAGTTCCTGCAGTTTTGCATACGCAATTGGGTTCTCCGGAAGTGTCTCTTCCGGCATCCAGTCCACCGGAAAATATTTTCTTATAATATTCAGCATGACATTATCCTGGAATAGTTCTTCATTTCCCGCATTTGTCACGATCACCATATCAACATCCGGGTAAATAAGCACGTTCTGACCAAGCATTCCGTTATATTCAAAACTACCCGGACGTTCTTCCATCCAGAGCTGATAACCGTATCCATAAGTACCTTCTATACTGTCTACTTTTTTTGTAATGGATGCTTCCACCCAGCTTTCCGGAATAATCTGTTTTCCATTCCATTTTCCTTTATTCAGATATAGCTGTCCAAGCTTCGCCATATCCTCTGTATGCATGAAAAGTCCCCAGCCGCCTTTCGTGATTCCTTTCGGACATTTCTCCCACAGATACTCTGTAATCCCCAATGGCTCGAACAGTCTCGGATTCAGATATTCATCCATCGGCATTCCGGTCCGTTCGGTTATGATTGCGGAAAGCACATAGGAATTCAGGCTGTTGTACTGGAATTTTGTGCCTGGTTTTTCCGATACCGGTGCATTCAGATAACTTTCCAGCCAGTCATTTCCGGACACGATCCCTGATTCATTAAATGTTACGCCGCTTGTCATCGTCATCAGATTCTCTACCGTGACCTCCGGCCGGAATATTTTCGCCCAGGTACTTCCTTTATCGTGAAAAATTTTATAAATGTTTTCTGAAAGATCCAGTTTTCCCTCATCTATCAGAAGGCCTGCCGCCATTCCGGTGATGCTCTTACACATGGAATGTGTGATATGCCAGATGCCTTTTCTGTAAGGTGCAAAATGCGTCTCACAGATGACATTTCCATGACGCAGTACCATAAAATGGTGCATATCGGTGTCTGGTGAGTATGCCAGTTCCTGCACCAGATTCCTCAGATGCTCTGAATGAATCCCCTGGCTTTCCGGAGTGTTTCTCGGGAAAGCCTGCCCCGGATTCTCATATACAATCCCCTGTGGTTCCGGGCACCACATTTTCTGAGGTACAAAGTCCACTTTACTGATTCCATCTGTCTTGCCCAGGATCATATTCGTTACCATCTCTATTACCGCAAGCTGCTCTTTTGCCATAAGATCACCTCATTTTACCATTCTTGCTTCTGTTCATCTCTATACAAACCAGAACAGATCAGCGTTTCTATATATGATGTAGTATAACAGAAAAACCCGGACATCTATACTGCGATATCCGGGTTTTTCCATATTTTTATATATTTTATCTTTTGTTTACGTTATTCTTTTCTGTAATACAATTTCCTGTATCACACATGAATTATTCTGCTGTCTCTGCGGCTTCCTCATCTTCAGCATCATCCGGTACATTGTTGTGTACATACTGTAATGTAACAACTGTCGTCTCAGGATCTGTCATAACATCTACATCTTTGTCACTTGCAAGTGTCAGATCTTTTACCTTGATAGAATCTCCGACTTTCATGTTACTTACATCAACTTCTACCTTGTCAACCAATGCTGACGGATATGCCTTGAACTGCACTTCTTCCAGTAACTGTTCCAGTACGCCGCCTGCAGCTTTTTCATGTCCGACCAGAACAACCTCTGCTACAGAATGTACTTTTTCATTGCTTACCAGTGCCTGGAAGTCTATCTCATCTACCTGACCTTTTAATGGATTGAACTCGACATCTTTGATCAGAACATTCATCTTCTCACCTTCGATGTCCAGAATGAGCTGACTGCCTTTGTGACAGGTCTTCAGTAAACGGTCAACCGTTGCTTTTTCCATCTTAACCGGAACAGATTCTTTCATCTCTCTTCCGAACACATTACCGGTAACGTAACCTTCTCTTCTTAATTTCTTTGCTTTGACGTCCATGCTTCTTTTTTCAGCTTTTAAAGTATTCATTTATCTTTTCCTCCAAAAATCTGATGCTTAGCAGCCTTCGCTTTGTGGTTTCAACGCTACAAAGAGGTTTTGTTAAGTAGGTTTCCTTTGTTACAGTCGTATTATAACACCTACAGCAGATAAAGATTCACCAAAAAGTTGATTTTTTTGTCCAGGTTTTTATGCACAATTTATCTACGTTTTTCCAGTTCCTCCGTCATCTCACCACGGATACTGTCCAATTTATAAAAATATGTCAGAACTGCGATCAGCACACACAGCACGATCGGGATCCAGATAAAGCAGATTTCAATATGCGTCAGTGCACGAGAGGTCTGTACCGCATTAGCTACATAGCCGCCTTTTCTCAGGAAGATTCCGATAATGAAACTTGTCAGTCCCATTCCGCCTTTTACGAAAAATCCCTGGAATGCAGCGATCAGTCCCGCTACACTTGCATTTTTCTTATATTCAGAATAATCGATCACATCTGGCTGCATTGCAAATGTAATTCCGAATATTCCATAGATTCCAAGTCCGGTGATCACAAGGCCGGCCAGAAGGCATGCTGCCGAGTTCTTGCCTATAAAGATCAGAAAATCTCCGATCACATACAGCCCCACACTTACGAACATTAAATTTCTCTTGCTGAATCTCTGTTCCAATGCAGGCAGCGCCAGTAACATCGGTAATCCGGACAAGATTCCCAGGATTCCTACCAGTGACAGCCAGTCTTCTCTTCCCAGATTATATTTAAAATAATAGATAACCGTTGTATTTCTTACTACATATAATGAGAAATAGAACAGGTTCAACAAGAACAGAATCCACGCCTGTCCAGTCAGTCCCTTAAAGTCCTGCAGAAGTGAACGGTGTTCCTGTGTCGCTGTCGGTGGAACGATCTCTTTGGTACTTGCAAATGTGAGGAAGAAAATGCACATTGCTGCAATACCATAAATTGTCATTGTGATCAGATATCCTCTTCCTTCGTTGCCATGTCCGAAGAATTTGACCAATGGTGCTGTAATTGACATAACGATTGCTGTTCCCGCCATCGCACAGATCATTCTTGTGGATACAAGGATATCACGCTCATGAATATCCGATGTCAACCTTGGCACAATCGTATTCAACGGAATATTTACGACTGTATATGCCGTACAAAGCAGACAGTAAGTTACATATGCCCAGATTAATTTTCCGCTGCTTCCAAGGTCCGGTACGAAGAATGTCAGAACCGTAAACACAGCAAAAGGGATCGCACCAATCACAAAATACGGGCGTCCCTGTCCCCATTTCGTATGTGTTCTGTCGACGATCAGTCCCATTCCTGTGTCAGTCAGTGCATCGATAAATTTTGTTACCAGCATCATCGTACCTGCCGCAGCCGCCGTAATTCCAAATACATCGGTGTAAAATACCATCAGATACGAAGCCATCGTACTGAACACCAGGTTACATCCCAGATCACCGATTCCATAACCGATTCGTTTTGCCCATTTTTTCATTTTTCTTTTCCTCTCTCTTTCGCATTCATTTTTCCGAGGTTAAAATGTAAGGAAGTCTGCCGCCACAAACTTCCTTATATTTTTTCATGTTAGAAGCAGGTAAATGCTCCGTCAACTACGATGTCTGAACCTGTTGTAAATGAACTTGTATCTCCTGCAAGGTATACACAGATTGCTTCGAGTTCTTCTGGTTTTCCCATTCTTCCCATCGGTGCCATCTCATTCCATTTTTCGATCAATGGAATCAGTGTCGGTGAGTTCAGTGTCAATTCCGTTCCGATGTATCCAGGACTGATGCAGTTTACACGTACGTCGCGTTTTGCCCATTCGATCGCAAGTGATTTTGTCAGCTGGATCACTCCTGCCTTTGATGCGTTATATGCACACTGTGGCTGCGGTACATTTACAATATGTGCTGACATGGAAGCTGTATTGATGATGGAACCTCCGCCATTTTCCAGCATATATTTTCCGGCTGCGATATCCGTTAAGAAGATTCCATTCAGATTAATGTTGATTACTTTCAGCCACTGTTCATATGTCATCTCTTCTGCCGGTGCATTGATGCAGATTCCCGCATTATTATGGCAGAAATCCAGGCCTCCCAGTTCTTTTACGACTTCTTCTACCATTGCATCTACCTGCTCTTTGTCTGTGCAGTCTGTCTGGATTGCAATGACTTTTCTGCCTGTCTTTTCTGCGAGCTCTTTCGCTGTCTTCTTTGCTTCTTCAATGTCAAGGTCAACGATTGCCACATCAGCTCCTGCCTCTGCAAATGCCGTTGCCGTGCACTTTCCGATTCCTCTTGCTGCTCCTGTTACAAATCCTTTTTTCCCATCAAGTCTCATGTTTTCAATGATTCCCATTTTTGTTTCCTCTCTTTCTTTTTGTTATTTTAAATAATTTTATATTTTAATTTTATAAAATCGTTTTATTTAATGTGTTTACATAATAATTCTTTTTTATATTTTTTACAAGGTGTAAATATTTACAAGATTTTCAAATTTATTTTGTGCACTTTTAACAAAGCAAAAAGTCTTTTCAAGATACAGACAAAATTGTATAATTGTTTTATTAAATTGCTTTATATAATTAGCAGCATATAAAGGGGAGATTATTATGGAACAATTTTCATTAACAGATATAAAGAAAAAGAATTTATCAGACGTCTATCAATATATATATACGAATCCCTCCTGTTCAAAACAGGAAATTGCAACTGCGCTTTCTGTCAGCCTTCCAACGGTCACACAGCATCTTACGACGTTAGAAAGCCAGAATCTGATTGAAAAATGCGGCCGCCTTTCTTCATCTGTCGGACGCCGGGCAGTTGCTTATCAAATTCTTTCGAATGCACAGATTGCGATCGGTATCGAAATCCTGTCTCACACCGTACGGCTTCTCGCAGTGAATCTGTATGGAGAAACCATTGCCAAAGAAAAATTAGCGCTTACCTTTGAACCGACCAATGCATATCTTTCCAAATTAAGCAATGCCGTAAAGACATTTTTTGAATCAAATCATTATAAAGAAGATAACATTCTTGGAATAGGTCTTGGCGTTCAGGGCCTGATCTCACCGGATGGCTCAGAATTTACTTATGGTAAGATATTAAATTGCACCGGATTTCCCCTGGAAGCATTTGCAAATGCTTTTTCTGTCCCATGCAAATTCATCCATGATTCTGAATGTGCATGTAACACGGAATTATGGAAAAGTCCGGATATTAAAGACGTAACCTATATTTCCTTAAATTACCATCTGGGTGGTGCCATCATTGTAGACGGTCAGCTTCTTACCGGCGCTACAGGAAAAAGCGGAACTTTTGAACACATGACACTGGTTCCCGGAGGTCATGATTGCTATTGTGGACGTCAGGGATGTGCAGAATGCTACTGTTCCGTGAACTCGCTTCTCGGAGATTCCGATAATCTAGAAGAATTTTTCGAAAAAAAATCAGCCGGCGATACCGGCTGCATAGAAAGATGGGAGGATTATTTAAGACATCTGTCCATTCTGATCAACAATCTGCATATGGTTCTGGAGCATACCATTATATTAGGCGGACATGTTGCCCCTTACTTCACAGATGAAGACCTCTCTAAGATCCGTCATTATGTGGCTGAGCGTTCTACTTTTGACGATGACACCAGTTACATCATTCCCGGCAAATGTCCTGGTGATACAGTTGCGATCGGAGCTGCTCTGCCATTTATCAAAGAATTTATCGACGGCATTTATCTTATATAACTTATATAATCTTATATAACCTTATATTCATCTATAGGACCTGCCAATGGCCAAAGCATCCGTAAGGAGCTGCCAGAGTGGCAGGTCTTGTAGGTGGCACGTCTTGTAGTGGGCAAGGCATGCGTATATTACTTCATTGTATTATTTTCAGAATATTTTGTCTTTTTATTATTTTTCACATTTTTTTCAGATTACCTATTGACATTTTTACTTTCGTGCGATATTATAATATCAACAAAAGAAAAGGAGGACGGACCACCAATCAGTTAAATCTTTATTTAAAATCTAAAGAAAGAGGTACAGTCCAATGCAGAGGACAATCTAAACTGAAAAGAGTCTAATAAAGAAAAAGGAGGACAAACCGCCAGGAACGTAAATTTAACATCATTTGAAAAATGATAAAAAACAAATCGAAGAAAGAAAGAGGTATAGTCCATTGGATGAAATATCATAAAAATCCATCGTATTTAAAAGATTATTAAGTACGGTGGATTTTTTATGCTTCTGTTGATTTTTTATTTCTAACTTATTTCTAACTGATATACCCGGTTACCTGATCATCTCGACTTCCTGAAATGCCTTGATAAATTGTTTCTTTTCATAATTTGGAAATTCTACTTCTACCATCATATCGTCTTCCGATGTCACAATACCGGTTCCATATTTGGGATGTATCGCTTTTTGTTCCTGAACATTTTCTGTTTTCTCGGATTCCTTTTTTTGTTCCTGAACATTTTCTGCTTTCTGTGCTTCTGCTTTTCGGATTTCTTCTTTTGCCCTTCTCGTTAGTTCTTTAAGATTTGTCCGCTTTTCTTCATCACTGCGTATTTCTTTCCACTCAAGTAATTCCTCCGGGATCATTTTCAGATAATTACTGTAACTGCCCAATACACCCGGTTCTCCCGGATTCGTGTAATAAGAAAGTTCCAAGTGATTTCTTGCACGCGTGATCCCTACAAAGAATAATCTCCGTTCTTCCTCTTCCTGGTCAAAGCTACTGCATCTGATCGGCAGCAGTCCCGGATTTACTCCGATAATGAATACCGTATCAAATTCCAGTCCCTTCGATGCATGTAATGTCATGAGTTTTACTCTGCCGCCTGCTTCTTCCTTCTCAGCAGACTCTTGCGTATCCTCTGGACTTTCTATTGTTCCGAGTGCCACTCCATTTAGGAATTCCCGGATTCCATCTGACATATTCAGTTTCTTTTCCCTGCTATATGTACAGATCTGATTCAGGAAATTCAATACCTGCTCTGCGTCTTGCTGATAATCTGCAGAGGTAGGATGCAGTGCTTCTTTCAATCCAAGCAAATCAAATATATCTTCTCCTGACAATACTTCTTTCTCTGTACAAAGCAGCATCATATTCTTATATATCTCAGATTTCTCTGTCTTGTGATTCTTTATAATATCTTCTGCTTTCTTTTTTGTGCATTTGTCTCCGAACCTTTTATCCATCAATACCTGCATTCCCGCCTGTATATCGTCCGGATGCGTCGCAAATCTTAAGACATACATAAGCCAGTTCAATACAGGAATATCTTTCCACGACTTTTTCACCGATACTTCATATGGAATATTCTGTTCTGCAAACATCTTTTCCAGGATTTCTACCTGTTTTTGCAGCCTGTAAAATACTGCAATATCCCTGTATTCCTTCCCTTCCTGATGAAGTGTCCAGATCTTGTCTGCCAGATACATTGCTTCCTGAAACGGATCATAATGATTCCTTATCTGAATCTTCTCCCTGCATTCATTACTGACTTGAATCTTTCCGCCAAATTGAAGGAAACGGTTTGCCGCCTCCAGAATGGATGCATTCGATCGGTAATTAACCGGAAGTGAAAGTTCTTTTGCCTGAAACCTGTTCTTTAACAGGAAAAACATATTCTGAGTTGTCCCACGGAAACTATAGATTACCTGATTCGGATCTCCTACTGCAAAGACCTTCGTCTCCGGTCCTTTTAATGCTTCCAGAAATTCCAGCTGTGACCGGTCGCTGTCCTGTACTTCATCCACAATAATCCATTTCGGCCGAGAAGTTTTCCCCATTTTCAGAAGTCTTGTCCCCTCTTCTAACAGATCGGAAAAGCTCATTTTGTTCTCTTTCTTCTTTTCCTTCTGTAAGAGAGGATATAACCGAAACAGTTCATCCTTATAACGGCTGGTTACTTTTCCGACCTTATAATTTGGATATTCCTGCTCCAGCCTTTTTTTCAAACGGTTTTTATACTTTACTTTCAGACTATATTCTGCAATCAGACAAAGCGCCAATTCCTGTTCTTCATCCGGATCTATGATTTCAAACTCCGAAGTCCATTCTTCCGGTATCGTGCCGCTATTTTCCACTGTATGATCTATTTCTCCATTCTCTGCTTTTGCCTGTAACAGTGTATTTTTCAGCATCCGCATGGCAACACTGTGGAATGTTCCGAAAAACTGCACCTGCTCTTCCGTAAGTCCCGGCTCTTTTTTCTTCAGACGTTCGATGATCTCTCCTGCTGCCTTATTTGTAAATGTCAGCACCACCATCTTCTCAAGTGGAATCTTCTTTTCATAATGCAAATATAAAATTTTCGCGATCAGTACGGTCGTCTTCCCACTTCCTACATTAGCATTTACAATACATGCATCATTTTCATCTGTCACTGCTTCCATCTGATAGGAATTCAACCAATTCCATTCATCCTTAAAACCCATTCCTGTCACCTAAAATTTATCTTCGTATCGTCGTTTTAACTTGCCTTCTGTCTTTTTCTTTCGCTCCATGTCCTCTTCTGTACGGACAACAATCTCCATATCCTGTGGACATACTGCGTGAAATTTTAATATGTTTTTGATACTTTTCGCATTCTCCGGTATCTTCAGCCAGTCCTCATAAAAGTAACTGTCCACGATCAATATCAGATTATGTTTCTCTATTTCTACTCGTTTTGCGGTCTTCAGAAATGCGCCGCCACTCTCTCCATTCTTAATCACTGTCTCACAGAATTCGTTCCATTTCTCCGGAAGTTTAAAGAATGAATACTGTTTGTGAACACCCGGACGCTCTTCTTCTACTTGCTTTTTTACATATTCCGGGGCTTCCAGCCTTTCCTTCAGGCTTCTAAGTCCCCATAACACCATCTTCTTACTTAATGTATAGTCTCCCACACAGGCCGGACAGCCATCCTCACAGGAACATCCCTTCACCATCTGAATCGCATGGTCGATCACCTCTGGGATTAATTCATAGATTTTCTCTGAATATCCAAGACCACCTTCATACTTATCATAAATGAATAACGACACCACTTCGTGTCTTTCTGATTCTCCGCTGCCAGAATCCACATATCCCTGCACAGTCGCATTATTAGACATTCCTGTATTGATATCATCACGTTCCGTCATCGTCACCATCATCGCCGCGTTCTTTATCGCATTTTGCAGGCCCTCGAAGTGATTATTCAATACAAGTTCTCCTGCCCTATTCGGTAACAGCAGACTTCTGTATACGCGCACCACATCCTCCGGAATATCAATCCATGTACTTTCTGTATCATAATCTTTCTGAAGCGGCTGTGTCAGTGATACATACCCAAGATTCTGATGATTATGAAATTGTAATTTCTTGAACATTGAAATCACTTCGTCTACATTAATATCTCCGAAATGTATCTTCGTTCTTTCCACTGTTTTTTCCTGAAAAGTCTGAAGAATCCGGATGTCTTCGGTTCCTGCCGGGACTGTATAATAATTTCCTTCAAACGGCTTCGCTGTTGCTGTCCTGCTTACCAGATCCAGTTTCAGGACCTCATACAATGCACCGTCATGCATATAGACTGCTCCCGGATGTAATTCATGATAGGCCTGCGACTCATCCATCTCTGTAATCTCACGATTCTCATTATCCAGAATTAATTTGAATCTCGTCTTATCCATATTCCTCAGGCTGTAATCCCCTGCGGGAAATGCAGGACCCGACCAGGCAAATCTTCCGGCCATACTTTTTACTTCTTCTGCCTTCATCAGAACAGGAATGATCTCACCAAGGCTCGGAAACAATGCTGCATCATCCAGACTCATTGGAAGTTCTGCCGCTGCCGCACGGATATGTGCCAATTCAATCAGCAGATTATCCGGGTCTACGATCGCATTCTCACTTTTTCCTTCAAAAAGCCACCCCGGTTCTACTGCAATATACTGGTCAAACGGCTGATTTTCAAGAATCAGGTAATTCACACAGGTCTGTCCGTTTCTCCCTACACGTCCACTCTGCTGCCAGAACGACGCCCGCGTCCCCGGATATCCGACGATCACCGTCGTATCCAGGCTTCCGATATCGATTCCAAGTTCCAGTGCATTGGTCGACACCAGTCCGTTCAGTTCCCCGGACATCATCTTCCGCTCAATTTCTTTTCGTTCCAGAGGTGTGTACCCTCCTCTGTATCCGGCAATTTTTCTGCTGTCTGCCTGGCTTAAGAAACCTGCCGCATCCAGTTTGTCTCTTGCCTCTTTCAAAATAACTTCTACCGTTCGTCTGGATTTTCCAAATGCAATAAAATGCCTCTGCTCTTTCACCAGATCCGGAAGCATATCTGCCGCAACCGTAGATGCCGCATACCTTCCATAAACCTTGTCATTATGTCCTTTGATCTCCGGCGGCTGGATAATCCTGTATTCCCTGACCGGTGATGGAGATCCATCCTTCTCAATCAGAGAAAATGCAGTGCCACATACTTTTTTTGCAAGTTCTACCGGATTGGCGATTGTCGCGGAACTGCATAAAAACTGGGGGCTTGAATGATAATACTGGCAGATTCTGTGCATCCGCCTGAAAATATTCGCAAGATGGGCACCAAATGCGCCCCTGTAACTGTGTAATTCATCGATCACAATATATCTCAGATTTGCAAAGATAAAGTCAAACCCATACTTACTGTGATTCGGAAGAAATGCAGAATTCAACATCTCCGGATTCGTCAATATAATATTCGCACTCTTTCTGATGCGGCTGCGCTCTGCAGGCATCGTATCTCCGTCATAGACTCCTGCCTGAATCTTTCCTTCTCCGAAATATTCCAATACCGGCTGCAATGAACGGTACTGATCACTCGCCAGCGCTTTCGTCGGATAGACGAAAATCGCCCTTGTGAGCGGATCTTCCAATATCTTCTGCAGGACAGGAAGAAGAAATGCCAGCGTTTTTCCGCTGGCAGTCGATGTCGTGATCACTGTATTCTCTCCCCGTCCGGCTTTTTCAAACATTTCCGCCTGATGCGTATAAAGAGCCTTTATTCCCTGTTTTCTGAGATATTCCTGTATTTCCACATTCATAGTATCCGGAAATTTGGCATAAGAAGCTTTCCTCTCCGGCACAAGGCGGATATATGCCGTCATATCTTCGATTGACATCTTTTCATCCTTCTTCATCCTTACTCCTTATATTCAAACTTACGGATCTCACAATTCTTGATACCGAATCTTGCAAATTCATCATTTGACATATCACAAAAATAAGACTGTATCGCTCTTGAGATCCCGTTATGTGCAACCAAAAGATAAGTCTTCTGATCTGATTCTTTCTTAATATCATCGAGCAGATCATAGATTCTGTGACAAAGCTTCAGCATCGATTCGCCGCCTTCATAAGAATTAATAAAATTAGCCTTGGCCTTCTGGAATTCTTCTCCATTTCTCGGCGTACCTTCGTATTTTCCAAAGTTCTGCTCTTTCAGGCGCATTTCTTCGCGCATCGGAATCCCGGTTACCTCGGATACATGTCTGGCGGTCTCCTTCGCCCTGATCAATGGTGAATACAATATCTCATCGATCTGAATTCCCTGCTCCAGAATTGCCTGCCCCAGTTCTTCTGCCTGCTGATGGCCGAGTTCTGTCAATTCAATATCCGTTGCTCCGCAAATCTTATTCTCTACATTCCAGACTGTCTGTCCGTGTCTTGCAAAATAAAAATGTCCCATTCTGTTCCCTTTCTACTCGTTTTCTCCGCACCGGACATTAACTCAGTCAAATATCCGGCAATTTATATTTCACATTCTATCATGAACAGATAAATTCTTCAAGCATTTATTCGAACATACGTTTACCCATCTGTCACCTATATAAGTTCTGCAAGAACCGGAAGTTTCTTTTTATAAATTCTTCCTGAAAATGCAATATGCGGCAATTCATAAAATTCCACATTCTCCGGGCAGACCGGGCGATACAATGGATCCGCCACAATGCCTTTTATATTCTTTAATCCCTGAAGTACCTGTTCCAGTTCTTCTTCTCCACAAACTGCAATATCTCCATCCGCAAGTAATCCTTTCTTTTCCCTCAGCGGACAGATTACTCTTACCGATATCTGATATTCCGTCTCGATCGCTGCTGCCAGAGATTCCATGATCACCGGTTCTCCGATTAATATGATCTCGTTTCCTGTCAGGCCGATGCGCCTCCCTTTTTCGAGATATGCCACCTGCTTTTTCTCTTCCATAGCATTCAACAGATCTTTCATAAATCCCCGGATCGGTGTCCCAATCACATAAGGTGTCCCGAACCTTTCCTGCAATATTTCCGCTGTCCGGAGTCCTGTAGAAGACACCACCAGATTCACCTCCGCCTCCGGTGCACGCGCAAGGTTTTCCAGTGTATCTCCCATTGCCCAGGTCGACAACACCTTCCATCCCGCCTGTTCCACATTCTGTATCAATGCATCCACATGCTCCTGTGGTCCGAAATCCAGCGGTGTCACACCAAGAAGATTCACGCTCTTTGGCGTCACTTCTCTCTTTCCTTCGATACGTTTCGCAATCTCTGCAAGTGCTATTCCCACACCATATACATAATCATGCATCCCGTTTGTCGGAATGGAAAATGCCGGAATCCCGAGATCCTGTTCCAGTATCTTGGCGATTGCTTCAAAATCTGTTCCATTCATATAGGGAATCGGGGAGCCCGCAAGTGCTATAAACTTCGGCTTTAATTCCTCTGCCGCAATTTCGATATCACGAATCAGTTTCTCATCATTTCCCATAACGGCATCGATTTCCGTAAGCCCCGAGATATAGATCATGCTGTCCTGGTTGTACCAGCGGATCTCATCGTGTGTATTATAGGTAGAATTACAACCGGACGGATCATGCATCACTGTCATCCCGCCAAGTTCATAGAGTGCCGAGCAGACACCGGATACATCTGCCGTATAGATTGGTATGATCTTATAACTTCGTCTCATATGCAGCTTTCGCACCCCCATCCTTTCCGGATGATCAGATCTTCCGGATCTTTTTCTTCCTGCCAGGCTTCTGTCATCAATTCTGCCACTCTCCGGATTCCGTCGAATCCATACAGTCCGGCACCTTCCACCAGATTGACGAAATGCTTCGTTCCGGTAAACCACGCCGCTTTCTGCCCGATTGCCAGTACATTTTCTTCTTTTCTCGAACGCATCCGCATCTCGGGACGGATCGTTGGTTCATATGAAAGGTCAGGATATTGTTGTTTCAGCCACTCAAATGTTGCTTTTTCTTCCGGATTTACCGCATCCAGATAGATTCTTGTCACAGAAAAGCCATGTGTCAGTAACAGCTTTGCAAGCTCCAGCGGTCTTGGATGAAATGTGTGATCGATCATGATCTGTGCATCTCCGATTATTTGTCTTGTTTTTTTCAAAGCTGCTTCACACAAGGCAATTTCTCTTTCTATGGTCTCATCGATCTCAGCATCTCTTACACTTTCCGTAACCGTCTGCTCCAGCATTCTCCATTGTCTGATGATTTCTTCATACTCAAAGCTTCCCGGAAGATATAACGCTTTCTTTCCAAGCCTCTCTGCCTGACGTTCCAGTCCATATTTTCCAGGCGGATAGCATGCTATGAATATTTCACTGTCTGCAAGCTCTTCATAAGCCTTCCATGAATCACATGTCGGAAGTTCTCTCACTTCTATATTTTCTGCCTTTAACAAACGTTTGATATCACTCGTCTCATCCAGGGCAAAATCACTGCCTAAAATTGTCACTGATTTTTCTGACTCAGACTTCCCTGCATTTCTTTCCAACAGTGCGTCATAAATAGACTTCCTGAGCTTCTGATCCGGAGTCAGTCCGTGCTTCTGCATGATCGGATCCATATAACAGCGGATGAAGAAGATCTCCGGGAATCTCGCTTCCAGTTCTTCATACACCCGTTCCAGATCACACCCCAGAAAATGATGCAGGCACACAGTAAACAGGAGTACCGCCTTCGGATGATCGCCCCGTTTCTTTAATACATCTGTCACACCCTCGATCGTCACATCTTCCAGATTGCCATTCAGAAGATCCTCTTCTTCCACGATCACAAAAGAAAAACGGTCTGCGGCATTCATCTCGGCAGCCGTCAGAACGACACCACGCATACAATTATCTGCACAGACATAGATCTGGATCGCTTCCGGAAGCAGCATTCCTGTATGGACAATATTCCAGTTCCCGTGCGCCGGGGAATTGAATTCCAGACCGCTTGATCCTCCGGCTTTCTTTAACATTTCCATCCCTCCCCGGATTCTTTTGACAACTCATAGATTGCTTCCGCAAGCTTTCTGTATTCTCCGGCCATCTCACTGTCCGGAAAACACTCCAGCACCGTCTTTCCTTCTTCTTCCGCTTCTGCCACAAGTTCACTGTGAGATAATGTTCCTATCACCTGTGTCTGGAAATCATCTGCCAGCTCTTTTACCTTTTCTTCTTCTCTTGCCACATTTCTTCGGTTTAAGATGATCCCTCCAAGAGACGCATATCCCCGGTTCTTGAAATTCTCCACCGCCATCGCAATATTTGCCCCGGCATGGATCGCCATATTTTCTCCTGATGTGATGACAAAGACTTTATCCGCATAACCTTTCCGCATCGGCATGGAGAAACCGCCGCACACGACATCTCCAAGTACATCATAAAGTACCACGTCCGGCCGGTATACTTCATATGCTCCTGTCTCTTTTAACTTTTCCAGTGCGGTAATGATACCTCTTCCCGCACAGCCAAGTCCCGGCGTCGGACCGCCGGCTTCTACGCAGATAACCCCCCGGTATCCTGTCCGCACCATATCTTCCAATCTCAGATCCTGCTTCTTTTCCCGAAAGATATCCAGTACGGTCGGCACCGCTTCCCCGTGTCTTAATGCGATCGTCGAATCGGCTTTCGGATCGCAGCCGATCTGCATGACTTTCAGTCCTTTTTCCGCCAGTGCCACAGCTACATTAGACACAGTTGTTGATTTTCCAATCCCGCCTTTTCCATATACTGCAATCTTAATCATATTCTTTTTATTCTCCTGCTTTCGTAATGATATTGGAATACGCCGTCTTCGTGGATACCCCGCTCAGACGACCGATCCTGCCGGATAACGTACTGATCACATCCTGCGGTGCATCAATGGCAATACTGATAATATTAATACCTTTTTCCCGATACGGAATTCCCATTCTTCCGATAATATACTGTCCTGCCTCATGAAGCAGATGATTCAATGTCTCGATCGCTTCCGGATTTTCCACAATGATAGAAATAACTGCCACTCTTGTATCCATTGATACCCTCCTAACAGATGCGCGGCAGTAATTCCCCGCCCGGCTGCGGAAGTAATGCCTGCGTTCCGATCTCCGTCAACATCACTACTTTTCCCGGCTGCTCTTCGGTCACTTCACCGATAATTGCCGCATCCTGTGAATATGGACATACTTTCAATGCATCCACGATCGTCTGTGCCTGTTCTTTCGGCGCCATGATCACAAGCCGTCCTTCACATGCAAGATAAAGCGGCTCCAGTCCAAGCATTCCACATACGCCTCGTACCTCTGGTGCAACCGGAATCTTCGAAGCATCCAGACGAATGCCTACCTGGCTCTGTCCTGCAATCTCATACAGCACAGTTCCGACTCCGCCTCTGGTCGCATCACGAATCACATGCAGTTCATGCGTTGCATCTATCACTGCTTTTACATTACCCCAGAGTGGTGCACAGTCACTGGTCACATCTGCTTCGATTCCAAAATCTTCTCTCGCAAGAAGGATCGTGCATCCGTGTCTTCCGATATCTCCTGTCACAATGATCGCATCGCCCGGTTTTGCAAGATTTCCCGCAACTTCGACTCCATCCGTGATCTCACCGATACCTGTTGTCGTGATAAAGACTCCGTCCACCTGGCCCTTTCCGGCAACCTTGGTATCTCCCGATACGATCCGGACTCCGGCTTCTTTCGCCGTCTTCTCCATTGCCTCTGCGATCTCTTCCAGTTTTTCCATCGGAAATCCCTCTTCGATCACAAATGCACAGGTCAGATACAATGGTTTTGCCCCCATACACGAAAGGTCATTGACCGTCCCGCAGATAGATAGCTTTCCGATATTCCCGCCCGGGTAAAATGCCGGTGATACGATAAATCCATCCGTAGATACTGCCATCTTACCGGCCGGAGGTGCCAGAACGGCTGCATCATCCGCAGTCAGATCCGGATTATCAAAATGTGCTTTGAAGATCATATCGATCAACTCTGACGTCTGGTGTCCTCCCGCACCATGTGCCATCGTCACAGTTTTCCCCACTAATTTCGCTTTTCTTGCTTCGTTATCCACATACTCGTTCATTTTGTCCACTTCCTTGCTATTTTCTGTCTGTTTTTCTTATTCTCTTCCATACATATAATATGCTGAACAGGCTCCCTCTCCGGATACCATACATGCACCTACCGGATGCTGCGGTGTACAGACCTTTCCAAATACTTTGCAGTCGGATGGTTTACATTTTCCCTGTAATACCTCCCCGCATCTGCAGGCCGGATTCGCCCTTCCTTCCATCTTCGGAACCTGATATTTCTTTCTGGCATCATACATGTCCCATTCATCACGTAACCGAAGTCCTGATCCCGGTATGATCCCGAGACCTCTCCATTCACTGTCACAGGTTTCCATCATCGTATTCACCAGTCTCTGCGCTTCCTTACTTCCTTCTTCTGTTACCACGCGCGGATAGCAGTTTACAAAGAAAGGTTTCCCTTGCTGAAAATGTGTCAGAGCAACTGCCAGCGCAGTCAGAAGTTCTTTTGCCGTAAAACCTGCCACTACACCGCTTACACCTTCCTGCACCAGTTCTTCACAGAGCTTTGTTCCTGTGATCGCATTGACATGTCCCGGATATAAGAAAATGTCTGCGCTTCCTTTTAATGCTTCGTATGCCTGCGGCATTGTCTTATTTGCGATCAGCATAGAATAGTTCGTGATTCCTTCTTCTTTTGCTTTTTTGACAGACAGACATCCCGCCGGAGTAGTCGTCTCGAATCCTACAGATAAGAATACAACCTCTTCTTCCGGATGTTCTTTTGCATATTTTTCCGCATCAGCAGGCGAATAGACGATATGGATCTTCCCGCCTTCGCTTCTTGCGTCAGCCAGACTCTTCTTACTTCCCGGCACACGCACCAGATCTCCGAATGTACAGATTGTCACGCTCTTTTCCAGTGCCAGATAAACTGCCTCATCAATATAACTTACCGGTGTGACACAGACCGGACATCCGGGACCGGAGATCAGTTCTACCTGCTTTGGAAGAAGTTTGCGGATACCCAGACGGAAGATTTCATGCGTATGTGTCCCGCACACTTCCATGATCCGGACTGCCGGACCGTCATATCCTTCTATGATCTCTCTTGCCGTTTTCTTTCCTTCACTCATTACAGAAGTTCCTCCATCAACTGATCTGTCTCACTGTCATCTTCATCAGTGATCTTTGCAATAGCAATCCCTGCATGCACCATTACATAGTCTCCCGGTTCCAGATCTTCCAGTAATTCTGAAGAGACCTCTCTTTTTGCGCCCCCCGCATCTACAACTGCCGTACCGTCACTGATACGGACTACTTTTGCTGATAATCCTACACACATGTTATTTTCCCTCCTGAATATACTGCATGGCATATGCTGCCTGTCCCAGTGCGATCCCGCCGTCATTTGCCGGGATCAGGTGATGTCTGAGTACAGTAAAATGTTCTTTTTCCAGTCCTTCTTCCACCATTCTCAACAACAGCCGGTTCTGGAATACACCGCCGCTTAATGCCACACAATTACATTTTGTTTTCTTTCTGATCTGCCTGCATCCACAGATTATGAGGTCTGCCAGCTTTTGATGAAAGATATAAGCTAATTTTTCTGCCTGAATGCCTTCTGTTTTCTTCTCTGTCAGATATTTTATAAGGCTTCCTGTCTTCATAATCAGCCTGTCTTCCGGCTCTTTCTTTTCTTCATCCGAACTGTTTTCACCTTCTGCCGGCTCTTCCATTTCCCACATCTCTTTCTCATACGCTTCCGCGGCAAATTCAAGTGCCATCGAAGCCTCCCCTTCGAACGTAGACTTCGACCGGATTCCGAGAATTGCACTGACTGCATCGAACAGACGTCCTGCACTGGTCGATGTCACAGCATTCATTTTCCTGTCCGCCATGGCAAGAAGCACTTTACATTCCGGTTCACTGCACAGATCAAGCTGCTTTACAATCTCCATCGTCTGTGCTTTATCCTGCGTCTGCTGATAGATCAGCGAAACAGCAATCCTCCATCCTTCCTTTGCGGAAATGTCTCCTCCGATCTGAAGAAATGGTTCGATACTTCCCATCCGCTCAAATCTGTGATAATCCGCAAGCAGAAGTTCTCCTCCCCATATGGTTCCGTCTGTACCATATCCGGTTCCGTCGAATGCAACGCCGATCACCTGCTCTTTCCGGTCATTTTCTGCCATACAGGATAAAATGTGTGCATAATGATGCTGGATCCTTACGACCGGAAGTCCCAGTTCTTCTGCAACGACTGTCGAGTTATATTTTGGATGCAGATCACACGCTGCAACTTCCGGTTCTACCTCCAGAAGTGTCTCGAATCTGTGGATCGTCTCTTGCAACGCTTTTACAGTACGGAGATCTTCCAAATCCCCTACATACGGGGACAGATAGAAACGTCCATCCACTCCGATACAGAACGTATTCTTAAGTTCTCCGCCTGCGGCCAGCACCTGCCCTTTCCACGACATTGTCACCATCGTCGGAAGCGGTGCATAGCCTCTAGAGCGCCGGATCATATAAGGCTCTCCCTTATAAAAATCCATCACCGAATCGTCCGCCCGGATCCGGATCTTCCGGTCATGAGAAAGGATCAGATCACATAGTTGTGACAGTTCCTCCACCGCTTCTTTGTCATCCCTGCAGATCGGTGCACCGGATGCATTGCCACTCGTCATCACCAGATAATCCGGCATCTGGATCCCGTCGTCATATCGGAATAACAACATCTGTACCGGAGCGTATGGGAGCATGATGCCGACTTTCGGATTCCCCGGAGCGACAGACTTGCAAAGACCTGTACTGTCTGCAGATTTTTTCCGTTTTTCAAGTAACAGGATCGGCTTCTGGTGTCCATCCAGGATCTCCTCCTGTACTTCATTTACCAGACATTCCTGCTTTACCGCTTCCACATCCCGCGCCATCACGGCAAACGGTTTCGCCGGACGGTTCTTTAATGTCCGCAATCTCTGTACTGCTTCCTCGTTCGTCGCATCACAGCAGAGATGGAATCCGCCGATTCCCTTGATTGCCACGATCCCACCATCATAGATCATTTTTCTTGTGGCAATGATCGCATCTCTTCCCCGTTCTTCCCTGCCGGTCAGATACACTTCCGGACCACAATCGTTGCAGCATACCGGCTGTGCATCATAACGTCTGGTCGCCGGATCCTCATACTCCGAAGCACAGTCCGGACACATCGGGAATTCCTTCATGCTGGTCCGTTCCCGGTCATATGGAAGTGCATCCAGAATCGTAAGTCTGGGACCGCAGCAGGTGCAGTTGATAAATGGGTGCAGATAACGCCGGTCTTTTGGATCGTACATTTCTTTCTTGCATTCTTCGCAGATTGCAATATCCGGCGAGACGAATATCTCCCCTTTTGTCTTCTCACTTTCTATGATCTGAAAATCATTGAATTTCCCGTATTCTTCCTCTTTTACATCTTCTGTATTGATCTTCAATATGGCAGCTCTCTTCGGTGGCTGCTTTTCCAGTCTCTCCAGAAAATCTTTTACACATTTTTCCTCTCCCTGTGCAAAGATTTCCACATAGGGACCTTTGTTACACACACTTCCGGTGATTCCGGCAGCCACTGCATGACGGCTCACAGTCGGTCTGAAGCCGACACCCTGCACAATTCCGTAGACACGGATTTTCTTTGTTATCATCCGTTTCTTCCCCCTGTCTAAAACATATAGGTTTCCCATATATCCTGCTTACACGTTAAGCTTTCCTGACACTGCAAAATGCGTCAGCGGAATAAATGTCCCTTCAAATCCCGGAATCATCCGCTCCATACACGGATCTGCAAAGATCACATCATATCCTTCTTTTTCCACCAGCGAAATGAAATCATCCTCTTCTTTCAGACTAATATCATCTGCGGCATCAACATTCAGATCCGTTAAAATCTCCTCTTTCCGCATGAACCATGTCGCTGTTGTGATGGCTTCTTTTTCCCCGGTTCGTTTTTCGATCTCCTTACGCACTGCATTTGCAATCACCTGCTGCTGTACGATCAGGATCTTCTTTCCTTGATAATTCACTTCCGGCACAAGTTCTGATGCCAGTGGATAGGCAATCTCATATGGTGTTCCGAACTTCTTTTGCAGATACTGCGCTGCTTTTAATGCTGCCGGAGATACGACCACATTCTTCGCTGCCAGAGAAGCATTTCTCACTTCATCCAGTCCGTCTCCCATGCCATAGCAGATGGCACGCATTCCCTGGTCTGCATATACTTTCCGGATCTTATCTGCTGCCTTCAGGTCACTGACATCCTGCGGAGTCATGCCGATAATCCCGATATGTGGTCTGTCTTTATCATTCATATCCTCAGACTCTTCGTTCTTGTCACTGAATTTCTCGAACAATGCAAGATACGCCTTTTCTTCTCCCTTGTCATACAATTCCATTCCATCCGTATTCACCGTCAGGACCGCAAGATCCGTCTTCTTCGCCAGCATCCGCTCCAGCGCCCGGTAATCCGTCCCGATCACTGCGGGAACCGGAGTCCCGATCACTGCTGCAAATGTCACATCCAGCTTTTCTGCCGCATCTGCAAGTTTTGCAACCAGTCTGTCGTCTCTTCCAAGGATCGCATCCATATCACGAAGTCCCGCACTGAATACCGCACTTCTTGTTTCAAACCATCTTGGCTCATCGAAGCCGCACACATTTCCCGTACATCCGCCTGCATCACAGATGACCAGCATTCCGCCAAGTTCATATAACACCGACACTGCTCCCGACTGATCCGGTGCAAATGGTGTCAGATATTTTCTTAATCCTTTCATCGCCTACACCTCCAACAATCTTTCGCACAAATGTCTCACACCCGCATATCCGTACGGCTGCACTTCTTCGTTCCACATCACGTTTTTCACATCCGGATGATAGTAGCAGGCATCTTTGCCAATTGTAATTGTAACCCCGCTCTCTTCCGGATCATAATACAGCATGGTTGGTTCCATATTGGAAAATACTTTTGTCTGCGGACTCAATTCGGATAAATTCTTCAGGTATACAAAATTCTCGGCGGTCAGCGTTCCATAGATCTCAGCCACCCGGAATCCATACTTTACAAGCGCCAGTGCCAGTTCGAACGGATCTCCGTTCATACATTCCCCGATGGCAAATACTGCATCCGGCTTCGCAGATTTCAGCCGTTCTACCGCTTCAAGTGCGGCTGCCTCTGCTTCTCTGTCTTCGAATGAAATGCCCAGAACATTGCCCAGTGCCTGATACTGCTTCGTTATCTTATCGATCTGATACAATCTCCGAAGTTCGATAAATGGGATCTTCAGATTTTCATGAAAATCTTCCGCTGCAAATCTCGCTTCCGGATGTAATACCAGATTAAAATTCGCCTCCGCCATCGTCTGATACTCTTCGTAATCTTTGCATCTGGATATCTCGTGTACCGTCTTTACGCCCGCTTTTTCCAGCATTCCGTATAACTCACAGTCATCCATAAGCGGTGAGAAGAATCCCAGAAGATTCACGACATTTCCTTTTTTCTTCTTGGGTTCCAGTAACGAATATAAGGACTGACGCACATGGACCATCGGCGGTTTTCTTCCTTCCCTTGTCAGAGCATACATATAGCATGGTCTTACCGGAAGTCCTGTCTTTTCTTCGGACTTTCTGCAGATACGCTCCATATCCGTACCCAGAAGTGCATCCACACAGGTAATACAGATCATCACAACTGACGGCTTCTTCGCAAGGCTGTCGCAGATCTCCTGCACTGCCTTCGGTACCTTCTTCAAATGTCTTCCTGTAACAATATCCGTCTCATCCATTGTGAGATAAAAAAATCGGTCCTCATACTGCGGCATGGAACTGATCATAGACGTATTCCGTCCGCAGCATCCCGGTGCCACGATCAGCATGATCGAATCCGGGATCGCAAGCCCCGCTCTCTTTACGCCGAATCCTTCCGCTCCCGGCGAGTTGAATGCAAGTGTCGCCGGAGAACTATAGATCAGATGTGTATTCGACCGGAACTGTTCCGGAATGTCATCTCTTCCCCGCTTCTGTAATTCTTCTACCGTACAATAATAGGCAGTCCCTCTCATACCTGTTCCTCATCTTTCCATAATATTTCCGCCAGATCATAGAAGCATTTACTGATGTCCGACTCCGGATTGCCCTCGATCACCGTCTTCCCCTGGTCTTCGCAACGGTTAATTTCATCACTTCTTGGAATCTCTCCCACGATGTCAAATCCATGTTCTTTTGCAAATGTCTCTACTTTTTCGGTCTCATTTTCCACATTTCTGTGGTTCAGTACGATTCCGAACACTCTTGCATAACTTCTGTCTTCAAAGTTCTTTACTGCTTTGGAAATGTTGTCTGCCGCATAGAGTGCCATTTTCTCCCCGGATGTCACGATCAACACTTTCTCTGCATAATCTTCCCGGATCGGTGCTGCGAATCCACCGCAGACCACGTCCCCGAGTACGTCATACAGAACGACATCGGGCTTATAGGTCTCGAATAATTTCAAATCTTCCAATAACTGGAATGTCGCAATGATTCCTCTTCCTGCACATCCAAGTCCCGGTGTCGGTCCACCCGTCTCGATACATAAGACATTTCCGAATCCTTCTTTTGCAATGTCTTCCAGTTTCTCCGGTTCTTCATCTTCTTCTCTCATATAATTCATGACCGGTCTTAACGGTTCCCCGCCGAGCAGGTTCATCGTCGAATCTGCCTTCGGGTCACAGCCGATCTGGATTACTTTCTTCCCCATCGTGGCAAATGCTGCCGCCAGATTGGATGTGACAGTGGATTTCCCGATTCCGCCTTTTCCGTAGATTGCTACTTTTAACATGTGTGTTCCTCCTGCATGTTCTGCTTACATATTTGTTTAAATGAAAAAGAACATTTTGTATACATAAGCCGGCTCTCTTTTCGTTATCTGAAGCCGCCTTATTCTGTATACAAAATGCTCTTTTTTGTTTTTTCCAATGCATAATGCGAATACATGGTATAGAAATACCATGTGTCGGAAATAAGGAAGTTCTTAACTATTCCTGCTCGGGATGCTGCCTTGCAGTCAGAGTCGTCCTTGTATATTCTGTTTTCTTTTCTGCTCTCTTTTGCTACATCCGGATAGATCCTGATCATTCCGTTTGTATTTTATCCAATTAATACTTTTTTCCCTTCGAATGCAAATCCGTAATGTAAAATCTCCTCTTTTTTAAAGCCTCTTGCAAACAATTCTGCATCGTAATTCTTTTCTTCGATCTGCTTTTTTGCTGCCTGTATAGCTGCTTCCAGATCTGTTTCTTTGGCCACACTGCGTACTTTAAATTCTATAATGACCGCCGGATATCTGTCATCCTTCTTTCTCGGAATCATCATTACATCATAACGTCCAAATCCACTTTCCCTGTTCGAACGGATTTCATAAATATCCGTCTGCTCAGCTATCAGTCCCAGAACAAATCCATGGTAAAACCGTTCTGGTTCACTTTGTCCGCCTTCTGCTCCATTTACATCAAAATAACTGAATGTTGCCATCGTTATCTGATTCATATAATAGTTCAACGCATCTATATCATTTTGCAAAAGTGCTTTGATAAACTGATTATAATTTGTCCGACTCTGATTAAACCAGCTCTTGAACAAATTCGTGAACATAGCTGTCGTCTCAAGATTGGTAATCTTCAGATGATACCATGGTTCTCTTAATAATCCACGGTATTCCACCTGTTCTGCTTTCAGATATCCGCTTGCCAGCATAAGACTCCATATAGCATTTTCATCCTGATCCAGCTGTTCAAACACAATCTGTTCATCAAAATTTACGATAATTTCTTTCCCTTGCAGAAGTTCTTCCATCTGTTCCTTAATACCGGCAGATGCTTTCCGGATCAGCCTGCTGATCAAGCTATTCGAACTTGTATCTGCCCAGTACGTACGCACCTGTTTTTTATCCAGATAGTTCGTGATAGACCATGGATTATAAATATCTTTCTGATTTCCAAATACGAATCCATCATACCATGATTTCACAATTTCTTTCTGCTCTGACATTCCCAGATTGTCCAGTGCCGTAAATACTTCTTCTTCCGTAAATCCAAAACTTGTCTCATATTCCAGCGATGTGGAAGTAATCACATTCAAATTATTCAGATCTGAAAAAACCGACTCCTTTGACACACGGGTAATCCCGGTCATCATAGCTCTTTCCAGATAGGGATTGGTCTTAAATGTTGCATTAAAAAGACTTCGTACAAATGCAGTAAATTGATCCCAATATCCATAAAGATATGCTTCCTGCATCGGTGTGTCATACTCGTCCAGAAGTATGATTACCTTTTTCCCATAATAGCGGTAAAGACAGTTCGCCAGATTCTTAATTGCATTGCAGATTGTATCATTAGCTACCGCTTCCTTGACTCCAGGATTCTTGGCATAATTATCCAGTTCTTCAAAACATTTCCGCTCTCCTTCCGTAAGTTTCTTACTCTCCAACAGATATCGATGTTCCGAATATGCTTCGTTAATTACCATAATAATACCATCCCTGGCATCATTATAATTACTTCCTTTTATTGATGCGAAGCTTAAGAAAATGACAGGATAACTGCCCTGCAAACTACGGTATTTATCATTATTCCAGATGGATAGTCCTTCAAATAAATACTTCTTCTCAGCATATTGATTTGAAAAGAAACAATTCAACATGCTCATATTCAGAGTTTTTCCAAAACGCCTTGGTCTGGTTATCAGCGTGATATCATCCTGGGATTCCCACCATTCTCTGATCAGTTCCGATTTATCTATATAAAAGCAGTCATTTTCCCGTAACGATGAAAAGTTCTGTCTTCCAATACTGATTACTTTTCCCATGACAATATACCTCACTTTCTTACAGCTTTTCTAATATTCTATCATAAACTAATATCCTAAAAAAGAGCTTCCTATGTTTTATCTGGAAGCTCTTCAATCTTTTATTTATACTCTATTTCCAAAACATATTGATCACTACGGTAAATACTATTGGATAGTTCAATCGGATCATTTTCCACATCATAAGCAACTCTTCGTGCTACCAATACCGGAAATCCTTCCTCAGCCTCTAACCAATCGCATACTTCTCCCGTTGCTGCTTTGGCCTCTACCGTATCCTTTGCCATAACAATCTCTGTTTTGCAGATTTCTTTTAAACTATCATAAAGCGAATACTGATTATAATCTACATTAAATAGTTTTTCACTTACCTTACTTGATAGGTACGATTCCTGGACCACAATTGGATTCTCGTGTACTTTCCTTAATCGTTTTAAAAACATAACCTGTGAAGTAATTGGAATATTTAAAATCTCCGCAACTTCTTTGTTCGGCGTTACCATCTTCTTTTCCAGTACAATTGTATCTACTTTAAAACCTTTTTTCGTCAGGGAATCACGAAAACTCATTCCCCTTGTCTTTGTACCTTCACGCCTCATTTTGCTAACATAGGTTCCGCTTCCTTGGATTCTGGTAAGATACTCTCTACTTACCAATCCCATAAGCGCCTTGTTCACCGTCATTCTGCTGACCCCGTATTCTTCCGCCAGTTTTTCCTCTGCAGGAAGTTTTTCTCCTGCTTTGTACTCTCCGCTGATTATCTTGTTGTAAATGGCTTCTCTTATTTGTAAGTATACAGGTGCTTTTCTAAATTCATTTTCACTTATCATGCGCCTTACCATCCTCATATTTTGTATCTTAATTTTAACATATATTCGTTTTTTTGTATACTCACATACCTAAAAAAGCAGTAAGTTTTATATATTTCTACATAAAACTTACTGCTTTTAATTTCTATTTATTACATAATTCGTTTAATCGTTGTCCAAGATATCTTGCTTTTTCTTTTGCCTTTTCATTTTCCTTCACAGGATGAGTATCTGTCTCTTTTGCGAATACAGAACCAATACATTCTGCTTCCATATGATCAAACGCGAAATCCGCTACACCTTCTATCAACAGTTTCATATTCACCCAGTTTCCACCGGTTGTTACCAGTAAGGCACCATATTTCGGTTTTGGTTTTTCTTCCTCCACATGTCTGATATGTCTGTTAGACCAGTAAGACTGTAATCTCGAAAATACCTTATATGTTGGGGCTGATACAATTCCGAAATGCATCGGACTTGCTATAATTACAGCATCACACTCATCGATGTAATCATAAAGTTCTGTCATATCATCTTTAATAGAACATCCCCGCTTTTTAAAGCAATATTTACAATCTTTGCAAGGTGCAATATCTGCATTATAACAATCAACGATTTTAACCTCACCTTCCAAAACACTTAATGTTTCATCCAGTAAATGTTTCGTATGACTGTCTTTCGCCGGAGATCCGTAAAACACTATTGTTTTCATATCCGTTCCTCCTCTATCCTATTCATCACTACGACCTATGTGTTCTTCGGTTGGTTGTAGCTCCTTATTATTTTTGCTTATAAAGTATACAATAAGGAAGAATGCTGCCATGATTACATAAATAATTGCAAACTGAGGATTTGCATTAATCTTAACACTTTCAGAGTGAATCAGACCAACAAATGAGCAAAATGCTGCAACGATAAATGCCACTGCCGTGTTCAGCCATTTTCTGTCAATGATAAAGATCAGGATACAAGAGTATACGATTGCTATCATCATAGAACCTTTTCCTAAGAAGAAGTATCCCTGTGAAACTCCTGCTGAAGCAAGATGATCACTTGTTACCGTTACTCCATCTACTGCAAATTTAATTCCTTTAGCCTTAAGAGCTGCTGAAATTGCGGTTGAAGCTGCTGAAGAACCATTTAAGATCTTGCTGTACATCAATTCGAAAATAGGAATTGCTGTTGCTACGATCATTGCTGGATAGTATTTCTTGTTTACAGTAGAGTAAGACTGTGTTCCTGTTGAAATTGCTACGAAAATCAGCAGAATTAATGTTGCTGCTGCCGGGATTGCACTTGTTGCAATCGCTACCAGACCTGACATGCAAAGAGCAAGGTAAATAACTCCTGTGTAAAGTGAGTAAGCTGTTCCTGCTTTTGCTTTTTTCCATGCTGGGTGTCCCCAATACTCATTCAGAGGGAACGGATTACCAAATAATGATCCAATAATATTTACACATCCTGTTGCAATCAGACATACTCTTTCTTCATAGCGATCTCCACCTTTTTCTGCCTGTTCTACACCCTGTAATAATGCAGTTACATCTGAGAATGCGTATGCGATAATCAGAGGAAGATAAGTCAGTGCATGACTCATTGCTTTTCCTCCAAGAAGACCTAACTGCGGTAATGGAACATAGAATCCAATGTTCTGTACTGCAGAAGTAAGATCTGAAAGATGCATAACGCCTGTTGCCCATCCGATAATCGTTCCAACTAAAACTGCGATCAGGGCTGGAGACAGTTTTTTGGTCTTAATCTTTCCAAACTGGAAGAATAATAACAGGAACAATGCTGGAATCTGAATCTGTGGGTGAGCAAAACCATCTGCCATTGATGTCATCAACAGATAAGCAATTGATCCTCCAACTACACTACCAAGCATTGCTTCCATTGGAATATGTTTCATCAGGAATTGAATAATAAATCCACATACTACGAACATCATTCCATATAATAGATTCGCATGCAAGGTAACCTTCCAGGCAAATATCGCATCATTCGTTTCAAAGAACACCGGCATAAATATTGCATATAACCATGCAAAGAATGATCCTGCTGCAATTCCAGCCGGCAAAGCTGTCAAATCGTCTCTATTTAATTTTTTTCCTAAATGTCTAGCATAAAATGTATTAAATGCTAATAATAAGAATGCTGAAAGTCCGATTGCGGATACGATTTTTCCAAATACGATATCCTGAGACATTCCCATAACACCTGTCAGCACACCAATTCCTACAATAATTTTTGAGAAACCGTCAAAGAATACACCGATGACAGCATCAACATCCCCTCGTTTAAACCATGGTATATTTAATTTCTTTTCTTCTGGCATATCTGCACTCCTTCTTGATGCATGCCTCTAACCTGCGCATCATACATAATCATAATTAAATTTGTATCTAAAATAAGCAAAGTAGTCATTGTACATATGAATGGATAAAATCTGTGTATGAGGATGTGCTTCAGCTAAAAATCCTTTATCAGCCTTACCCAAAGTCATCGTGTCTCCTCCACCAATATATACTGCGGACAGATTCAGGAAAAATTCATCCATCATCTTCTGTTTTACAAGATAATGTCCATATCCCGGAGATTCGATCAACAGTCTCTCAATTCCAATCTTTTTCAGTATTTTCATTGTTACTGTAGAATCTGGAAAACCTCCCTTACCTGTAACCAGTACCGGCAGTACTCCTTTTCCTGCTTTATCCAGTTTTTCTTTGATTACTTCTTCTGAATCCGTTTCTTTTGCCACTAGATAAGTTCCTTTGAAATTCTTTTCCAGATACTCCAAGCCCTTTGGTGATGTAACCATCATACAAGGAACATCTGTATTCTTCAGTAAATTATGTTCCATCGGAACATCCGTTGCATCCAGTGTCATTACAATATTTAACGGAATTTCTGAAAGTCCCGCTGCCACACGGTCTTTCTGGATTTCTTCATCCATACAGTGCATACAATAATCTGCATCTGTTCTCATGGAGTTTCCTCCGATAATTGCTGCATCACAGATTCCTCTAAGTGCGTTCAAAATCCAAAAATCTGTATCTTTTCCATTACCAGCCATCATATTTTTTCCGGCAACATAGAATGCACTTGGTTTATCTGCATATGCAAGCTTTCCATCGATTGATGTTACGAATGATGAAAAAATATACGGTCTGTCTCCCGGTACTTCCGGAAAAATCAGTTCACTTCCATATACCTTCCGGATCTTTTCAGATTTGACCGGTATATTATTCCATTCTTCTAACTTCTCACTTCTGTAGAGCAGTTTGATTTTAATCTTCTCCGCATCAAAGGGCACCATAGCTAACCCCATATTTTTTATACCTCCTTTGTAGTAGAATCTAACTTCATAATCTGAGCTCTGAGTTCCTCATATTTTTCATAAAGTCTTTCATATTTTTTCATTCTTTCCTGATCTGGTTTAATAACTGTACTGTCACCAAACCATGTATCTGTCAGTTCCTTATAAACCTTGATTGCACCACTTCCGTAACCTGCCAGGAATGCAACTCCAAGTGCTGTGGAACTTTTCGGATTATAATGTAAATCTCTTCCGATTATATCGGCAAACATCTGGCAGATTTCTTTTGAATTAGCTCCTCCACCAAAGATATTAATCTGCTCAATCGGCATAGAGAAATTCACGATATTATAACGTGCATTATATGCAATTCCTTCCAGCATAGCGTGATACCAGTGGAACTGTGTATGACATCCTCTGTACCCCATCATGAATTCGGCATCCGGACCAAAGAATGACGCATCTGTCTGTAATTTATAATGTGGGAAATACCATAATCCTTCCGTACCTGGTTCAATCTCATCCAGATGACAGTTCAGATCATCCCAATTGTCGTATCTGAGATTATTTCTTAAATGAAGAATACTTTCACCAAATGAGAAAATTCTTCCTGCAAAGTGTGCTTTTCCATCTCCATAATGAGGACAGGCAACATATTCTTTCGGTGATCCTTCTGCATACATAGAAGTTCCTGATGTTCCGAGGTAAATCATAAAATGTTTTGCATTATAAGCGCCTCCGCCTAACATCGATGCAAAAGTATCTCCTACACCAGTAATAACTTTTGTTTTTTCTGACAGGCCTGTCTCTGCTGCGCAGGCAGCGCTAACGGATCCAATCACTCCATTTGCAGGATTAAGTTCTGGTAATATTTCTGGATTTAATCCAAACGATTCTATTACTTCCGGTTTCCAGCTCAGACTTTCTTCATCAAATACTCCACCGATCATAGATGCTGCATCATAATCGATTGTTTCTTTTCCAGTAAGCTTATATGCAATAAATCCATGTGGAACCATTACCTTGGAAATCTTCTGATAATTTTCAAGCTCATGTTTTTTTACCCACAAAATCTTAGGTAACATATGTCCATGTGTAATCTGACCCGGTAACTTTTCGTTAATTTCCAGTAACTCTTCTTCCGCTCTTACATCTGTATGCAGCATTGCATTTCTGACAACTGATCCATTCTCTGTTACCGGACACATAGCAGGAATCAGTCCTGTCACACCAATTGCAGTAATACTTTCTGCCGTTACTTCTTCTATTGACAGGAACTGTTGAATCGCAGCTTTGAATTCGTTCCACCACATCTCCATGCTTTCTTCCTGCCATCCGGCATGTTTTACTTCAATAGCATGTTCACTCTGGAATTTTGATATGATATTCCCGTCCAAATCGGTTAACACCGATTTGGAACTGAGCGTACCTATATCAAACCCAATTAAATACTGTTTCATCCTTTTGACCTCTCTTATTTTTCTCCGATCAATACAACTGGTCTGTAAGAAGATATATTTCTTGCTTCAATCAGCGCATCTTCAATCTTTTCAAATGGGAACTCTGACGTAATCAATTTGTCCAGTGGAAGATTCTTCATACTCAGTAATTCTGTAGCAACCCGGATTGTCTCTTTTGTATGTTTTGTAACTCCGGTAATTGTGATCTCGTTATAATGGAACCATTTTGGATCTACCATAAACTGATCATTCGGTCCTGTTCCTCCGTAGATTACCAGTGTTCCACGAATTGCCAGTGCCTGAATAGAACTTTCAATTGCAACTTTTCCTCCGGCTGTAAAGAATGCTCTTTCTACACCTCTTCCATTTGTAATCTCACGTACTCTTGCCTCCAGATCTTCCTGAATAGGATCTACCACGTAATCAGCACCAAATTCCAATGCTCTGTCACGTCTTTCTTTTGTCGGCTCACTTACAATAACTTTGGCACCTCTTAATTTAGCAAGCAATACATGAATGATTCCCATTGCGCCAGCGCCACTGATCAATGCATAATCTCCTGTCTGAATTCCTGACATATTCATACTATGTGTTACGCATGAAAGTGGCTCTGCAAGAGTTCCTCTTTCAAAAGGTACATCTTCATCTATCTTATATACTTCGTATCCTTTTGCGATAAACTGCTCTGCAAATCCCCCAGGACCGTCAACTCCAGGAACTTTCTGAACATCTTTTGCATTTTCGCACTGATTGTCATATCCATGACGGCAATAATAACACTCTCCACAGCGGGTAAGACTTAAAACAACAACTTTGTCACCCGTTTTCAGGTCCTGTGCTACTTTGCTTCCAACTTTATTTACAACTCCACAGATTTCATGACCTCCTGCAAACGGGAACCCATTAGACTTTCCATAATAGAATTTCTGTTCAAAAGTACAAATTCCCACTGCCTTCACATCGACTAATACTTCATCATCCTGCATCTCTGGAAGTACTACATCAACTAATTCAATTTTTCCGGCCTCTGGCATAATTGCTGCCTTCATATTATTTCTCCCCCTTTAAAATTGCGTAAGCTTCATCTACGCTTGCATCTTTGTGAATAATTGCTGCAAGGGCTCTGGTCATATTCACGGTATTTCCTCCGCCCCATACGTTACGTCCGATTGCTACACCGCTTGCTCCGGCATCCATTGCATTCTTGATAGAAGCAAGGAATTCTTTTTCGTTATCTGTCTTTGCACCACCCAATACAACCAATGGAACAAATGTCTCATCTACAATTCTTTCAAATCCCGGTGCGTATCCAACTTTCATGAAATCACAGCCGATTTCACATGCAATTCTTGCTCCTCTTGCAATATTATCAAGTGTTTTAAATTCCGGTCCTGCATCAAATCCACCTGGTACTGGTTCAGAGCATACCGGTAATCCAACACTGTCACAATATGCAATAGTCTCTGCCAGATGTGGATAAGTTGGTTCTTCAACATCTACGCCCTGTCCTACATTTACCATAACTGCATCTGCTCCCATGCGAAGCGCATATTCTGCATCGAATACCAGTCTGCTGTCATGACCCTGGCCCATGTATGTTGGAGGAAGGTCCAATCTTGCAATATATCCTAATGGTGCCAGTTCTTTTGCAAATTTTCTTGCCACACCAAAGTTACAAAGTACTGCATCTGCTCCACCTTCAGCAATCTGCTGTAAAGTTTCTCCCGGATGCTCCAATCCCGGTGCCGCACCATTGAAAGTTCCGTGATCCATAGCAACAATCAATGCTTTTCCGTCTTCTTTAAAAATATGATTCATTCTTCTTGTTTTTAAGTTCATATTCTCTCTTCCTCCCTACTCTAAAATCCAGTCAATCATATCTTGTGTAATTTTTAAATCCACGCCTGTCAGTGTATCTTCCATCTGCTTCATAGTCGAGTTACTTACAACTGCATATCCATCTACTGGATTACATGTAATATAAGCTACACACAACGCCGCAGGTGAACATCCTAATTTTTCACACAACTGTCGAACTTTTTCTGCACGCTTTTTATTCACATCTGTACAATACATTTTTGCCCTGTCAGATAACTTTTCTTCACCACTTTCCAGATATTTTGAGAAGAATCCCACTGCCTGTGGTGAATACGCCATTACCGGAATCTTATTTTCTTTGTACAACTTATACTCTTCATCATCCATGAAATACAAAGTTTTATCCAACATATCTTCTCGCGTACAATGTGCCATATTCCATTGGATCTGCGAACTTGTAAATGGTGTTCTGTTATGCTTTCTTGCATATTCATTTGCTTCATTCAGTCTTTTTGCAGACCAGTTTGAAACACCAATGGATCTTGCAAATCCTTCTTTGACTACATTGTCCATTACATCTACGATCTCTCCAACGGGAATTCTTTCATCATCTCTGTGAAGACAATAGATGTCTACATAATCCAGATCCAACACACATAAACTTGTGTTAATATCATATTCGATACACTCTGGCGCCAATCTAGAATATTGCATATTACGGTATTCCGGATGTCCTCCTTTTGTAATGATCGTCATCTGATCCCGGACGTCTCTGTCTCTCAGCCAGTCACCTACGGTTTTCTCACTTTTGGATATTCCATTATGAATCCACATTGCGTAAAATCTGGCTGTATCAATTGTTCTTCCCCCGATTTCATAATATCTGTCCATCATTTGATAAGACAGTTCTTTTGAAATATTTGCTCCGAAGCTCGAAGCCCCCAGAATTACTTTATCCAGACGGATTTCTCCATCTACTCCCTGAATTGTTCTATAATCCATAATTCGCTCCTACTTTATTCCGTAAAGCATTTTATACCTGGTATAAATGAAGTGCGGACTATGCATATGCATTGTTACGATCTCACTGTGTGGATGATCTGTTGACGGGAACGACTTACTTGAAGTACCAATTCCAGTTGCCTGACCTCCTACGAAGATACATGATGTATTAATAAAAATTTCATCCAGTAATCCTTCTCTCATCATGTGGTGGCAATATGTAGGTGATTCCACCAGAACTTTCTCCATACCCATTGCACGTAAAACTTTTAACATTTCAGCAGCATCTGTATTTTTCCCTTCTCCAGTAACAAGTACTGCAATTTTTCCTTCATTTTCTGCAATCAGTTCTTTAATTTTCTTCTTGTCTTCTTCTGTTTTTACCAGTGGTAATTCGTAATATTCTTTTGTAATTTCCTGTTTCAGATTCTTAATTCCTTCTTCAGATGTTGCTACCAGCATTGGAATCTCTTCCTGCGAAAAAACAGGATTCCCAAATGGAATATTTTTTCCGGTAGTTGTTACAATTACTGTCCATGGTGCTACAGATTTTCCATTATCAATTCTTGCCTGTAAAAGATCCGGATCATAAGCACTTCCCGAATAATCCGGCTCTTTGATCATTGTTCCGCTTCCAATGATGATTCCGTCGCAATTGGCTCTTAACAGATTCAGTACCCAGAAATCTGCTGTTGCACCATCTTTATCAAGATGATTTGTCTTTGCGATCATCGGTCCAACTTCATTATCTTCGAATGCAATTTTACCATCAACGGACATTACATAAGATGCATATGTGATTGGTCTGTCTTCTGGTACCTCACCAAACATCAACTTACCGTATACGTTGTTCACCTTTTCACATACTAAACCATCATTGACATATCCCATCTTCTCGGTGTTGTCAAAAATTCTTTCCAGTCGGATTGCATTTGCATCAAACTCTACCTGTGGTATTGACATAATTTGTCCTCCTTTTAAATAATGATTTATATATGTAACTGTTTCTGTTCCGATGTTTTGCTCTAGAATCAAATCATCCTCAATTACACAGATACATGCTATTTAACTATTCGCGATCCATTTTTCCAACTAACAGGCATATCGCTCCAATCATAAGATATATAATTCCAAATTCTTTTCCTGTCTTCGACAACCAGCAAAGCGTCTCCGTATGAATGAAACCGATTAGTGATAACCCTGCCAGCACAATTGCCGTATACCCTGCTTTCTTAAAATCTTTTTTATAAATGTATGCCAGCCATACAGAATATAACAAACTGGAAGCAAATGCCCCATATGACAGAACTTCAAAAGCATGACTAATCACGCTCGTATCTGATACGGCGCTCACGATATATTGTGCAAGAATCGGAAACAATGAGATAAAAATCACTCCACTATATTCCTTTTCCATATTATCTACTACATCCGATGTTACATTTAATCCAACAAGTACCAACAGCACGATTATTACTTCATAAGGTATAATATCCAGAATCAAAAGCGGAAGGCCAAAGAAACATGATAAATAAACAACTGCCATCATCAGAGAATAACCACTTCTTGTTCCCACCTTTTTCCATCCCGGATGTCCATAATATACAGTCGTCGGAAACGGGCTTCCTGTTAATGAGCTCAGAACAGTTGTTACTCCATCCAAAATCATTGTCCGCTTCACCGGATAATTGTCACCTGCCATTGCTGCACTTTCTGAAGCCTGCATCGTAGATAAGAAGTTTGCTATCTGCAATGGTATGATAATTGAAAGGTATGGACCTATCTGACTGATTCCTTTTGTTACATCCAAAATGCTTAACTGTGGTGGATATACTCCAAATGTCTGTGCTGATTTTTGCAATGCTGCAATATTACATTGCCCTGTCAGCCATGCCAGTGCCACTCCTGTGCCTACAATTAAGACTGTATTTGGAATTCCTTTGATTAACGGCTTTTTCATTTTTTGTGCCAGAAAAATCAAGAACAAAGGAATCACACTGACTAATGGTGTTTCAAACACTGTAACAAATCCATTTAACGACAACCACACTAATGCACCTGCTGCCATGTTTCCCATCAGAGCTGCATTAGGAATCCACTTCATCAGAAGCTTACTTACGAATCCTCCTGCAATTTCAACCAGGCCTCCTAAGAAGCATGCCGCAACAGCAACCTGCCATGCATGTAATGCATTTCCCGTCTGCCGGTATATAGGAACAATAATCAAATAGATCCAAGCAAAGACTTGTGTGGAACTGACTCCAAATGGAAGCGCTGTCACATCTGTCCGGCCTTCTTTCTTTCCCAGATCATAGGCCTCCCAAAAATAAATGAGCGAACCCGCAATAGATCCTACGCCAATTCCCGGAAGGATCTTTCCCATTACTATATCAGCAGGAAATCCTTCCGCAAAATACAGCACTCCAATGATTGCCGCTATCTTTGAAAAAACATCACCAAACAATCCAAAGAAAGCTTCCAGATCACCCTCTCCAAAATACTTTTGTTTTATTTCCCGAATCGCTCCCATACTACTTGTTCCCCCATGTCGATTTTTGTATGTTCGTCTATATGTATATACAAATTATATCCTCGTATTTTTACTTTGTAAATGATTTACAAACAATTTTTCTTATTTTGGTGATATCCACAAATTTGTATATACATTTTTATGAAAACTGGACTTTTTCTGTTAAAAAGTACTAAAAAAAGAGCATAGCAAACTTATTGCCATGCTCTTACTGCTTTCCAGTATTCTATTTTTTTCTTTACAAAGCTAGTCGTTTGGGAACGTTTTAGCGTATACAACATCCTGCTCCGGAAGATGTGTTGCATACCCAATTGGCAGTTTATTTCCTGTTGCTTTTATTATTTCTCGTGCTCCGTTTTCTCCGAAAGCACCGCAAAGTTCTATACAATCTACGCCTTCTTCCTGTAATTTTCGGGCAACATTTCTAGCCTCCTCAATACTTGCAACACCTATCATCTGTGCTTCATTTCCATGGATACTGGCATAATCTTTAGATGAATCAAATTCTCCCATAATCAAAAATACAAACTTCATATTCTTTTTCTCCTTTTCCTATGTTCACACATAATCATTATTCTTTATTTTATTGAATACTGGAAATTTCTTTATAGTTTTACACATTTTTTATAAACCAGATACGATATCAGAGCTGTAACAACTTCTGAAATCCAGAATGCATGCCATACACCAACCGCTCCAATAAAATGACTTACAATAAATGCTGTTGGTATGATCACTACCACATATCTGCAAAGTGATATAATTAATGACGGCATTCCTTTTCTAAGTCCTTCCAATGCTCCACAGCAAATGACGGATACGGATGAGGCAATAAATCCAATACTGATTACTTTCAATGCTGTAATTCCTTTTTGTATCGTCACAGCATTTTCTGTAAACAATCCAATCAGCTGTCCCGGAATTGCAAAACATATTATTGTTCCGACAGACATCATCAAAAGTACCAGAATCAAACCGTCCTGAAATATCTTATGTACTCGTTTATATTCTCTTGCTCCATAGTTATATCCAATAAGTGGACGTAATCCCTGAACGATTCCATTTGCCGGAAGATATAAGAACGTCTGAAGTTTATAATAAACTCCAAGGACAAATACATACACTTCTCCATAGCCGGCTAAAATTACATTCAGTACAGAAATTAGTAATGATGGAAGTGCCATATTAAGACATGCCGGTATCCCAATTACATACAGTTTTTTCCATATTCCTACATCAGGTTTTAAATATTCTTTTTTATATTTAACCGGAAGAGGCTTCACAATGTAAAGAATCAGATATAACAAGGCACCTGCTGCCTGCCCAATTCCTGTTGCCAATGCGGCACCTTCTATTCCCAGCTTCGGACATGGACCAATTCCAAATATCATTACCGGATCCAAAACAATATTAATAATACATCCTGTCATCATACAAGTCATAGATGCTACCATACGTCCTACAGCCTGAAATGTCTTTTCAAATACTAACTGCCATGATAAAGCTGTTGCAAATAAAAATACAATTTTGGAATAGCGCACACCATATTCTACAATCTGGGTATTACTTGTAAACATTCTTAAAAATGGTCTCATAATTGCAATTCCCAGAATCATAAAGCCGATTCCATGAATCGTTCCAAGAAGCATTCCCTGCGTCGCCGCTCTGTCTGCCATCTTTTTATTTTGTGCTCCTAAATAAAACGAGATAACCGCATTGATTCCAATTCCAAATCCAATCATCACGGCATTGATCAGATTCTGCACTGGATACACCAGTGATAATGCCGTCATAGCATCTTCGCTGATCCTGGCAATGAAGAAGCTGTCCACAATATTATAAAGTGAACTAACCATCATAGAAATTACCATCGGTAATGCCATAGACAAAATCAGCTTTAATACCGGTTGTTTTTTCATATACGTCTGATCCATATATTTCTCCTTCCTTTTACCAAACTAATACACCTTAAAACATGTTGATTTTCCTAGAGCAATAAAAAATTCTAAAACACTAAAAAACCACATGACCGAATATATCGACCATGTGGCGAAAAATAGACTACGCTAAGAAAAAATCCACATATGTTTTTTGTGTTAATTGTATCATAACATTGCCTTTAAATGAATGTCAATCCTTATATTTTTATTATCCTCCAATAGGATACAAAAAAGTCCGTAAATACTTTTTAACAGATTTTATTCCCATTCGCCTTCATCTTGAATTTCATTCCCAGCATCTCTGCCGCACGCTTACACATCAGCATACGCTGTAAGAAGATTTCAAAATAATCTAATATCGAACAGATTCCTTCATCCAGTTCAATCTCCAGCAGGATCACCTGCTTTTCTTCATTTACATGAAGGCTGGATGCCACCGCGGCATAATTGACCCGGTCATGTTTGTCAAAGCTTTCCTTGATCGTATTACGCACACGGTTTCTTCTTACATCTGTCTTATCTGCCAGGATCAATGCCGCTGAGACCGCATCCACAGCCATGCCAGTTGCCTCATCATGCTGGCCGATCGCACTGACGATCACCGCAATGTCTTCATCCGGTATTTTCAGGTCACGTAATATCTGAAATGCCATGATCGCGGAACTGTGTGCGTGATCCACGCGGTTCACACAATTTCCCATGTCATGCATATAACCGGCAATTTTTGCCAGTTCTATCGTATGCTGGTTATAACCTAATTTTTCCAGAATATTTCCTGCTGTTTCCGCTACTTTTACCGCATGTCCTCTGGAATGTTCCGTATATCCAAGTGCTCCGAGCACTCTGTTTCCCTGTTCAATATAGGCATTCACCTCCGGCATATTTTTGATTGCTTTATATGTTACTTTATTCAATTTTATTTCGTTCCCTTCTAATTCTATAATCTATGAATCGCATCCATCGCAAGTTCGGAACGCTCGCATTCTTCTGCTGACATTGTAATCTGATAGCATAACGGGCTACCCTTCATATATTCCGATGCATAACTGAGTCCATTTGTTCTTTCATCCAGAAACGGCCGGTCGATCTGATTCGGATCTCCAAGCAATATGATCTTTGTTCCTTTTCCGGCTCTTGTTATGATTCCTTTCACCTGGTTTGGCGTCATATTCTGTGCTTCATCTATGATCAGATACGTCTTGACAAATGACCTTCCCCTGATAAAATTCATTGCTTCTGTCTGGATCAGTCCTCTGGAAAATATCTCTTCGATCTTCCCCTGTAATTCCTGTTCATCCTGATAACGTTCTTCTTCATCTGAATCGATCAGCTGTTCCAGATTATCGACGATCGGACGCATCAGCGGTGATATCTTTTCCTGCTCATCACCCGGCAGGAATCCGATATCCTGGTCAAACTGCGCATTCGGTCTGCAGATCAGAATTCTTCTATATTCCCCGGTCGGATTGTTCAGGACTTTCTCCAGTCCGACCGCCAGTGAATAAAATGTCTTCGCCGTTCCGGCCATTCCTTTTACGATCACAAGGGGAGCTTTCTCTGCAGATTTCATCAATGCTTCCTGCAGGAAATACTGCCCGGCATTCCTTGGTCTGATTCCATACGGCTGGCTCTTCCGGTATTCCAATGGCACAATTTTCTTTCCTTCGACTCTTCCCAGGTGCGTCTTTTTAACAGACTGGTCTGCCTTTAATATAACAAACTCATTCTCAGTAAGTTCCGGCTGGTACTTATTGCCATCTTCATCGGACAAATATAGTTCCTTCAGATGAACGCCTTTTTTCTTGAATTCTTTGAACTTGTCTTCTGCCACATAGCAGATCTGTCTGCCGCTGTACTGTCCTTCTTCTTCAATGACCTGCTCTGTACTGAAATCCTGTGCTTCAATTCCGAGGATCTGTGCTTTTAATCTAAGGACCAGATCTTTGGTCACCAGAACAACCGGTTTTTCTTCTTCCCGTATTCCTTTACACACTTTCAAGATCCGGTTATCCGGTTTGTTCTCCGGAAGGCTTTCGGGAATATCTACATTTACACAATTGGGTTCTACTCGCAGGATTCCTCCGTTTTCCATCTGAACGCCTTTCAGGAGGTCCCCCTTCAATCGAAGTTTTTCCAGAAAACGGATCGCGCGTCTCGCATTTGCACCCTTTTCCCCTTCTGCTTTCTTCAGCCCATCCAGTTCTTCTAATACAACCAATGGCAATATCACCCTGTTCTCTTCGAAGCACTGACATGCATAAGGTGCCTGGATTAAAATATTGGTATCAATAACATAAGATTTGATCATAGATATTTCTCACACTTTCTGATTATGTTTTTTGTACACTTTCAGGTATAGTATGAGAATATTGAATTTGATTGATAGTTTTGTAAAAAAGACGTTAAGTTATTCTTGAAAGATGGCAGCTAAAAAAGAAATGCTTTCCAAAACGGGCGGATGGAGCTTTATCCATCTCCCATTCTTAGAAAGCATTTCTTATTAGATTATGTATTATTCTCCGAGGAAATATCTACCGTATGCATCTGCTGCTTTGATTGCTGCACATACAGTCTCCGGTGTTACCTCAAATGGCATATTGTGAAGTGTGTCGTTCTCTGCACAGGCTGCCGTTGCAACTGCCATCAGCTTCTCATCTGTTACTTCCGTGATTCCCAGTTCTTTTAATGTCACCGGCAGTCCCAGTTCGATACACCAGTCGATGGTATCTTCCAGTTCTTCTGCCGGAATGTTCTCCAGTACCAGCTGTGTAATCGTTCCAAATGCGACTTTCTCACCATGGTACATGTGATGGCACTCATCCAGCACAGTAAATCCATTATGGATTGCGTGCGCTCCTGCAAGTCCGCCGCTCTCAAATCCGATACCACTCAGCAATGTATTGGCTTCGATAACTTTTTCTACAGCCGGTGTACTTGCTCCTGCTTCCAGAGCAAGTTTTGCCTTTACTCCTTCTGCCATCAGCGTATCAAAACAGAGTTTTGCAAGTGCGATCGCTGCCTGTGTAACCTGTCCACCCGCACATGTCGTTGCTCCGCTTGCCTGACAGGCTCTTGCTTCAAAATATGTTGCCAGCGCATCACCCATTCCGGAAACAGTAAGTCTTACCGGTGACTTTGCAATGATCTCAGTATCCATCAGAACCATGTTCGGGTTGGCCGGAAGGAATAAGTACTCTTCGAATACACCATCATCTGTATAAATAACAGACAGTGCGCTGCAAGGTGCATCTGTTGAGGCGATCGTCGGACAGATCAGAACCGGTGCTTCTTTATAATAAGCAACTGCCTTGGCCGTGTCCAGGATCTTACCGCCGCCGATACCGATCACGACATCACAGCCCTTCTCATTCATGATGTCTACCAGTCGGTTGATCTCATTCTTACTACATTCTCTGTTGAAATACTCGTACACAGGTGTGATCTCGTATCCTTCAAATCCGGTATTTACAACGTCCCCGATACGTTTATATCCGGATTCTGTGATCAGTACAAGTGCTTTTTTGCCATACTTCTGAGCATATTCACCCAGCTTCTTCAGCTCACCTGCACCCTGTACATATTTACTTGGACTACATAAAATCTTTGCCATGCTATTACCCTCCTGTAATCTTCACGTTTTATATGTTATTTTATTAACAATCTGGTTTTATTCTATGCTATTGATACAGTTGTGTCAATAAAACAGGAGGAAAATATTTACTTTTCTTAGTGTCAGATCACTATGCCCTGACAGTGATCTATCTCATGCTGAATAATCTGTGCCGTCCATCCGGTATATTTCTGTCTCTGCTTTTTCAAATTCATGTCCTGATATTCTACTTCAATCTCCTGATACCGGGTGCATTTTCTCACACCGGTAAGGGAAAGGCAGCCTTCTTCCGTCTCATATTTTCCGAAACGTTTTACAATCTTCGGATTGAACATTGCCATATTCATGAATCCCATATTAACGGCTATGATACATTTCTTCACTCCGATCATATTCGCTGCCATGCCGACACAGCCTTCCTCGTGCGCTTTCAATGTATCTAACAAATCCACTGCAACCTGCTTGTCCGCCTCTGTTGCCGGCTCGGATCTCTGGTTCAGGAAAAATATGTCTTTCATAATCGGTCTTATCATGCTTTGTTACTCTCTTTCGTATGCGTTTTCATATAATTATAGAATTCCTGATGCAGCCGCTGGAATTCTTCCGGTGCATGCATCGCATGTCGGTAAAGAAATCTGTTGCCAAATTCACTCTGATATACTCTGCTTAGAACCCCTGCCAGCATTCCTGTCGGCATATCTTTGATCATATAAAGCTTTGCCGGGCACAACATTCCCTTCTGGGCGATCCACTTCAGGTTCTTTTTCATCCGATAAGCTGTCAGCGTCATCAATTTTTCATTTGCACAGATTTTTTCCGGATGTCTGCTCTGATAATAAGCATCTGCCAGCGGAATGATCACACCAAGATGTGATATCTGCCAGTGATGCATTTCCGGAACGATCTGGTATGGAATGTGGCTTTTTCTAAATATATATGCCAGTGCTTCTTCCCTGCTGCTCTTTCTTCCTCCAATCTCACCGAATGTTGTCGGCTGGATTGCTCTTGGCAAAAGCTGTGCATCCAGAATCCCACCTTCGATACAGCCGCCCGCTCCCGGAAATGCCGGAAGGATCCTTCCTTTTCCGCAGATTTTCTCCCACCTGCCATATGGTTTGATCGTATTGACCATAGTGATAACATTCGGACTTTCATTCCTACTGATGTCTTCCAGTGCTTCTTCCACCTGATTCTCACGTACAGTCAGGAAAATAAACTGGTAACGGTCATCCGGTTTTAATTCCCCGATTGCTTTTATCTCTACTTTATGCGTTCTTGTTTTTCCTCTGTACCATAGGCCGTGTTCCTGTAATTCTTTTAACCTCTGCCCTCTGGCCAGGATTGTTACATCCAGTCCTGCTTTGGCGAATCTGGATGCGTAGAAGTTTCCGATGACTCCGGCGCCGTAGATTAGGATCCGCATGGTGTTTCCTCCTTGGTGAATTATTCATCTGCTATGTTCATAATAAATCTGCATTTTGGAAAATTAGAGCATCCATAAAATTGTCTACCCGCATTTGCCCCACGTCTTGCAGTACGCAGGACAAGCTGTTTTCCACACTTCGGACATATTAATCTCATTTCTGTCTCTTTTAATGATGATTCTTCCGTACTACTGTCTTTTAGCTCTTCTACTTTAGAAGTATTCCCTTTTTCCAGTTCTATTTCTTTTGTTAATTCTTCGTATTTTTCTATATAATTTTTCCGGTTTTCCTGATTCTTTTTTAAGAAACTTTCTGCGAATTCTTTCATCTCTTTTTTTGATAATGAAGGCATTCTTGATTCTGCAACAATCTTCTTTATCGTTGTGATTAATTGATCCGCACGAATTACTTTCTCTTTTACTTCTTTTTTCGCATATCTGTCATTTAATACAGTTTTTGGATTCGCCAATACAACCAATGATCGATTAAGTGAATGAAATGATTTTTTTACTATCATTCCTGTAAGAAGATTTCTATTTTCTAATTTGCTTTCTTTCACTATCTCCATATGCCGTTCATTTTGTGTAATCGGAGAATAAATTCCTTCTTTGTATTTTTTTCTTCCATATGTCACGGTTCGGACAAAATTTCCTTTGGAATCTATATCTATATTCCCCACAAGATTCTTACATTCAATAAAGAAAGTAATCTTTTCCGTGATAACAATAAAATCAATTTGCGCACCACGTCCATCTTCTGTCTCAATATAAATATCTTGCAGTACATACATATCCATATTGCTGTTCTTCAACTCAAATAAAATATTATTCTCTCCTGCAATTCCAGCCTTTACAATTATGATTTCTTTTTCAATCTTACTCTTAATCTCTTCACTGGTCTTCGGAAGTAATTCTTCAAGAAGTTCTAAATATTTTTTTGCACTGTTAGATTCCTTTAAAATAATAACTTCTGGTTTCGAAAAAATTCCCATAACTCTTTTCCTTAAATAAATATATTCTTTTATATTTTAACATCCGCATTTTTTGATTTCAATACTGTACCGCTTTATCCGATATTTAATCATTCTCTTTTCTGTTTTTCATTTGTTAACAATTTCTTCCTAATTCCATCACACTTTCATCACATATTCCTTCTATACTAAGAATTGTTCGAAAGAACAAACACTTTAAATCTTTTTCATAACTTTTTCCTCAGGACTGCACTCCTCCCAAACAATGCAGTCCTATTTTTTTACAAAATTTCCAAAGGGGACACTAAAAAAGCCACAAACACCGTCCCCACTGGTACCCACTGGTAAATTAATCCTTTAAATTCACTAAAGTTCTAGTCATTTTAACCAATTCATGTTATTATCTTAAATAGGATTTTTATCAAAACGCACAGGAAGGAGCATTTTAACAATGAACGAAAGAATTAACCGCGTATTGGAAAAAATGAATGAGAAAGGAATTGATCAGTTATTGGTATCTGATCCACTGAGCATCCGCTTTTTAACAGGCATCATGGTAAATCCTGGGGAAAGATTATATGCACTGTTACTCAGAACAAGTGGAAAGCATACATTATTCCTGAACTATCTGTATTATGTATCAAATACAGGATTTGAGGAAGTATGGTTCAGCGACATGGATGATCAGATTGGGGTTCTGATGGAGCACATCGATACAAAGAGTACTCTTGGAATTGACAAGACATGGCCGGCTCGTTTCCTCATTCCACTTCAGGAGCGCTGCCCTGAGATGAAGACAATCTGGGGATCTGACTGCGTAGACGGTGTTCGTGCAGTTAAGAATGAAGAAGAGATTGCAATCATGAAACAGGCATCTGTTATCAATGATAAGGTTATGGAAAGAGTTGCAGACTTCATCAAAGAAGGTATGACAGAAAAAGAAGTTGCGGACTTCATCGACGCTGAGTACCTGAAAGAAGGAGCAAGCGGAGTAAGCTTTGATACCATCGTATGTTTCGGAGCTAACGCTGCTGACCAGCACCATACACCAAGTGAGACAAGAACTCTGAAAGCCGGAGAATGTGTCCTGATCGATATGGGATGTATCTGGAATGGTTACTGCTCAGATATGACAAGAACATTCTACTGCAAGAGCGTAGACGATGAGCAGGCTGCTATCCATGATCTGGTTCGTACAGCAGTTGAGAAAGCTGAAGCCGTTATCAAACCTGGTGTACGTTTCTGTGATATCGACGCTCAGGCAAGAGATCTGATCGACGAAGCCGGATACAGCGAATATTGGAGAATCCGTCTTGGACACTTCATCGGACAGGAAGATCACGAGTATGGTGATGTAAGCCCGATCAACAAGAATGTAGCTGAGCCTGGTATGATCTTCTCTATCGAGCCTGGTATCTACCTCGAAGGAAAATACGGTGTTCGTGTTGAGGACCTTGTTCTCGTAACAGAAGACGGACATGAACTTCTGAATGCTGTAGATAAGAAATACCGCATTGTAGGTTAATTTATAATACAATACACAAAGAGGAACTGTTGATGGCAGTTCCTCTTTGTATTCAGTCTTTATTATACATTTATCTGTCCCAGTATCTCCCCGATCGGTGCCGCAATCGTCAACTCCGCTCCAACCTCTCTGGCTGTTGCACTCTTATTGATCACCACCAGGTGTTTTCCTCTGAAATAATCAATAAATCCTGCTGCCGGATAAACGATCAGGGACGTGCCACCTATGATCAGCGTGTCTGCTTCACTTATTGCCTTCACACTCTTATTGATCACATCGGAGTCGAGACCTTCCTCATAAAGTACAACATCCGGTTTGATCATTCCACCGCAGCTGCATCTCGGGATTCCGTCTGCATGTTTTACATAAGCTGCATCGTAAAATTTGTGACATTTCATACAATAATTGCGATGAATGCTTCCATGGAGTTCCAGTACATTTTTGCTTCCTGCTGCCTGATGAAGTCCGTCAATATTCTGCGTGATAACTGCAGTTAATTTGCCGGCTGCTTCTAATTCTGCGAGCTTACGATGTGCGGCATTCGGTTTCGCATCCAGAAACATCATCTTCTCCTTATAGAATTCATAGAATCCTTCCGGGTTCTGTATAAAGAAACTGTGGCTTACAATCTGTTCCGGTGAATACTTATACTTCTGCCGGTATAATCCATCCGCACTTCGGAAATCCGGAATATCACTCTCTGTAGAGACACCTGCGCCTCCGAAAAATACAATTCTTTCACTGTCATCAATAATTGTCTGTAATTGTTCTGCTTCTTTTTCGTACATCGCTATTCCTCCTAAATTCTATGAATTTTATTTTTTTATTTCTGACATATGCAGAAAAAACTGCCCACAGCCACAAAGGCTGCATGACAGTCATATTCCATCTTCTTATTTGTTATTTTCTTTCTCTATCCATGCAGCCACTTCGTGTAAATCTGAAAATTCTGCCGTGATTCCTTCCTTTGCTTTCTCTGGAACAATCGCTATATCCGGCACATAAATCGTATAACCTCCTGCCGCTTTTCCTGCCAAAAGTCCAGGGGCACTGTCCTCAAGAACCAGGCATTCTTCCGGATTCTGTCCGATCAGCTCTGCCGCCTTCAAAAAAATATCCGGCTCTGGCTTTCCATGTTCCACCATATCTCCGTATATTGCATTTGCAATAAGATGTTCTACACCGGACACATGTATCAGCCTGCTCGCACGTTTTTTCTCCGTAGAAGTCGCTATCACAGCCGGAATCTCATGTGCATCTAAGTATTCTAATAAATCCCGTAATCCTTCTTTATGCGGAACAAAGTCTTTTGTCACTTCATCGAAGTACTCATGCTTCATTGCCCTTGCTTCATCATAATCCAGTCTGTCTCCAAAATATTCTGCGAATTTTTTTCGGATCGATTGCGGATTTCTTCCCCTGAAAGAATCTGTCAATGCGATCGGAATGTCTACGCCCAGCTTTTTGCCAGCATAAATCCATCCTTTTGTAGAAAGACATTCTGTATCAAACATCGTTCCATCCATGTCAAAAATTACACCTTTTACCATATACTCTTATGACTCCTTATTCTCACTATACCCGGTAAAGAATTCGGATAAAGCATCCAGTGTCTTCACAAGTACCGGAAGCTCGGTATCATCCAGTTTGTCCAGAATCGCCTGTGTCATCTGTCTGTGGTAATCTTCGTGATGGTGGTAAGCCTTCACACCTTTTTCTGTCAGCTTGACAAGAACGACTCTTCTGTCTTCTTCGCTGCGGTGACGCTCTACATATCTTTTATTCACCAGACTGTTCATGGCAGTCGTAAGGGATCCTACCGTAATATTCAGCTTTCTGGCGATGGAAGACATATTATTCCCATCCCCGAGTCCGATTGCTTCTATTACATGCATATCATTGTTTGTAAGATCCTTGAACTCGTCCGTAATAATCGCCTTTTCTTCCAGCTCCCATATTTCATTGATCAGACTGACCAGCGTCTGATTGATCATCTTATATGCGTCATCCATTCCCATCTTCTGTAATTTCCTTCACTTTAACTCTTCATTCTTTACTCTTGTCTTTTATTATACCCTTTCTGGTATCAGAGAATCAATAACTTCTTTCACAGTTTCCAGATGATCTGCCCTGTATGCATATGCCCCGCAGAAAAGTAATGCGTCATCGACATTTCCCTTCGCGGCATTGATCAGTGCCTGCGTAATACAATATGGTGTCGTTCCCGGATTGCAGTGTTTCAGACAGCGGTAACAATGTGCGGGAGCGATCCTGCCCTGTTCTTTTACTTTTTTCATAAATGGATTCAGAATCGCACGTCCCGGCATTCCCACAGGACTTTTTACGATCACGATATCTTCTTTTCCGGCATTCAGATATGCCTCTTTATAACGGATGTCTGCGTCACATTCTTCCGTTGTAACGAATCTGGTTGCCACTTGTATCGCATCTGCCCCAAGGGAAAATGCATGTGCGGCACTTTCGCTGTCATGGATTCCTCCACCGATTGCTATCGGAATCTTCTTTTCGTATTTATCCGAATAGTTCTGTATGATTTCTTTGATTTTCTGAATCTCCTGATCGTATATTGCCTGTCCTTCATATTCATCCAGCTGATCTTCACGAAATCCCAGATGTCCCCCGGCAAGCGGTCCTTCGATCACTACCAGATCCGGCATCCTTTGATATTTTTTATCCCAGTACTTTAATATGACATTCGCCGACTTTGCAGTAGATACGATCGGCGCAAGCAGAATGTCCGAATCCCCCACATATTTCGGAAGTTCTGTCGGAAGTCCCGCTCCCGATACGATCAGATCTGCGCCTGCTTCTACCACCGCATGTACATATTCTTCATAATGCTCCATGGCAACCATCAGATTAAATCCTATGATTCCATCCGGTGCCAGTTTTCTTGCTTTTTCATATTCCGATTTCACCGCTCTTAAGTTCGCTTCTAACGGATTCTTTTCAAAATCCTTTTCTTTAAAGCCGGGTTGAGCGGCAGAGATGATCCCTATGCCGCCCTCTTTTGCAACTGCTCCGGCAAGATTTCCAAGGCTGATCCCTACTCCCATACCACCCTGGATAACCGGAACTTTTGCCATCTTTGTTCCTATTTTCAATGGTTGTATTTCCATATCTTTTTCCTCATCATATTATAGAATCTATGTGTCCATACCTATTACATATTTCTGAAGCGCTCGTATCTATGTCTTATCAATTCCTGTTCCGACAAGCTTCCATATCTCATCAGGAATTCTTCTATTGCCTCATTTATCTGCATGATCACAGAATCCATATTCTGAACCGTATATGTTTCCGGTTCTGCGAAAACACGCTCTACAATTCCCTGTGATTTCAGATTCTCTGCAGTCAGTTTCATCACTTCTGCGGCTTCTTTTGCTTTAGAACTGTCTTTCCATAGAATGCTTGCGAATCCTTCCGGTGAAAGAATCGAATAGATAGAATTCTCCAGCATCCATACTTCATCCGCAGTTGCCATCGCAAGTGCTCCGCCGCTTCCGCCTTCACCGATAATGATGGATACGACCGGAACCTTTAATCCGGACATCTCATAGATATTTCTGGCAATTGCTTCTCCCTGTCCACGTTCTTCTGCTTCCAGTCCACAGAACGCTCCCGGCGTATCGACCAGACAAATGACAGGTCTGGCAAATTTTTCTGCCTGCTTCATCAGTCTTAATGCTTTACGATAACCTTCCGGTTTCGGCATACCGAAGTTTCGTTCGATATTTTCTTTCGTATTTCTTCCCTTTGCCTGTGCGATCACCGTTACCGGCATACCATGGAACTTTGCCACACCGCCGATGATTGCTTTGTCATCCGCAAAATATCTGTCACCGTGGAATTCTACAAAGTCTGTAAAGAGCGCATCGATGTAATCACTTCCTACCGGACGGTCTTTTCGTCTGGAAAGTTCTACTCTCTGCCATGCCGTTAGATTTTCTTCTTTCCTTCCGTCTGCCGCCATCTCCTGATCACATTCTTTTCTGTTAAAACCTGTTCCTTTTCCCTTCTCATGAAGTGCAAGGATTTTAGAAAGTACTGCTTTCATCTGCGGACGTTCTACAATGGCATCCAGGAACCCATGTTCCAGTAAGAACTCAGCTCTCTGGAATCCCTCCGGAAGTTTCTGCCCGATGGTCTGCTCGATCACTCTTGGGCCTGCGAACCCGATCAGAGCTTTTGGCTCTGCCAGGATCACATCCCCGAGCATCGCAAAGCTTGCGGTTACTCCGCCAGTCGTGGGATCAGTCAGTACGCTGATATAAAGAAGTCCGGCATCACTGTGGTGCTTCAGTGCTGCGGATGTCTTTGCCATCTGCATCAGAGAGACGATTCCCTCCTGCATGCGGGCACCTCCGGAGCAGGCAAATAAGATGACCGGAAGTCTTTCTTCTGTTGCCCGTTCTACTGCCCTTGCTATCTTCTCTCCAACTGCTTCTCCCATGCTGGCCATCAAAAATCTCCCATCACAGACTCCGATAGCCGTCTCGCGGCCGTCAATCTTTGCTTTTCCTGTTATGACTGCTTCTGAAAGCCCTGTCTTTTCCTGCAGTTTTTCCAGTTTTTCTTCGTATCCTTTGTATTCCAGAGGATTTCCCCCCTGAAGATCAGAATCCCACTCTTCAAAAGAACCTTCATCTGTAACCATCTCGATCCTGCGTCTCGCATGCACGCGGAAATATCCCCCGCACTTCGGACAGATATAATGCTCTTTCTTTACATCCTCTGCAATAATTGCTCCTCCACACTTGTTACATTTGCGGAGTAATCCCTCCGGTACTTCCGGTCGTCTGGTAAATGTAATATAATTCTTTCTTCCGACAGCAATTCTGGTTTTCTTAAATACGTTGTCCAGCTTCATCAGCAGTCACCTCTACAGTCTTTCAATAAATTCAATATCTATATTTCCCTCAATGTAATCCGGATGATTCACAATTCCATACTGATAATCCACATTCGTATCAATTCCTTCAATGATGACCTCACCCAGTGCGCTCTGCATCTTGCGGATTGCTTCCTGACGGTTCTTCGCCCATACGATCAGTTTTGCCACCATGGAATCATAATATGGCGGAATCGTATACCCACTGTATATTGCAGAATCGATGCGGATCCCCTTTCCTCCCGGAAGATACATATCCGTGATCGTTCCCGGAGACGGGCGGAATCCTTTCTCCGGATTCTCTGCATTGATCCTGCACTCGATCGCATGCCCGGTCAGTTTGATGTCTTCCTGTGTGTAGGTAAGCTTCTGTCCGGATGCGATACGGATCTGTTCCTTTACAAGATCTACGCCGGTTACCCATTCCGTTACCGGATGCTCCACCTGGATCCTGGTATTCATTTCCATGAAATAAAAGTTTCCGGATTTTTCTAATAAGAACTCAATTGTTCCGGCATTCTCATACCCCGCTGCTTTGGCGGCTTTCACCGCTGCATCTCCCATCTTTGTTCTCAGTTCATCTGACAATGCAACAGATGGAGATTCTTCAATCAATTTCTGATGATTACGTTGGATAGAACAGTCTCTTTCTCCCAGATGGATCACATTGCCATATTTATCCGCTAGAATCTGGAACTCAATATGTCTTGGATTTTCTACAAAGTGTTCAATGTACATTGTCGAATCGGCAAATGCCATCTCGGTCTCTTTCTGCGCCGTCTGAAATGCAGATTCAAACTCCTCCGGTGTCCAGGCAGTACGCATGCCTTTCCCGCCGCCGCCAAGGGCAGCTTTTATAATAACCGGATAGCCGATCTCCTGTGCCAGCGCAGCACCTGTCTTTGCATCATAGACCGGTTCCTTACTTCCGGGTATGACCGGCACGTCTGCTGCCATCATTGTATTTCTCGCAACCTGTTTATTACCAAGGCTTGCAATAACCTTAGAATCCGGTCCGATGAATGTAATATTGCATTGCTCACATAATTCTGCAAATTTGCTGTTCTCAGACAGGAATCCGAATCCGGGATGAATTGCATCTGCACCACTGATGATCGTTGCGCTGATGATATTTTCCATACTGAGATAGCTGTCTTTTGACGGAGCAGGACCTATGCAGACTGCTTCATCTGCAAGCTTCGTATGCAGTGCTTCTTTGTCCGCCTCGGAATAGACCGCTACAGTCTCTATCCCCATCTCGCGGCAGGCGCGGATGATACGCACTGCAATCTCTCCCCTGTTTGCGATCAATACTTTTTTAATCATCTTTCCTTACACTCCTATGCTGCTTTTTGTTTATCCAACCATGAATGTCAGTTCTGCACTGACTACTACCTTTCCATCCACACTTGCGACTGCCTCGCCGACACCGACAGGCCCTTTTCTCCGGATGATCTTCGTCTCCAGACGTACCTTGTCTCCCGGAATGATCTTCCCTTTGAATTTGCATTTATTGATTCCGCCGAAATATGCAATCTTTCCTTTGTTTTCTTCCAGACTTAAGATTGCAACCGCACCGGCCTGCGCCAGCGCTTCCACGGTCAGTACTCCCGGCATCACCGGTTCTTCCGGAAAATGTCCTGCGAAGAATTCTTCTCTGTAAGACACACATTTATATCCCACTGCGTATTCTCCCGGTACATAATCCTCAATGTAATCCAGCAGAAGAAATGGGTGACGGTGCGGGATGATTTCTTTTATCTGATTGATATCCAAATGATTCATACTGTCCTCCTACACGATGCGGAACAATGGCTGTCCATATTCCACACCTTCCTGATTATTTACCATAATCTCTGCGACCGTTCCGCTGTAATCGCTTTCGATCTCATTCATCAGCTTCATTGCTTCCACAATTCCGAGTGTCTGTCCTTTTTCTACTCTGTCACCGACTTTTACGAAACTTTCCGCATCCTCCGCAGGTGCTGCATAGAATGTTCCTACCAACGGGGATTCCACCACATTTCCGACAGGTGTTTCTTCTGCAGACGTTCCCGGTATCTGATCTCCTTCTGCTGCTTTTTTTATCTCCGCAGCAGAGGTTGTTACCGCATTCACCGGTGCAGACAGATTTTCCGTCACATAGCATGTATTTTCTTTCTTGCTCAAATGCAGTTTGATTCCATCTTCCTCATATTTAAATCCTGTCAGATCTGACTTTGACACGGCATCTATGAGTTCGATCATTTTCTCCATTTCCATATGCTCTTTGTCCCTCCTGTGGCTTCCGTTAGCCTTCATACCGCTTCAACAATAACACTGCATTATGCCCTCCGAATCCAAGCGAGTTGGTCAGTACATAATCCACTTTCTTCTCAATCGGCGCACCAATTGCATAATTCAGGTCACATTCTTCATCTGCGGTTTCTGTTCCGACAGTCTGATGAATGAAGTTATCCTGAATTGTCTTCACACAGGTAATAAACTCTACACCTCCTGCTGCGCCAAGCAGATGTCCGATCATAGATTTTGTAGAATTGATCACAACATCTTTTGCCGCTTCGCCGAGTGCCAGCTTAATTGCACGTGTCTCGAACAGGTCATTATGATGTGTACTGGTTCCATGTGCATTGATATAATCTACCTGAGAAGGTTCGATCCCGCCTTCTTCCATTGCAAGTTCCATTGCTTTGGCTGCTCCGCTTCCGTCTTCTGCCGGAGAAGTAATGTGATATGCATCTCCCGTAGAACCGTATCCGGCAAGCTCGGCATAGATGACTGCACCACGTTGTTTTGCATGTTCCAGTTCTTCCAGAACAACTACACCTGCACCTTCTCCGAGAACGAATCCATCTCTGTCTTTATCAAATGGTCTGGATGCCTTCATCGGATCTGTAGAAGTCGAAAGTGCTGTCAGACTTGTGAATCCTGCGACTCCGGTCTCACAGATACATCCTTCTGCTCCACCCGCCAGCATCACTTCTGCGTCACCATACTGGATCGCGCGGAATGCATCACCGATGCAGTTTGTTCCACTGGCACATGCTGTGACAACATTCGTGCATTTTCCCTTCAGCCCAAGCTGGATGGAAATGTTACCTGCTGCCATGTTCGAGATCATCATCGGAACCAGCAATGGATTGACTCTTCCCGGTCCTTTGGTCCGGATCTTTTCATATTCTTTTTCTACTGCCTGAAGGCTTCCGATACCGGAACCTACGATCACACCGACACGGAACGGATCTTCTTTTGACATATCAAGTCCGGCATCCTCGAATGCTTCTTTCGCCGCTGCTACCGCATACTGGGAAAATGGCTCCATTCTTCTTGCCGCCTTAAAATCCATTCTGTCTTTTGCCTGAAAATCTTTTACCTCGGCTGCAATTTTCACCTTATATTCCGTAGTGTCGAATTTTGTGATCTCTCCGATTCCTACTTTACCTTCTTTGATGCCGTTCCAGAACTCCTCTACGGTATTTCCGATTGGAGTCACTGCTCCAAGTCCTGTCACTACAACCCTTCTCTTCATATATCTTAATCTCCTTTACATCACCATACCGCCGTCTACATGCAATACCTGTCCGGTAATATATCCCGCATCCTCTGACGCAAGAAATGCTACCGCATTCGCTACATCTTCTGCTTTTCCGAATTTTCCAAGTGGAATCTGTGCGGCAGACGCTTCCTTTATCTTTTCCGGAAGTACTTCTGTCATGTCGGTCTCGATAAATCCCGGTGCAACTGCATTGACCGTGATTCCTCTGGATGCCACTTCTCTGGCCGCTGTCTTGGTCAGTCCGATCACACCTGCTTTGGACGCCGCATAGTTTGCCTGTCCTGCATTACCGCTGACACCTACAACAGATGCCATATTTATGATGCGTCCGCTTCTCTGGCGGATCATCTGGCGGAGCGCAGCTCTTATTGTATGAAATGTTCCCTTCAAGTTTGTGTCCAATACCTTATCAAAGTCTTCTTCTGACATCTTCATAAGGAGTCCATCCTTGGTGATTCCTGCATTATTAACTAGAATATCAATTCTTCCCTGCTCCTTGATCACCGTCTCGATGAATTCTTTACAGGCATCAAAATCGGCTACATTACATTGTATGATTATTGCTTTACCGCCCGCAGACTCAACTTCATTCTTTACTTCTTCGGCTCTTTCTCTGGAACCGTTATAGTTGATCACAACTGTTGCTCCTTTTGATGCAAGCTTTACAGCGATTGCTTTTCCGATTCCTCTGGATGCTCCGGTTACAACCGCAACTTTTCCTTCCATTGTCTGATCCATCTTTACGATTCCTCCATCCTGTTTCCACCATCTGCGAGTTCCTCACAGACTTTATCCACATCCTCCCACTGGGAAATGTGGAATACTTTCACATTTCGATTGATTTTTCTTAAGAATCCTTCCAGTGTCCTGCCCGGTCCGATTTCGACGAATGTATCCACACCATCTGCGATCATGCGCTCCATGCTCTGCATCCAGCGCACCGGTGAACTGATCTGTGTCGTAAGAAGCCCCGGAGTTTCTCTGATATCCGTTACTTCTTCTGCCGATACGTTTGTCACATACGGAATCTTCAATTCATGGAATCTGGTATTCTCCAGCTCTTCTGCCAGCTTTTCTCCCGCCGGAACCAGCATCTTTGAATGGAACGGCCCGCTGACATTTAACATAATTGTCCGTCTGGCACCTGCTTCTTTTAATTTTCCGGCTGCTTCTTCCACAGCCTTCGTCTTGCCAGTGATAACAATCTGTCCCGGACAATTATAATTTGCAACTGATACATCTGCGATCGGTTCGATCACTTCTTCGATTTTCTCTGCATCCATGGAGATGACCGCACACATAGCGCCTTCTCCTGCCGGCACCGTATTCTGCATCAAAATTCCTCTTTTTCTCACCAGACGGATCGCATCCATATCATTCATCCCGCCGGCAATTGCGATCGCCGGATATTCACCGAGACTTAATCCTGCCGTAACATCTGCTTTCAGCCCTTTGTTCTCTGCAACTCTTGTCATCGCAAGACAAGTAGTAACCATCGCTGCCTGCGTATACTCCGTCAGATCCAGTTTGTCATTCTCTTCAAAGCAGAGTGCTTTCATATCCAGACCAAGCTCCTCACCTGCCTGATCGAATATGTATCTTGCAATCTCACTGTTCTCATAAAAGTCGGCTCCCATGCCGGCTTTCTGAGCTCCCTGTCCGGGATAAATAAATGCAGTCTTACTCATAGAATCCTTTTCCTCCGATTAATGCATCTGTCTCATTCACCAGTTTCTGAACCAGATCTTTACATGACATTCTTTCTTTTACCATACCCGCAATCTGTCCTGCCATTACACTTCCGTTCTTCACATCGCCTTCTACAACTGCTTTTCTAAGTCCGCCAAGTGTAAGCTTTTCTAATTCTTCAAATCCGGCTCCGGCATTCTCCAGTTCCAGATATTTTCTTGTCATATCATTGCGAAGGGCTCTGACCGGATGTCCTGTGGTTCTTCCTGTTACTTTGGAATCAATATCCTTCGCTTTGATAATTCTTTCTTTGTAATTCTCATGTACCTGAGATTCATCTGTAACGACAAAATGTGTTCCCATCTGAACACCTTTTGCTCCCAGCATAAATGCGGCGGCGATTCCTCTTCCGTCTGCAATTCCTCCGGCAGCAATAACCGGAATATTGACTGCATCCACGATTTGCGGAACAAGTACCATCGTTGTACTCTCGCCGATATGTCCGCCGGCTTCACATCCTTCTGCCACCAGGGCATCTGCCCCGCAGCGTTCCATTCTCTTCGCCAGGGCTACAGAAGCAACAACAGGAATAACCTTTACTCCGGCTTCTTTCCACATCTTCATGTATTTCTCCGGATTACCTGCACCGGTGGTCACAACTTTTACACCTTCTTCAACTATTACCTTTGCGACCTCATCTGCATAAGGACTCATCAGCATGATGTTGACACCGAATGGTTTGTCTGTAAGTTCTTTTGCCTTGCGTACCTGATCTCTTACCCAGTCTGCCGGAGCACTTGCTGCACCGATGAGTCCCAGTCCGCCGGCTTCGGATACACCTGCTGCCAGATGATATTCTGCTACCCAGGCCATACCGCCCTGGATGATCGGGTATTCAATTCCTAATAATCTGGTTACTTCTGTCTGCATAATCTCTATACTCCCTGTCTTTTTATAATCTCATTTTTAAGTTACTGTCCTGTATTTCTTACTCTTTGTGAGCATTTACGTACTCTACAACATCGCCTACTGTTACGATCTTTTCCAGATCTTCGGATGGAATCTCGATTCCGTATTCATCTTCCAGTGCCATTGTCAGTTCAAAAAGATCCAGGGAATCTGCTCCGAGGTCATCTTTGAATGATGCATTTTCTGTGATCTTACTTTCCTCTACTCCTAAGTTGTCTGCTACCATTTTTTTAATCTGTTCTAACATGTTTTTGTTCTCCTTCTCATATTTGTTTTTACTGTTTTTTTACCATTCCAGAATACTTGCGCCCCAGGTAAGTCCTGCGCCAAATCCTGCGAGGATAATCTTCTGACCTTTTTGCAGCTTTCCGGCCCTGTTCAGTTCATCAAGAAGAATCGGAATGCTTGCGGAAGATGTATTTCCGTATTCTTCCAGATTCATTGGAAATTTTTCCAACGGCTCGCCCAGCCGCTTTGCGATTGCTTCTACGATTCTTTTGTTCGCCTGATGTAAGATATAAAAGCTGATTTCTTCCTGGGCCACATTATTTTTTTCCAGTACTTCTTTTACTGCCTGCGGCACGCTCTTTACTGCAAACATAAATACTTCTCTTCCATCCATCTGCATCAGATATTCTTTTTCATCCGGCTTCGGCAGATCTTCCGGCGATAACTCGCTTCTGTCATATCTGCTCCGGCAGCACAGTGCTTCTCCTTTGGAACCATCGGAGTGTGTCACCGGAAGATAATATCTCCTATCTTCACTTTTCAGTACCGCTGCTCCGGCACCGTCTCCGAACAGGATGCATGTTCCACGGTCCTTCCAGTTCGTCAGGTTCGACAAACTTTCACTGCCAATGATCAGAGCCGTCTGATACACACCCGCATTCAGATACGCCGTCGCTGTATTATAAGCGACTACGAATCCGGTACATGCTGCACTCAGATCAAAACAGGTTGCACGCTTTGCTTCGAGTTCTTTCTGCACTTCACAGGCTGTACATGGAAGTATCACATTTGAAGAAATCGTAGAAACGATGATCAGATCCACGTCGTCTGCAGTAATCCCCGCATTTTCAAGTGCCTGTCGTCCGGCCTGGACGGCCATGGATACCGTCGTCTCTTCTCTGATGATATGACGTCTCACGACTCCGGTTCTCTCCCGGATCCACTCATCACTGGTATCAACCAGTTTTGCAATGTCATTGTTATCCATTGCAAATGATGGCACGCAAGATCCTGTCCCACATATTCTTCCAGTCATTCTAAATACCTCTGATTTATTTTGATTCTAAATTATTTTGACTGTCAAAGTATATATCAAGAAATTTTGTTTGTCAAGTATTTTGAATATCAAAATATATTTTTATTTTAACATTGGGATACAATATGCTTCTTCTTTTCCGCCTTTTTTTTTCTATGCAACTACTCTTATAACAATTTTTCCTCCCAGTCCTTTTCTTTGAAACCGGCCAGGACAAAATCATCTCCGATTACCAGTGGGCGTTTTACAATCATTCCATCTGTTGCCAAAAGTTTCAGTTGTTCGTCTTCCGTCATTTCTTTTAGCTTGTCTTTCAGATTCATCTGTTTGTATAACATACCACTGGTATTGAAGAATTTTTTGAGTGGAAGTCCACTCATTGTGTACCATTCTTTTAATTCTTCGTATGTTGGATTTTCTTCTTTGATTGCTCGTTCTTCAAATTCTACGTTGTGTGCTTCCAGCCATTTTAATGCTTTCATGCAGGTACTGCATTTTCTGTATACGAATACTTTCATAGTAAATTCTCCTCCATCTTTGCTTATTTTTTATAAAATCATTACTGACGTTTCATATCGTTCTTCCAACGTTTTATTTCTTCTACACTATGTCCTACTGCTTCTGCAATCATGTCTTCCCTTGCTCCTAATTCAAGCAACTTCATTGCTGTTTCATATTTTCCTTTTTCTTTTCCACGCTCTTCTCCTATTAACTCTCCCGCTTTGTAAATCTTATCCATCTCTTTACACATAATCTCCACTCCTTCCTGTGTCTCTTTCAATACTCTTACCCGCTCTGCCAATACTTTGCTATACATGTCTTCTGCCTTTGTACAATGAAAATCATGCATCAATCTGCCCAGATCTGTATTTTCTTTCATCCGGGCGTTAATATATATAATTTCGCTTTTATCATTATAATCTCCGCCGGTTTCTCTTACAGTCCGTTTGATATGTAAGATGGGTTCAACTTCATTTTCTACTTCCTCATCTACGATAAAAATAACCTTTGATTCCGGCAGTTTTTCAAAATCTTCTCCCGCAAACAGACTATGTGCGTCTATTATACTGCTGTGGTAGCGCAATCTTTTTGGGCCTGCTCCGGCTTTTTCCTGCTGTACTTCTATATCATATATTTCTTTTCTGCCATTCACAGCCACACAGTCAGGTACAGCTGATCTTCCCTGTAAATTCTTGTAATCTTTCTGAACAACAACTTCTGTTAATTCCAGATCATCATTTTCAGTAATAACTCTTAATACATATTCCGCACATTCCAGAATATTTAACACGTTCCGCATGAACATATCACTCATCATTGTCAGCTCCGCGACTAACTTCTCATAATATCTGAACCGTTCATTAACAAAACCTGTCTTTAACAAATTCGTATTATTCATAGGCTTCTCCTCTCAGTATAAACTTATCTTTACAGTATTTCAATATTGCAACAATTATATTATCAAGTATATTTGCAAATGATTTTAATCTTCTGTTTCCATCCTTCATAATGGAATCCCACATTTCGAATATCTGATAATTCAACATTTATTTGCTTATTCTTTTGTTATATATTTTGAAAAAATTTTGATATATTTATCGATGTATTTCATGATTGGAACGAAATGTTCCTTAACTCAACGAATTATAATATAGAATGATATGTTATAATCATGAATGCACCAGTTTTATCTGATGCATTCACCTAATATGACTTTTTATTTTATCCAATCCTTTTCGCTTTAGAAACCATGCTGGATCTGATATACGTCATTCCTGTGACCAGATAGATGACAGCTACAACAAGAACTGCCAATATACCAGTATTCAAGAACATATTTGCTATTAATGTAAGCAACAGTAATATCGGTATTACTTTGTTCAATACGATATAGGTCTTATATGCACTTTTGTATATAATTTCTTTTTCTGCCTCATCACAGCTTTCCACCCATTGTTCCGTAAATTTACTTGAGGTTGGGTCACCTTTTTTCTCCGGATGAGCAGCCTGTATCGCTTTTACATAACGTACAGAAAGATAAATATCGTAGAAATAGCACAGTATAAATATAATACAGGCGAATAAAAAATATTTGGATTTTCCTGATTCTATATACTTCAAAGAATATCCAAAGGATAAAATTATGATGCAGGCCACCTGTGACACCAAATTAATCCCACTGGTCCACGCTCCCCATTTTTCTTCTTCATAATCCAGTTCGCAGAATCTGTCTTCATCGGCCTTGTTCATTTCCTTATATACATTCTTTAACCGATGCAAACTGTATTCACCAACAACTACCGTAACAACGGCAATCACAATCAGGACCGGAAATATATATTGCTGAATCGTTCCGTTAATCGTTCTGATTCCTACATCTATCCCTTTTTTCATCAGTTCATAGATGACTACCGACATGCCTCCGGCGATTCCTCCGATTAACACTGCCGCCAGCATCTTCCACGTTGCGGTAAAATAACTACTTTTCTTCTTCATCGTTTATCTCCTCCTCATATATAAAAATATCTTCTACATTGACTTCACAAATCTTCGCAAGCTTTAATGCGAGTGTTACTGACGGCGAATAGTCCCCTCTCTCTATCTGACTGATCGTCTGTCTGGATACGCCTGCGAGCTTTCCCATCTCGGTCTGATTGACGCCAAGTCTTGATCTGTATTCTTTCAATCTATTTAGTAATGGCAAACGCTCATCTCCTTTATACATTTTGTTTTGACAACTTTTCTTGTCATTCAGATTGTAGCAGATGACAACGATAGTTGTCAAGCTGGTGTTCAATTAATTTTAGATAATTCCATTCTCTGCCTTTATCCACTTGACTTTTTCCTCCAGATCAATTATATTACTTATCATATTGTTTACAAAGTAAACTATTATAAAATATAAACCCACAGAAAAGGAAACTATTAAAATCATGAAAGACAAAAACTGGACCGATATCGTATCAAAACAAGGCGATCTCCGGCATTTTGCAAGTATGGCGATCCGAAAATCCGGAAAATCAGAACACACTTCTGCCCAGGAGATTGATTTTCTGTTCCGGATCGCGCTTTCGGAAGAACCGCTGACCCCAAGACAGCTTACCAGTGCCATGGGCATCAGCAAGACCATCGTAAGCCGGCTGACCGATCATCTGGAAGCCAAAGGATTTATCTGTAAAGAAACGTCTGCGTCTGACCGCCGCAGTTATTGCATCCGCATTACCGCTGCCGGAAAAGATGAGATTGACCGTATGTACTATTACTATCTGGATCCACTCTATACATTACAGAAAAATATGGAGAAAGAGAAATTCGAGACTTTATTTCAACTAATCCATGAAGCAAACGAAATTCTTTCTTCAGAAAAAAAATAAGGGAGATTTTATTATGACATTTTACCAGGAACTACAATTAAGCTCGACCGGCTCCAAACAGCTGATAAAAAACACAACTGATAAAAAAGAAAAACGCCGTCACATACTCATTTACAACTTTAAAGTATATCTTGTAATGGTATTCTGTGTCGCCGTTGTATCTTTATATAGTAAATTTATCGGAAATGACAACAGTGTCGTCGGAGTTACCGTGCTTCTGGCCGTACTGGTTCTCAGGCAGGCCGATTTCGGAATCCGTACCACACACGGACTTGCCTCTATCGCAGGTATCTACGCAATCCTTATGACAGGTCCCCGTCTTGCCAACATGGTATCCCCGGTTCCGGCATTCTTTGTCAATGTGGTCTGTATCATGCTGCTGATGATCCTCGGATGCCACAATGTGATCATGTACAATCACTCTACTTTTGTCCTTGGCTATCTATTATTATTTGGATATGATGTAAGCGGACATGCCTACTTTTTAAGACTGGAAGGACTCCTTGTCGGAATGATCCTCTGCATGATCATTTTCTATAAGAATCAGAAGAACCGGTCTTACCGGCGTAAATTTTCTCATCTGTTCCAGGAGTTCAACATTCATTCCGCACGCAGCAGATGGTATATCAAGCTGACATTCATCGTATCATCTGCGATGCTCATCATGTCCTTACTCGGGCTTCCAAGAGCTATGTGGGCAGGTATCGCATGTATGTCCGTGTGTCTTCCATTTACAAATGACTGTGTCGCACGTTCGGGAAAGCGTTGGATGTTCAATATCGTAGGAGGTCTGTTATTTATTGTTCTGTATACGGTTCTTCCGGAGTCTATGTATGCCTATATCGGAATCATTGGCGGTATCGGTGTCGGATATTCGGCAGGATATTCCTGGCAGACAGTGTTCAATACATTTGGAGCACTTTCCATTGCGTCCGGTCTGTTTGGAATGCCATATGCAGTAGCACTCAGAATTGGTGCCAACCTGTTTGGTTCTGTTTATACGGTCCTGTGCAACAAATTATTCGATAAAGCTCACGCTTATTTTCATAACACTGATTTAAAAACAACGCTCTCATAAAAAGGGGATGTAGCTTGCGCTACATCCCTAATTTTTCTACTACTTCCTGTGCTGCAGGTGTTCCGGCAACACCACCGATACCGGTTTCTCTCAATGATACGTCCATCTTATCTCCGACTTCTTTCATCGCATCTATTACCTGGTCAACAGGTACCTTACTTGTAATCCCTGCCAGTGCCATGTCCGCTGCCGCCAGTGCATTCACTGCACCGCCTACATTACGTTTCACACACGGTACTTCTACCAGGCCTCCAACCGGATCGCATACAAGTCCCATCAGATTCTTCAATGCCATCGCACAGGCATGTCCGATCTGATCCGTATCGCCACCTTTGATATAGCAGATCGCCCCGGCTGCCATTCCCGAACCGGAACCGATCTCTGCCTGACATCCTCCGGATGCTCCCGCAAGATATGCCCGGTTGGCAATGATCTGACCAAGTCCGGCTGCCACATACATGGCTTCTATCATCTTCTCTTCCGGAACATTGTATTCCTTATAATAAGTAACAAGTACTGCCGGAAGTACACCGCAGGCTCCTGCTGTCGGTGCTGCAACAATTCGTTTCATACAGGCATTATTGCATCCCATCTTCAGTGCATTAGACATCACCTTTGAGACAAAATCCCCACACAACGGTTCTTCATTCTCACGGTAATTGTCCATAAGCCCGCCTTCTGTTCCGACCAGACCACTTCTTGATACCTTGTCCGGTTCATAGGCATCCAGCGCATCCAGCATGGACTGCCACATATACTTCATCTTTTCCCAGGAATCTTCTATCTTCACATCCCTCTCCTGTGCATCCTCTAACTGGATTGCTTTCCAGAATGGAATGTTCTCTTTTTCCCCTCTCAGTTTTGCCTCTTCCATTGACTGATATGACATATCTTCTTTTCCTCCATTATCTATACCGATCCATTCGGATCAAGAAATTTCACACGGATAATTCCCGGCTTACTCTCCAGTTCATCGATCGCACTCTGCGGAATCACCTGATCTGTCTCTACAACCATAACAGCTGTTCCGCCACGCTTGTCACGGAATACCTGCATGGTTGCCACATTGATCTCAGCTTTACTGAGTGCAGCGGCCACCTCCATGATCCGTCCCGGCTCATCCACATTACGGATGATCAGTGTACAGCTCTCTCCACTGAAATTTACATCAATCCCATCTAATTTACAGACACAGATGCGTCCGCCTCCGATGGAATGTGCCTGGATCTTCATCTGCGACACACCTTCTGCTTCCATAATGATCTGAGCGGTATTCGGATGTGCACCCTTGATGTTCTTGTTCTTCATTACAAAATCCATCCCCATGTCTTTTGCAACTTCGTAACTGTCCGGTATGCGCATATCATCCGGCATCATCCCCAATAAACCAGCAATCAATGCCCTGTCCGTTCCATGTCCCTTTCCTGTTGCGGCAAACGAGCCATGCAAGATGACCTCCGCCCTCTCCGGCTGACGGCCGAATAACTGTCTTGCCACCATACCAATCCTGACTGCTCCCGCTGTGTGTGAGCTGGATGGACCTACCATTACTGGTCCTAAAATGTCGAATATATTTCCCATATTCTTTTTTCCCTTTCTTTTTTACTATAACTATCCCCTTCCCCATCTTTTTCAAGTGTCGGATAGTTACGTATTTTGATATATTCTACCTACTATTATACGTTCCCATCTCATCTTTTACAATGGTCAAAGATTGTTTTTTCCTCTCTGATATGCTAACATTTTATAACGCAGGACCGGATATCTGACATGGAAGCTGCAAGGTATCCTCCCAGCCTATGATAAGGAAGTGTATAGCATGAATAAAAAAGAAGTTCTGGAGATCCGCAGACAGTTTTCCCCTGAAAACTGTGCCATCACACGCATCTGCGGATGTTATGTGGATCACGAAAAAGAGAAAAAAATGGAAATGAAAAAGGCCTTCTTATCTTTACCCGAAGAAGAGGCTTTCAAATATTTTGATATCTTCAAACACACCCTTTCCGGAACAATCGGAAAGAACCTCATCAATATGGAATTCCCGCTCGACCAGGAATTGAATGGCGGCACACAGGAATTTCTTATGAGATTAAAAGACAGTAAACTTCAGGATGACCTTCTTCTGGAGGAATTCTATGATAAGGTCGTGGAAAGTTATGAATACGGCGAGAACTACTACATCATCCTGATCCATGCCGTATATGATGTTCCCGGTAAGACCAAAGACGGTCTGGAGATGGAGGACGCCTCCGATACCGTATATGAGCATATTCTCTGCAGCATCTGTCCGGTCAATCTTACGAAAGCCGGACTTACTTACAATGCACAGACAAATAACATTGAAGACCGTATCCGTGACTGGTTCGTAGAAGCTCCGGTCAAAGGGTTCTTATTCCCCGCCTTCCAGGATCGTGCAACGGACGTACATAATGTCCTTTATTACACGAAGAAACCAGAAGAATTACAGCCATATTTTGTAGAGCATGTCCTTGGAAGCACTACTCCGCTGACTGCCGGTGATCAGAAGACAACCTTCCAGGCAATCGTAAGTGATACCCTCGGCGAAGACAGTGACTACGAAGTGGTCCGTAACATTCACGATAATTTAAATGAGATGATCGAGCAGGCTAAGGAAGAACCGGAACCGCTGGAATTATCCAAAACTGATGTCAGGAAGCTTCTGACACGCAGCGGAGTTGCTGAAGAGAAGCTGGAATCATTCGACGATGAATTCGATGAGACAGTCGGTATGCACGGAACCCTGCTCGCATCCAACATCGCCAGTGCAAAGACTTTCCAGATCGAGACACCGGATGTGGTAGTTAAGGTTAATCCGGAAAGAGCCGACCTGGTAGAGACGCGTGATATCGATGGCCGCCGCTGTCTGGTAATTGCGATCGATGATCATCTGGAAGTAAATGGGATCGAAATCCATTAGATTTGAAGAAAAAATTAAAAAAATTTCAATTTTTCACAAAAAACGTTTGCATTTTCCGTCAGACTATGATAAGATACTTTTTGTCAAGCGGAAATGGCGGAATGGCAGACGCGCTAGATTCAGGTTCTAGTGGGAGCAATCCTGTGAGGGTTCAAGTCCCTTTTTCCGCATGAAAGAAAACCTTGAAGATTTGTTCTTCAAGGTTTTTTATTTTTCTGATTTACGATTTTGTTTATTTACTTCGCTTTATGCGCTCCCGCAGCTCCTCAAAGATCTCCTTATGCTGTCTTACCTGCATCTTCGGGAATGCCTTCACGAGACGTTCGCCAACTTTTGTACGGTTCTCTGCCATCTCTTCGTATTTCGCTTTTAATTCCTCCATACGGGCTTTTTTCTCCTCCCGGAATTCCATACCTTCCATTACATTCTCATAAATATTCTCACCGACCTTATCAGACAGCTCCTTCAGCTCGGCAGCAATTTTCTCCATCGCTTCCAGTCTGCGGTTCATCTTAAGGATACCGGAAGCTGTTACATACAGATCCGCAAGAAGTCCGGCCGCCAGACACACCATAACTACAATTCCCAGAACGAACGGAATCATCGTCAGCACTTTGTCGATCAGCGGATGGATAACCTTCACAATCAGGACACAGAACACTCCCCAGATCAGCGAAAATAACACACATACATATCCACCGATATTCAACGGCTGTTCCGAATAATCCCACCATTTATTATGAAAGATCTTCTCCAGCAAGAATCCGGTAAGCCCCTCGATCACAGTCACAAGTATGGTAGAACTGATATACAGCAACACCAGGTTATTCTCAACCGGCGTCAGGAACTGTATTACAACACCAACCCCTATTCCATATACCGGACAGATCGGTCCATTCAAAAATCCACGGTTTACAAACTTGCCCTGCTTTGCTGCTGCATATGCAACCTCCGTGCACCATCCCAGGAATCCATACACAAAAAAAGATAATGCAAAATAATATAACTCTGTCAAATATACTCTCTCCTTCTTCATTATTATATTAATAAATTTCATTATACGTGATTCCACTTCATTTCTCAACAAACTTCTTTTTCAAATCTATTAAGCTTTTATTTCATATAATACAAATCTAAATTTTTTCTTACAACTTCGTGAATATTCTGTGACCACTCTTGAGAGTTTTTTTCAAACATTATAGAATAGAAGACGGGTATAAATAGGAGGGCTTAACAATGAGTTTAAATAACAAGAAGAACACACAAACTGCTTCTGATGTTTTTGACGATGATTTCGAAGTGATCTACGAAGGTGATCTTCCGGACATCTCTATCGATGATGACGATGATGATTACCGTGATGTATTATCCGGATTATCCGATATTGATCATACCGATTATATCAGAAAAAATGATTATGACAGATTAACCAAAAAATTAAAGGATAAAAACAGGAATCAAAAAGGAAAAGATAATTTCTTTGATACCAGCTATTATGATGAGGATTTCCTTGATGAGTTAGATGATGATCTTTATGATGATAGTAATGCCATGGATGATGATAATGATTCCCACAGCGGTCGTAAAAAAGATAAAAGCCGCCGGAAAAAACGTGGTGTTAAAGTTCCAAATGTCGCAAAACCAGTTGCAAAAACTGCAAAAGCAGGAGGAAAAATCTTATTCAAATTCATCAATTTTCTGTTAAGAATAGGAACACTGTTATTGATCGCATGGATCATTTATCTTTTAGGGCTGCATTTCCTGGCAAATGTAGGTCCTTTTGGTAACATTATTTCCCGTCTGACAGCTGCAGATCAGGAACTGATCGCTTATCTTGCCGTTGCCGGAGTATTAGTGCTTTATGAGATTATTATCTTTTTCTGTGTTCTCGGCGGAAGCAGGAAGCAGGGCCGTGACGGAAATACCATCGATAACGGCCGGGGTCTCACATCCTTTATCATTATCGCAGCCGGCTCTTATCTGTCTGCTATGTTTGCAAGTCTCATTCCGCAGATTCCTGCCGCACTTCAGGGCATCCAGAGTGCATTGACTGTTTACGGAAGTTTAAAGAATACATTACTTCCAATCTGTGTTGCAGGAGTTGTAAGCTGTATAATCCGGAAATTTATTATAAAATAGTTAAATAAACACCGGGGCATTCTAATCTGCTCCGGTGTTTTCATTTCATTTTCTTTTATTTTTCTTTTTAATACGAAATTTCCTGATTAATTTTCGCATCAGCCAGATAATCACTATAATCAGGACAATAAGTCCCACACAGATTCCCACGATCATTCCGGCAAATTTATTTGGATGTTTTAACAGATCTGCAATATTCCTGCTGTCTTCCACTACCTTCCGCCCGTGTGTCGTACTATAGTAATCAGAAACATTTGCTATTCCATCTCCGTCTGTGTCTTCAAATGACTGCATATATCTTGCAATTGCCACCCATGCCTTTAATTCTGTCTTACCGTCTGTAATCGCCTCATCTTCCAGATTCTTTATCGGCTTTCCATTCTTATCCTTCGGTTCAATCTTTAATAATCCATGTGATACATCCATGACAGAGCCCAACATCTGTCCTGTATACAGATCTGTCACAACCCTGTATAACTTATCATCCTGAATCTCTTCTCTCTCCCCATCTTTGGTCAGATAACAATCTGTTACTTTGTTCAGAATCATGCGATGCGGATTATAAGTAAAATTCATTCCGCTGCAATATAATCTTGCAATCGTCATATAATCAGAAACAGACGCATCTACTTCTGCTACCAGCTTTAATTCTTTTCCGGTTAAATATGCAGTGATCAGCGGATAACCGGCAAGTCCGTCTTTTCCGATTCCCAGTGAGAAAGAATTATAAACCTTTTCTACCGTAATATCACCTTTTGTGTATGTATCACGTACTGTTCCACTTGGCACAACCGCCATATCTACCGGCCTGCCATCATATCCTTCGGAATTTTCCACCGCATACACATAGGCGTCAGACATAATGTCTCCCAGATTCAGTTCTTCATGCTTTGTTTCCATTTCCTCAAGGCTGTTGAACTTAATATCATTTTCTGCAAGTACCTGATCTTTTGTATAACCGAAATTTATCAGATAATTGGTATCGACGGTATCCATAAATTTATCGATCTGCTTCTGGGCTGCCTGATCAGATTTTACATTCTTTGTTACCGGAAGCAATTTATAAGTATTTATTTTCCAGCGTTTATCTTTCTTCTGGGTCATGGAAATGCTTCCAAGATTCCTGCCGTATTCCCCACAGGATACAATATAAGTATTCCCGTGTCTGATCGACCGGTCTAATTGCGTATGTGTATGACCGCTGATGATCAGATCAATATCCGGTACTTCTTTCGCCAGAGTCTCATCTTCCGATACCTTCTCATCTTCCCACGTCCCACTGTGGGAAACGCATGCGATCATATCGACATCTTCTTTTTTCTTAATCTCTTCTACTGTATTTTTTGCTGATTCCACAGGATCCTTAAACTCAAGTTCACAGGTAGGCGCACATTCTAATGCATCTTTCCCGAATACCCCGAGAACTGCTATCTTTACACCACCTTTTTGAATAACCACATAATCCTTCACTCCATACGTCTCAAATGCCGATTCTATTTGTTTCTGCCCATTGCTTAATCCTTCTTTTTCCATCGCATCCCAGTCTACATTACACACTACAAGCTCCGGAACTGTCTCTTCTGAATTCTTTGCAGTCTTCAGCATATCTGCAAGTCCGTCGGAACGGTAATCAAATTCATGATTGCCAAAGGTCGTAACATCACAGCCCAGATATCCAAGCATCCTAAGTTCTGCTGCTTCTGTCGTGTACACTGTCTGGATCAGGGTTCCCATGGAAAAATCTCCTCCGTCCAGGATAAGTGTATCCGGATTTTCTTTCTTCTTTTCGTCAATCAATGTTTTCAGCCTTGCAAAGCCTCCGACCTCTTTTTGTTTCCCGTTTACAATTGTAGAATAGCTGTTCAGATGTGAATGTGTGTCATGCGTAAATAATACATCCAGATGTTTTCCCCCATCTGCAGCCTCGGTCTGCACTCCCGTCAGCAGCGGCATACATAACATCACGACCAAAAGCAGCACAATAACTCTTTTTACTCTTCTCATACGTTTCCCCTTTCTTTTTTATATAAACAGGTGTGAAAACTGCCGGCGGCAGATTCTCCTGTATATCTTCCTATGCAAAAAATCCCGAAGAACTGCATCATACCATACTGTTCTCGGGATTGTCTTTTCATGCGGATGACAGGACTTGAACCTGCACGTCGTGGACACTAGATCCTAAGTCTAGCGCGTCTGCCAATTCCGCCACATCCGCTTAATAAAAACGCAAATCCTTCTTATTGAAAGATCTGCGTTTTTAAATACTGAGCGTGCGGGGATTCGAACCCCGGACAACTTGATTAAAAGTCAAGTGCTCTACCACCTGAGCTACACGCCCA